>NZ_CP087106.1:3012500-3312500 GCF_028583545.1 Methylobacterium sp. NMS14P | reverse complement strand
GCGCATAGAGCCTGTCCCGGCCGACGAAGTGCCGCCGCGCAGGGCGCGCACGGCTCCGGTCGCGCGGCTCCGGTCGATTGTGCGAACGGGACATCATGGACGCCAAACCTGAAGCGATCGGCGGGACGCAGGGGCCGACGGCGCGACTCGTGCTCGCCTCCGCTTCGCCCCGCCGTCTCGCGTTGCTCCAGCAGATCGGGATCGAGCCGGCGGCGCTCCTGCCGGCCGAGATCGACGAGACGCCGCGCAAGGCCGAGCCGCCGCGCGAGCTGGCGCGGCGCCTCGCGCGGACGAAGCTCGCCACCGCCGAGGCGGCGCTCCACCTGGAGGACACCACGACCCCCACCTGGCTCCTGTCGGCCGACACGGTGGTGGCGGTCGGGCGGCGCGTTCTGCCGAAGGCCGAGATTCCCGACGAGGCCGCGGATTGCCTGCGCCTGCTCTCGGGGCGGCAGCACCGGGTCTACACGGCGGTCTGCGTCCTCTCGCCCCGCGGGCGCCGCGAGCGGATCGTCGAGAGCCGTGTCCGGTTCAAGCGCCTCTCGGGTCGCGACATCCAGGGCTACGTCGCCTCGGGCGAGTGGCGCGGCAAAGCCGGCGGCTACGCGATCCAGGGATTGGCGGGGGCCTTCGTGGTGAAGCTGGTCGGGTCTTACAGCGGCGTGGTCGGCCTGCCGCTCTACGAGACCCTCAGCCTGCTCGACGGGGAGGGCTACCCCGTCCGGGCCGGGTGGGGCGCCCTCGCATGAAGCGCGAACGCCAGCCGCCGCCCTGTCCGATCTGCCGGCAACCGTCCACGCCGGACTTCCGGCCGTTCTGCTCCCAGCGCTGCGCCGACGTCGATCTCGGACGCTGGCTCAACGAGCGCTACGCGATCCCCGAGGAACCCGATCCCGACGCGCCGCCGCCCCCGCCGGATCCGGAGGGCTGAATTTTTCAGCCTTCCGGTCACGTCGGTATCACGCGAGGCTGGACAGGCCGCCAAGCACTCACTATACCCCGCGACGTCCGAGGCCGACACCGGCGCGGACGACGCCCAGGTAGCTCAGTTGGTAGAGCATGCGACTGAAAATCGCAGTGTCGGCGGTTCGACTCCGTCCCTGGGCACCATCTTCTCGCTGAGCACCCGATCTTCGAATCGGTAGAGCCGGCGACCGAGAACGCCCCATCTCTTCGACAGTGAATGGCCGAAGTTCGCGCGGGCCGGTCAGCGCGTCTCCACGTCGCGCAGGTGCAGGTAGGTCGGATCGAATTCGGCCGCTGCCTGCAGCCCGGCCCAGTCGTGGACGGTGAGGCGGCGCCCCCGCAGCGTGATCAGACCGGCGGATTTGAGATCGCGAATCGTCCGGTTGACGTGGACCGACGTGATCCCGAGGGCGTCCGCGAGTTCGGGCTGCGTCATCGGCAGGTCGCAGGTCCGGTCGGGGGCCAGACCGACGGCGTCGAGGCGGGTCATCAGCTCGCAGAACAGGTGGGCCATCCGGGCATACGCCTCCCGGCGCCCGGTGTTGAGCATCCACTCGCGGACCAGGGCGGCGTCGATCAGCGTCGCGCGCCAGAACACCTCGTTGAGGCGCGGGTGCGCCCGCAGCATCGCCCGGACCGCGTCGTGCTGGACGAAGCCGAGGCGGCAGGCGCTCACCGTCGCGATGTTGATGTCGAGCACCTCCAGGAACAGGCTCTGGAAGTCCGGCACGTCTCCCGGGACGTGGTAGCTCATCACCTGCCGCTTGCCCGCGCGGGTCGACTTGTACGTGCAGGCGATCCCGCTGAGCAGCGTGAAGCTTCGGGACGGCCGGTCGCCCTCCCGGATGATGTCCTGGTTGGCTTCGAATTGAGCGACCTGCAGGGGGAGCGCGACGAGCGCGGCGCGCTCCGCGTCCGTGAGCCGGAACAGGGCCACGGTCTCGATCCGGCGCAGGAAGGGGTCTCTGCCCGACGGTTGGGGTGTCTCGTACATCGCGCCTCGGCCGTCCGGCAGAAGCGTTCGGCATCGCGCGGCCGGTCGTCCACCGTCGTTGGTCCCCGCCCAAGTGTAGGGTCCCGGCCGGGCCCGACCAGGGCGGGACCGGGCGCCGCGCGCGCTCCCGGGGTCCGGGACTGGAATTTCCGGGCCCATCCGCGCACAGAGGACCGGCGGCGCGGTCGCCGTTCAGCCTGACGGAAAGCCCGATGAACACGGCAGATCTCGCCCCGCACGCGCATCAGGTCCTGCGCGACGCGACCCTGCCCGAGCTGCCCCGGCATTACCGCGGCAAGGTCCGGGACAATTACGACCTCCCCGACGGCCGGCGCATTCTCATCACCTCGGACCGGATCAGCGCCTTCGACAGGGCGCTCGCGGCGATCCCGTTCAAGGGCCAGGTCCTGACCCAGACCGCTCGCTACTGGTTCGAGCAGACCGCCGACCTCTGCCCGAACCACGTCATCGCCTATCCCGATCCCAACGTGGTGGTCGGCCAGCGCCTGGAGATCCTGCCCGTGGAGGTGGTGGTGCGCGGCTACCTCGCGGGCACCACCTCGACCTCGATCCTGACGCGTTACCGCGCGGGCGAGCGGGACATGTACGGCCACCACTTCCCGGACGGGATGCGGCCGAACCAGCAACTGCCGGAGGCGATCATCACGCCGACCACCAAGGCGTTCGACGGCGGCCACGACGAGCCGCTCACCGAGGCGGAGATCCTCGAGCGCGGATTGCTGACGCGCGCGCAGTGGGCGACCGTGTCCGAGGCGGCCCTGGCGCTGTTCGCCCGCGGGACGGCTCTGGCGGCGGAGCGCGGCCTGATCCTGGCGGACACGAAGTACGAGTTCGGCACGGACCCCGGGGGCCGGATCGTCCTCGCCGACGAGATCCACACGCCCGACAGCAGCCGGTACTGGTTCGCGCAGAGCTATCCCGAGCGCTTCGCCGCGGGTTCGGCCCCGGAGAGCTTCGACAAGGACTTCGTGCGCAACTGGGTCGTCGCCCGCTGCGACCCCTACAAGGACCCGATCCCCGAGATCCCCGCCGAGGTCGTCCTGGAGACCGCCGCGGTCTACATCCGCGCCTACGAGACGATCACCGGCGCGCGCTTCGTCCTGCCGGACCCGGCGGAGGAGCCCCTGGACCGCGTCCGGCGCAACATCGCCGCCTACCTCGCGGCCTAGGCATCATCGCGGCGGAGAGGTGCGGCGCCCGGCGCCGCACCCGGTCGCCCGTGTCAGGCCGCCGCCTTGATCGGGGCCGGCGACGGCGCGTCCATGGCGCGCAGGTAGACGTCGAGGAGCGTCTCCTGCTCGTCGCGCTCGTCCTTGTCCTGCTTGCGGATCTTCAGGATCTCCTTGAGCACCTTCACGTCGAGACCCTCGCCCTTGGCCTCGGCGAAGACCTCCTTCTTGGCCTCCATCAGGTCCTTGATCTCCTCCTCCAGCCGTTCCACGCGCTCGATGATCGAGCGGATGCGGTCGCCCGCGACGCCCACGGTGTCGGTCATGTCGGTCATGCAGTCCCTCGTCGGATGACGGGCGCACCCTCGCCGGGACAGGGTAAGCGGCGGGTTAAGGCCGGGACGGCGCCCGGACCCGGCCGTGGATCCAGCCGACGATCGCGTCCGCCACGGCGTCGCTGTTCGATTCCAGCATCATCATGTGGCCGTTGCCGCGGATACCCTGCTCGGCGAGCGCCAGCCGGTCCGGTTTCGCGCCGGCCTGGGTCAGGAAGGCCGCCGTGCAATCGTCCATGGTGGCCCGGAACGAGGCCTCGGCGGTGACGATCACCGCGGGCACCCGGGCGAGGTTCGGCAATTGGCGCGCGGGCTCGGCCTGAAGCCAGCAGCGGATCTTGTCGGGCGCGGCGGCGCTCTCGGCCTGGACCACCGTCAGGTCGGCCGGGCCGCTCACCGGCGGCTCGAAGTGCAGCGGCACCCGCGTGATGCCGTAGGGGCGCGCCCGGGCCTCGCCGACGCGCTCGTACCAGTCCGCGCCGCCCTTGAAGCGGATGTCGTAGAAGGTCGGCCCGTTCGGCTCGACGGCGATATGCGCCTTCACGAGGTCGGGCCGCTGATCGGAGACCGCCCAGCCGAAGACACCCGCCTGCGAGTGCGTCAGCAGGATCGCGGGGCCGATCTTCTCCAGCAGGTCGATCAGTGCCGGATCGACCAGCTCCTCGCTCTTCAGCGCGCTCGCGATGTAGGGCACCTGCGAGAGGTAGAACTGGTCGAAGGCGGCGTTGCCGCGGATGCCGGCACCGCCCGGCCACTGCGTGTGGAGCTTCGCCTGCGGGTAGAGCCCGGAGCGCTCCTGCCCGGTGAACACCGTCTCTAGGTCCTCGGCGGGCAGGCGGGCGTAGGGACCGTACATGTCCGGGTCGCCGCCCGAGCGGCCCCGGCCGACCTGATCGACGACGTAGACCGCGAAGCCCTGCGCGGCGAAGCGGTCGGCCCAGCCCGGCCGCCCGTCGGGCGTGCCGAGGAAGTTGGTCCCGGTCTGCGCGGTGCCGTGCACCAGGACGATTGGGTAGGGCTGCGTCACCCGCTCCGGGGCGCGGTACTCCACGAACATCTGCCCGGAGGCCGTGGTTTTGCCGCCGGCCATCGCGTAGCGGCCGCCGACGAAGACGTAGCCCGCGGGCCGCGTCGGCCTGAACGGCGCGTCGGCGGCGCCCGGCTCGGCGGCCCCGGACGGCGATGCGGTCGCGAGGCAGAGCAGGGCCAGCGCCCCGGCGGCGGCGTTCCTCAACATGGCGTCCTCCCGCGGGCGTCTGGCGCGCCCGGCGGGAGGCATATCAGCGTGAAAGTCCCGCCCGGTCCAGCCGGGCGTCCGATCAGGCGTGGGCGAGGCGCGGCTTCTTCCCCAGCGCCTCCTCGACGGTGCCGGCGCCGTCGAGATAGCCGTGGACCTTGGGGTTCGGCATGATCAGCGAGGCCACGAAGGCGATCGCCATCAGGACGGTCACGTACCAGAAGAACGTGCTCTCCATGCCGGCGTCCTTGAACCACAGGGCGACGAACTCGGCGGTGCCGCCGAAGGTGGCGTTGGCGATCGCGTAGGACAGGCCGACGCCGAGCGCCCGGACGTTGGTGGGGAACAGCTCGGCTTTCACGATGCCGCTGATGCCCGTGTAGAACGACACCACCGCGAGCCCGAGGGTGATCAGCGCGAAGGCGAGATAGGGGTCCTTGTTGGTTCCGAGCGCCGTCATCAGCGGCACCACCATGAGCGTGCCGAGGCCGCTGTAGAGCAGCATGTTGGCCTTGCGGCCGATCTTGTCGGAGAGCGCGCCGAAGATCGGCTGGATGATCATGTAGACGAACAGCACCACCGTCATCGTCTGCGACGCCGAGGTCTTCGGCATGCCGGCGGTGTTGACGAGATACTTCTGCATGTACGTCGTGAAGGTGTAGAAGCTCAGCGAGCCGCCGGCCGTGTAGGCGATCACGACCAGGAACGCCCGCCAGTGCTTGGCCAGCGCGGAGAAGGTGCCGGCGGTCTCCTTGTCGCTGCTGTCCTTCGTCTCGGCCAGGGAGCGCCGGAGATAGAGCGCGACGACCGCGAGCGCGGCGCCGATGAAGAACGGGATGCGCCAGCCCCAGGCCGTGAGTTCCGGACCGGTCATCACCGTCTGCAGCAGCACCAGGACCAGCGAGGCGAGGAGTTGGCCGCCGATCAGCGTCACGTACTGGAACGAGGCGAAGAAGCCGCGCTTCCCCTTGATCGCCACCTCGCTCATGTAGGTCGCCGAGGTGCCGTACTCGCCGCCGACGGACAGGCCCTGGAGCATGCGGGCGAGGAGCAGCAGCACGGGGGCCAGCGTGCCGACATGCTCGTAGGTCGGCAGGATGCCGATCAGCAGCGAGCCGAAGCACATCATCAGCACCGAGATGACCATCGAGGTCCGGCGGCCGACCCGGTCGGCGATGCGGCCGAACAGCCAGCCGCCGATCGGCCGCATGAAGAAGCCCACCGCGAAGATGCCGGCGGTCTGCAGGAGCTGGCTGGTGGAATCGCCCTTCGGGAAGAAGGCCGGAGCGAAGTAGAGCGCGAAGAACGCGTAGCAGTAGAAGTCGTACCACTCGACGAGATTGCCCGAGGACGATCCGACGATCGCCCAGATCCGGCGCTTCCGGTCCGCGGCGTCGTCGAGGGCACTCGGTGCGATACCGATCGTATCGTCTCGCGAGGCGGACATGGCGTCTCCGTCGATCAATCTCGATGCCGGCCGGAGCCGGTCTCTTTCTGGTGCGGCGCGACGTTACAGGTGACGCGCCTGATCGCAAGACCGTGATCCGACTTAGCCGAGGACAGCGCGGGCGGGTGTCACGGGCAGCGTGTCCACAGTGCCGCGGGACGGAACGGTTCGCCCCGAGGCCCCGTTGCGGGCCGGCGTGGGCGTCGACGGCGCTCCGACCACTCCAGGAGGAGAAGCCATGAAGCGGATTCTGAGAGACACGGTCGCGGCGGCCATCGTCGTGGCCGGAGCGGCGACGGCGTTCGCGCAGGGCGGCCCGGGCGGCGGAGGGGCCGGGCCCGGTGGCGGCGGCGCCGGCGGGCCCGGCGGCGCCGCCGGCGCGGGCGCCGGTCCGGCCGGCGGCGGCCCGGGCGGTGGCGGTGGCGCGGGCGGTGGAATGCGGGGCGGCGCCGGCGGGCCCGAGGGGGCGCGATGCGCGGGCCCGGCGGTGCCGAGGGCGGACCGCGCGGCGCCGAGCCGGGTGGTCCGGGCGGCCGCGGTGCCGAGGCGCCGGGCCGCCCCGGTGGCGCGGCCGAGCGCAACGGACCGGCTGACCGGGCCGGGCCCGCCGCGAACCCGGGTGCCGGCGATCGCGGGGACCGGGGCGAGCGTGGTGCCCGCGAACCGGGTGCCGGGCCCGACCGCGGCAATCGTGACGCGGCCGGTCCCGAGCGTGGCGGTCGCGGTCCGGCGGGCGAGCGGGGGGGCCGTGACGGCGCCCGCGACCGGGGCGCCGTCCGCGGCGCCGTCGGCCGCCTCGACACCCGTCAGCGCACGGAGTTCCGCAGCTCGATCACGCGTCTGGGCGTCTCGCCGCTCCGGGACGTGGCGTTCGGTCTCGCGGTCGGCACGGCGATCCCGCGCTCGATCACCCTCCACCGGCTCCCGCCGGCCATCGTCGAGCTGGTGCCCGAATACGAGGGTTACGACTTCGTCCTGGTGCGCGACGACATCGTGATCATCGATCCCGACACCTACGAAATCGTGGACGTGATCCCGGCCTGAGTGAGCACGACAAGGTTGGCGCGCCGGGCGGGCCCTCTGCCCGGCGCCCTCTACCGTCCGCCGTCCAGGAGCTTCGACACCACCCGCGCCGTGTAGTCGACCATCGGCACGATCCGCGCGTAGTTGAGCCGGGTCGGACCGATCACGCCGACGACCCCGACGATCTTCTGCGATCCGTCGCGGAACGGCGCCGCGATCAGCGAGGAGCCCGACAGCGAGAACAGCTTGTTCTCCGAGCCGATGAAGATCCGGACGCCCTCGCCGCCCTCGGCGCGGGACAGGAGATCGATAACGTCCTTCTGGGTCTCCAGATCGTTGAACAGCAGGCGGATGCGCTCGAGGTCCTCCACCGCGCGCAGGTCGTCCAGCAGGTTGGCCTGTCCGCGCACGATCAGCTGGCGCGCCTCCGACGGCCCGACCGGCGTGGCGAGCCCGGCATCGACGAGGCGCTCGGTGATCACGTCGAGCTCCCGCTTCATCGCCTTGCGGCCGGCTTCGATCTCGGCGCGCAGCGTGCCGAGCGTGCGGCCCTGCAGGCGCGCGTTCAGGAAATTCGTCGCCTCCTGCAGCGCGCCGGCCGGCAGGCCCGCCGGCAGGTCCACGAGGCGATTCTCTACCGAGCCGTCGTCCGAGACGAGGATGACGAGGGCGCGGGCGGGATCGAGGCGCACGAACTCGATGTGCTTCAGGTTGACGTTCGCCTTCGTGGTCAGGACGACTCCGGCGCCCCTGGAGACCCCGGACAGCATGGTCGAGGCTTCGGCCAGCGCGGAATCGAACGTGTGGCCCGAGGCGGCGGCGCGCATCTGCGCCTCGATCCGCGCCTGCTCGTCCTGGCTGACGTCGCCGAGCTCGAGCATCGCGTCGACGAAGAAGCGCAGGCCGAGCTCCGTGGGCAGGCGGCCGGCGGACGTGTGCGGCGCGAAGATCAGGCCGGAATGCTCCAGATCCGCCATGACGTTGCGGATCGAGGCCGGCGACAGCGCCATCGGGAGGATGCGCGCCAGATTCCGGGAGCCGACCGGCTCGCCGGTCGTGAGATAGCTCTCGACGATCTGCCGGAAGATCTCCCGGGCGCGCTCGTTGAGGGCGGCGAGCGCCTGCATGGCCTGGCCGTTCGAGAAGTTGGGACTGGGGTTTGTCACGGGGTCATCCTGTGGTCCGATCATGTCCAACCGTCCCGCGCGGATCAATCCGTACGGCGATGCTTGCCCGCGGTGGCGCGGCGGCCTAAGAGCCCGGCCCTCGACACTCTCGACAGAAGGGGCCCGCGATGCGGCCTTCCAAGCGTGCCGCCGACGAGTTGCGGCCCGTGAGCCTGGAGCGCGCGGTCTCGCGCTACGCCGAGGGCTCGTGCCTCGTCAGTTTCGGCAACACCCGGGTGCTCTGCACAGCTTCGCTGGAAGAGCGCGCGCCCCCGTGGCTGCGCGGGTCCGGCAAGGGCTGGGTCACGGCCGAGTACGCCATGCTGCCGCGTGCGACGCACGAACGCACCCGCCGCGAGGTCGGTTCCGGGAAGCCGTCGGGTCGGACCCAGGAGATCCAGCGGCTGATCGGCCGGTCGCTGCGCGCCGTCACCAACCTGCCGGCGATGGGCGAGCGCCAGGTCACGATCGATTGCGACGTGATCCAGGCCGACGGCGGCACCCGGACGGCCGCGATCACGGGCGCCTGGGTGGCGCTGCACGATTGCTTCGCCTGGATGCGGACCCGCTCGATCATCTCCGTCGATCCGCTGCGCGATCACGTCGCCGCGGTCTCGTGCGGTCTCTACAAGGGCACGCCGGTCCTCGACCTCGACTACGCCGAGGATTCGGCGGCCGAGACCGACGCGAACTTCGTGCTCACCGGCCGAGGCGGCATCGTCGAGGTGCAGGGCACCGCCGAGATGGAGCCCTTCACCCAGGAGCAGCTCATCGAGCTGCTCGGCCTCGCCCGCGCCGGCACCGAGCGGCTGGTCGCCCTGCAGAAGGAGGCCATCGCGTGAGCCGCCGCCTGACCGGGAAGGTGGTGATCGCCACGCACAATGCCGGCAAGCTCGCCGAGATGCGCGACCTGCTCGCGCCGTTCGGGATCGAGGCGGTGTCGGCGGGCGAGCTCGGCCTGCCCGAGCCCGACGAGACCGGCACGATGTTCGCCGAGAACGCCGCGATCAAGGCGCGGGCGGCAACCGACGCCACCGGTCTGCCAGCCTTCGCGGACGATTCCGGCCTGTGCGTCGACGCCCTCGACGGGGCGCCGGGCATCTTCTCGGCCCGCTGGGCCGGCCCGACCAAGGATTTCGCCGGCGCGATGGCGCGGATCTTCGCCGAACTCGACCGGCGCGGCGCGGCCGACCGCCGGGCGCACTTCGTGTCCGCCCTGGTGCTGGCCTGGCCGGACGGGCACACCGAGCTGTTCGAGGGACGGGTGTTCGGAGACCTCGTCGCCGCGAAGGGCTCCGCGGGCTTCGGCTACGACCCGATCTTCCGGCCGGAGGGCCACGACCGCACCTTCGGCGAGATGAGTGCCGACGAGAAGCACGGCGTCGACTGGCAGAAGGGGCGGGGCCTCTCGCACCGGGCCCGGGCCTTCGTGGAGCTGAGCCGCGCCTGCCTCGCGCCCCGCGCCTGATTGCCAAACGGGGCGCGGGCGCTCACATCCCCGCCATCATGTCATCGACCGGCCCGAACCATCCGACCCGCGACGCGGGCTTCGGGATCTACCTGCACTGGCCCTTCTGCGCCGCGAAGTGCCCGTACTGCGACTTCAACAGCCACGTCCGCCGCGCGGGCGTGGACGAGCCGCGCTTCCTGGCGGCGTTCCGCGCCGAGATCGCCCACAGCGCCGCCCGGACGCCGGGGCGGACCGTGACCAGCATCTTCCTCGGCGGCGGCACGCCCTCGCTGATGCAGCCCGCCACGGTGGCCGGGCTGCTCGACGCGGTGGCGGCCCACTGGGCGGTCGCGCCGGACGCGGAAGTGACCCTCGAGGCCAACCCGTCGAGCGTCGAGGCGGGCCGGTTCCACGGCTACCGCGCCGCCGGCGTCAACCGGGTTTCGCTCGGCATCCAGGCCCTCGACGACGCCTCGCTGCGGACCCTCGGGCGCCTGCACGACACCGCGCAGGCCCTCGACGCGATCGCCCTGGCGCAGTCGGCGTTCGCGCGGACCTCCTTCGACCTGATCTACGCGCGGCCCGGGCAGACGCCGGCCCTGTGGCGGGCAGAGCTCGCTGACGCGCTCGCGCGGGCCGCCGAGCACCTCTCGCTCTACCAGCTCACCATCGAGCCCGGAACGCCGTTCCACGGGCTCGCCGCCGCCGGCAAGCTGGTGACGCCGGACGACGAGGTCGGCCGCGCCCTCTACGACGTCACCCAGGATCTCTGCGCGAAGGCCGGCCTTCCGGCCTACGAGATCTCGAACCACGCGCGGCCCGGCGCGGAATCGCGGCACAACCTGCTCTACTGGCGCTACGGCGAGTATGCCGGCATCGGTCCGGGCGCCCACGGCCGGCTCGTGACGCCCGGGGGCCGGATCGGGACCGTCACGGAGCGGTCGCCCGAGGCGTGGCTCGCCCGCGTCGAGGCCGAGGGCCACGGGATCGTCGAGACCGAGACGCTCTCGGCCGCCGACCAGGCCGACGAGTTCCTGGTGATGGGACTGCGCCTGCGCGAGGGGATCGATCCCGAGCGCTACGCGGCCCTCAAGGGGCGGCCGCTGAACGGCAACCGGATCGGCATGCTGATCGGGGACGGCCTGCTGGAGCGGCTGCCCGGCGGCCGCATCGCCGCCACGGCGCGGGGCGCGCCGGTGCTGAACGCCCTGGTCGCCGAACTCGCGGCCTGATCAGATCGCCGGCTTCGCGAGGACCCGCGGGGCGGGGCTGACGGGCGTCGCGGCGTTGTTGCGGATCTCGTAGACCGCGAGGGACCGGTCGCTCTGACCGTCCGGCCGGAACCGGAACGTCCCGTCGACGCCCGCGAAGCCCAGGCCGTTGGTCAGGGTCGCCTCGGCGAAGCGCTGCGAGCCGTACCGCCGCGACAGGGCCGCCGCGAGCAGCACCGCGTCGTAGGCGAGCGAGGCCACACGCGGCGGGACGGTGCCGAACCGGGCCTGGTAGCGCGCGCTGAAATTCGAGAAGCCGACGCGGTCCGGCGCGGCGTAGCGGCCGCCCTGGAGCGCGGGCAGCGCGTAGAGCGACGGCTCGTTCCAGAGGGCGGTGCCGAGGGGACGCACCCGGGCGGGCGAGAAGCCCGCCTTCGTCAGCGACGCCGCCACGGCGGGCATGGCGTCGGCGGTCTCGGGGATGAACAGCGCGTCGGCGGTGGCGCCGGGCCCGGCGATCACCCGCGCGAGCCGCTCCACCGCCGGGCCGGGCGCGCCCGCCGGGTAGCGCTCCACGGCGGCGACCCGCGCGCCCTTCCGGGCGACGATCTCCCGGAACTCCGCCTCGACGGCGTTGCCGTAGGCCGTCTCGGGGATCAGCGCCGCGAACGACCGCTTCCCGCCGGCGACCGCGTCCTCGACGACGCGGTCCACCTCCGGCTGCGGCAGGAAGCTCAGCAGGTAGACGCCCTGGTTCGCCACGGTCGCGTCCGTGGAGAAACCGATCACCGGCTTGCCGGCGGTCCTGGCGACGGTGGCGGCGGCCTGGACGCTGCCGGCGAAGAGCGGGCCGAGGACGATGTCGGCGCCCTGACGCAGCGCCTCCTGCGTCGCCTCCCGGGCGCCGTCCGGGCTGCCCCGGTCGTCCTCGACGAGGAGCGTCAGGTCCGGCTGCTGGGCCTCGTCGTAGGCGAGCTGCGCCGCGTTGCGCAGGGCGGCACCCACCGTCGACCCCTGGCCGGTCAGCGGCAGCACCAGGGCCACCTTCACCGAACCCGCGCCGATGCGCCCGCCGCCGCCCGCGGCCGGCATCGGCGCCGCGGCGGGCATCGGCTCCGCGGCGGGCGCGGGGCCCGGCGCGCCCGGCACGGCGGCCGGCGGGGTCAGCTCGGCCTGCGGCCCGGTCGCGCGTCTGGCGAAGTCGCTGCCGATGCAGCCGCCGAGCGACAGCAGGACGGCGCAGAGCGCGGCGGTCGGGGCGGTGACACGCACGAGACGGTCCCGCGCGCTTGTCGGGCGCGCCATGGCGCGTACTCCTTCGGGCAGGCTCCGCAGCCTGACCGGCACGATCCCAAATGTAAACGCGGCGGCGCGGACTTGCCCCCCGGTCACGCGGCCCGGCCGCGACGAGAGGCGGCCGGTGTGGCAAGATCGCCGGTGATGACCCGCAGATTCGACGACCCGGGGCCCGCCGCCTCGACCCGAGCTCCGTCCCAGAAGCTCGCGCCCGACCGGCCGCGCAGCACGACCTTCACGGCCTTCGGCCTCGCGAGCGAGACCGAGCCCCTGTCCCCGGGCCTGCACATCGTGGCGACCCCGATCGGGAACCTGCGCGACATCACCATCCGGGCGCTGGCCACGATGGCGGCGGCCGACGCGGTCCTGGCCGAGGACACCCGCGTCACCCGGAACCTGCTGGCGCATTACGGGATCACGACGCCGCTCCTGGCCTATCACGAGCATTCCAACGACGCGGTGCGCGAGCGGATGGTGGCGCGGCTGCGCGCCGGAGAGGCGCTGGCACTGGTCTCGGATGCCGGGACGCCGCTCGTCTCGGATCCCGGCTACAAGCTGGTCCAGGCCGCCATCGAGGCCGGCATCGCCATCACGCCGGTGCCGGGACCGTCCGCGGTGATGACGGCGCTGGTCGCGGCGGGCCTGCCGACCGACCGCTTCTTCTTCGAGGGCTTCCTGCCGCAGAAGGCCGGCGCGCGGCGCAACCGCCTGGAGGCACTGCTCCAGGTCCCCGGCACGCTGGTCCTGTTCGAGTCGCCGCATCGGCTGCCCGACATGCTGGCGGACGCCGCCGCGGTGCTGGGGTCGGAGCGGCCGGCCGCCGTGACCCGCGAGCTGACCAAGCTCTACGAAACCATCCGGCGCGATACGTTGGGTAGCCTGAGCGAGCGCTTCGCCCAGGAGGGACCGCCGAAGGGTGAGATCGTGGTGATCATCGGTGCGGCGACGGCGCCGGAGCGGAACGCGGATTCGGACGCCGCCCTCGACGCCCTGATCCTGGCGGCGCTGGAGCGGCACTCGATCAAGGATGCCGCCAGCCTCGTGTCCCACGAGACCGGGCAGCCGCGGCGCCTCGTCTACGCGCGGGCGCTGGCGCTGGCGCGCGACCAGTGATGAACGGGGCACTGCCGGAGCGGGCTGGCCGGCGCCGCGCCGCCTATCGGCTGGGACACCGGGCCGAGTGGCTGTCGCTCGCCGCGCTGATGCTCAAGGGCTACTGGCCGATCGGCCGGCGCGTCAGCATCGCGGGCGGCGAGATCGACCTCATCGTCCAGCGCTGGAACACCGTCGTGTTCGTGGAGGTGAAGGCGCGGGCAAAGCGCGACGACGCCCGGGAGGCGATCGACGCCGCCAAGAGGCGGCGGTTCTCCCGCGCGGTCCGCGCCTGGATCGGTCGGAATGCGTGGTGCGCCGGGGCGACGTTCCGGGCCGACGCCGTGTTCGTCGGGCGCTGGGCCTGGCCCGCCCATGTCGAGCGGGTCTTCACGATCGAGGGGCTCTGACGTGCGGACCTCAGCCTGCCCGCGCGAGCGCCTCTGGTCTCAGGCGCGGGCCGCGCGGATCGCCCCGATCAGCGTGCGCTTCAGGTCGGCCTGGCTGAACGGCTTCTGGACGACGGGCCTGTCGCGGAACGGCTCGCGGATGCCGGCGCCGCCGTAGCCGGTCGAGAAGACCAGCGGCAGGTCGCGCTTGGCGATGGCCTCGGCCACCGGGTAGATCGGCTCACCCGCCACGTTCACGTCGAGAATGGCGACCTCGAACGCCTCCTGCGACGCCATCTCGAGCGCCGAGGACAGACGCGCGGCCGGCCCGACCACGGCACAGCCGAAGTCGAGGAGCATGTCCTCCAGCAGCATCGAGATCGCGGCCTCGTCCTCGACGACGAGAACACGGACGCCGTTGAGGACGTCGTCGTTGGGGTCAGCAATCACGCCGGGCCGTCTTCCCTTCGAATGCCCCCGTCGCCGGGGATCTTGCCATGCGGTTGGTCAGGCCTTGCGCACCGCGTGAGCAGCGTCCGGAAGGGTGAACGCGGCTCGGGGGCCAGCCCGCGAGACAACCTGAGGCGTCGCCCGTAATGCGCAATGTGTCAAGCGTTCCCGGCCCGTTCTGACACCCAGACCGGGCGCTATGTTAACCGATGATACATTTTTGTGCGGACGCCGCCGCGAGGGCGGCCGCGGGTATCCCCGAACGCCCGCTCAGTCGTCCTTGAAGCTGACCTTGGCGCCCCGTGTCACATGTGCGGCGAGGTCGCGGGCGTTCCAGTTCGTCAGGCGGATACAGCCGTGGGACTCGGTCTTCCCGACTTTCTCAGGCTCGGGCGTACCGTGGATCCCGTAGCTCGGGATCGCGAGATCGATCCAGACCAGGCCGACCGGGTTGTTGGGGCCCGACTGGATGATGAATTTGTGCTGCGCCTTCACGCCCTTGAACGCGTATTTCGGGTTGTAGGTGTAGTCGGGATCGAACGCGACGCCCTTCACCTTGGTCTCGCCGCTCGGCGCCGGCTTCTCGGAACTGCCGATCGACGCGGGATAGTAGGCCACGAGCTTCCCGTCGGCGCCGAACGCGCGAACGTCGCGGCTCGTCTTGTCGACCTCGATGCGCTCGACCTTCGGCTCCTGCGGCAGATCCTTCCCCTTCGGCTTGTCCGTGCCCATCGGGTCGACCGCCGCGACCGCGATGGTCGTGCCGGCCTTGTCGAGGGGTTTGCCGGGATTGAGCGCGCTGACCAGGTCGCGGCTCATGTGGAACCGCTCGGCCAGCATCTCGCGGGGATTGGTGTAGCCCAGCGTCTTGAGTTCGGCCTGCTCCTCCATCTTGGGCGGGATCCGCTCGACATAGGGGCCCGCGGCGTCGGCCTCGGTGAGCGTGTAGTCCGTGACCACCGGCTTATCGCTGGTCGCCTGGAGCTTGTCCCAGATCTCGGGCGTCAGGTCCTCGCCGGCGGGCAGTCCCTGGGCCACCGCGAAGGCCGAGAGGGCGTGCCGGTAATTGTCGCCTTTCCGGCCGTCGATCGCGCCGGGATAGAAACGCGCGCGATCGAGCAGAACCTGGGCTTTGAGGATCAGCGGATCGGGCCGCTCCTCGGACGACTTGGCCCGACGCTTCCTCGCGTCCGGCTTCGCACCCTCGGTCTTCCCGGCGCCCGGCTGTGCCGGGGCCGCGGCGTTCACCGCCTCGGCCGTCAGCGCCGGCGGCTCGACCGTCTCGGCCTTCTGGCCCTTCCCGCTCCGCGCCGCCGCGCCGTGCGCGGCCAGACAACTCGCCAGCAGTGCCGCACTGACCGACCGCCAAGGTTTCGGGATCATCGTCGTCGTCATTCCGGGGAGCGGACGCGCTCTCGTGCCGAGAAATGCCGGATCTGCGGGAACGTTCCACGCCGCTCTACTGGCACAGACGGTGACCGGCGCTGCGCTCGCGCTCGTCGAGGTGGAAATGATTGGCGTGCGCGGCGTTCGAGCCCGGGCCGAGGACGGTGCGGAAGTAGCCGCACGCCTTGGCGCGCACCGCGCCGAGGAACTGTGCCTCCTCGGAGCCGTCCGGCATCGCCTTCACGGGGATGCTCGCGCGTCCCGCGAAGGCGAAGCCCATGATATCGGCGGCGTTGGCGAAGGCGTGCTCGCTGAGCTTGGCGTCGACGTCGTGGTTCTGCCCGCGGCAGACGTAGGAGCCGCCGAATTCGAGCGCGGTCAGGGGATGCTTGAGCGTCCGATCGGCCTCGACCTGAACCTCGGTGACCCAGCGCGCCAGCGCCTCGGCGGTCCGGCAGGTCAGCGTGGCGCCCTGCGGCAGCGCCACGCCGTCGGCGAACTTCGTCACCTTGAGCGGCAGCGGTGCGGTGCACTGGCCTTCGGAGATCGGCGGCAGCGGCTCGAAGTCGACGCCGAGCCGCTTCAGCCGCGTCCGGCAGGCGGTGTCGTCCGGCGGCGTCACCTTGAGGGCCAGGACGGCCGCGCCCGACAGCTCCGGCGGCCGCTCGGGCGGTGCCGGCGGCGGCGATGGAATCTCGGGCCTGCCGGCCTCTTTGCCCGTCTCCTTCCCGGATTCCGGCGCGGCATCCGCCGGCCTGTCCCGGCCGGATTCCTTCGGCGCCTCCCGGGCCTGCTCCTTGCCCGGCTCCGCGACGGGCGGCTTCAGCGCCTCGGGACGCTCCGGCGGGAGGGGCGGGGGTGTCGGCACCGTCGCCGCCGGCGCTTCGACGGCGCGGACCGGCGATGCCGGGAAGGCGAGCCCCACGGCGAGGGCGCCGCCCGCGAGAACCATCGCGGGTCGGAAAGTCGACAGGCTGCGTCCCGACATGGGGCCTCGAAGCGTGGGCGTTGGCCTCTACAACGAGCGAGACGTCATTCGGATCGCCCGGACCCGGTTGACGGCCGCGCCGATCGAGCCACTGTCTTCCGGATCGCGCCGGCACACCCTATGTCGGCGCACCGGCGGCGCGGACGATCGCGCTGCCGCGTGGACGTAGATTTGAGGACTGCATGTCGGACGCAGCTGATGCCGGGCTCCCGGGCCTGCCGCAGGCCAATCCCTTCCGCGAAGCGCAGTGGAGCACCCCGCACGGCCTGCCGCCCTTCGAGCGGATCCGGCCGGAGCACTACAGGCCCGCGTTCGAGGCCGCGCTCGCGGCCCACGATTCCGAGATCCGCGCCATCGCGAACCAGGCCGCTCCGGCCACCTTCGGCAACACCGTCGAGGCGATGGAGCGAGCGGGCCTCGCCCTCGAGCGCGTCGCCGGCGTGTTCTACAATCTGACCGGCAG
Source organism: Methylobacterium sp. NMS14P (assembly GCF_028583545.1). Taxonomy (NCBI): domain Bacteria; kingdom Pseudomonadati; phylum Pseudomonadota; class Alphaproteobacteria; order Hyphomicrobiales; family Methylobacteriaceae; genus Methylobacterium; species Methylobacterium sp. NMS14P. Next base: position 3,295,417 of record NZ_CP087106.1, on the reverse strand, counting down.
CCACACGAATCCGGACCTGCAGGCCATCGAGCGGGAGATCGGGCCGAAGCTCGCCCGGCACGGCAGCGCCATCTATCTCAACCCCGAACTCTGGGCCCGGATCTCGGCGATCGACGCCGGGGGACTGGGCGCGGAGGAGCGGCGGGTGCTCGACCGGTACCGGATCCGCTTCCGCCGGTCGGGGGCGGATCTCGCGCCCGCGGACAAGGCCCGCATCGCCGAGATCGCCGCGCGCATGTCGGAACTCGGGACGACGTTCAGCCAGAATCTCCTGGCCGACGAGAGCAGCTTCACCCTGCCGCTGCAGGGCGAGGAGGACTTGGCCGGCCTGCCGCCGTTCCTGCGGGCGGCCGCCGAGAGCGCCGCGAAGGAGCGCGGCCTCGACGGGCACGTCATCACCCTGTCCCGCTCGCTGATCGAGCCGTTCCTGGTCTGCTCGACCCGGCGCGACCTGCGCGAGCGCGCCTACGCGGCCTGGACGCGGCGCGGCGAGAACGGCGGCGCGACCGACAACCGCGCGATCATCGCGGAGATCATCCGGCTGCGCGCCGAGCGGGCGCGGCTCCTCGGCTTCGAGAGCTTCGCCCATTTCGCCCTCGACGACACGATGGCGGCGAGCCCGGACGCGGCGACCGGGCTGCTGCGGGACGTGTGGACGCCGGCCCGCGCGCGGGCGGCCGAGGAGCGCGACCGCCTCCAGGCCACGATCCAGGCGGAGGGGCACAACTTCGCCCTCCAGGCGCACGATTGGCGTCACTACGCCGAGAAGGTGCGGCGCGCCGAGCACGACCTCGACGAGAGCGAGATCAAGGCGTACCTGCCGCTGGAGCGGATGATCCAGGCGGCGTTCGACACGGCGTCCCGGCTGTTCGGCCTGACCTTCACCGAGCTGTCCGACGTGCCGCGCTACCATCCCGACGTCCGGGTCTGGCGGGTCGGCAATCCCGACGGGTCCGAAGTCGGCCTGTTCCTGGGCGACTACTTCGCCCGCGCCTCGAAGCGGTCAGGCGCCTGGATGAGCGCCTTCCGCTCGCAGGAGCGCCTGAACGGGACGGTCACGCCGATCATCGTCAACGTCATGAACTTCGCCAAGGCGCCCGAGGGCGAGGCGACGCTGCTGTCCTTCGACGACGCGCGCACCCTGTTCCACGAGTTCGGCCACGCCCTGCACGGGCTGCTCTCGGACGTGACCTATCCGCTCCTGTCCGGGACGGCGGTATCGCGCGACTTCGTCGAGCTGCCCTCGCAGCTCTACGAGCACTGGCTGGAGCAGCCGGAAGTCCTGCGGACCCACGCGCGCCACCATCGCACGGGCGAGCCGATGCCCGACGCCCTGCTGCGGAAGCTGCTCGCCGCGCGGACCTTCAACCAGGGTTTCGCCACCGTGGAGTACACGTCCTCGGCGATCGTCGACATGACCCTGCACCTCTCGGCGGAGGGCGAGGGCGGTCTCGACGTGCCCGCCTTCGAGGCCGAGGCGCTGCGGCGGATCAGCATGCCGGCCGAGATCAGCATGCGGCACCGGACGCCGCACTTCGCCCACATCTTCTCGGGGGACGGCTACGCCGCCGGTTACTACAGCTACCTCTGGTCGGAAGTACTGGACGCGGACGCCTTCGACGCGTTCCGCGAGGCCGGCGACATCTTCGATCCGGAGACGGCGAAGCGGCTGCGGACCTTCGTGTACGGGGCGGGCAATTTGCGCGACCCGCGCGAGGCCTACACGGCCTTCCGCGGGCGGATGCCGAGCATCGACCCGCTCCTGAATAAGCGCGGGCTCGCGGCCTGAGCCGTGCGGTCGCGGTAAGGGTTTCGTAAACAAACGTCCTTAACGAACGCTTGCAGCGCGAGGCCGCGTGCGGAGTTCGGGGCGATGACGAAGATCGAAGCCAAGCAGGCCGGGTCCCAGGGCGTCTCCCCGGCCGACCTGCTCAAGGCCGCGGTGACCGGCAAGACCGACGCCGCGGCCGAGACCGCCGCGAACGAGACCGCGGCGTCGCCCGCCGCCGCGAGGTTCACGCTGGCGTCGCTGTCGCGCCTCGATCCGAAGCGGTTCGCGATCCCGGGCGCGACCCTGGCGATCGGTGTCCTCCTGGGCGGGGGCGTGATGGCGCTCTCCCGCCCGGCCTCGGTCCGGCCCGACGCGCTCGCGGCCCTCGAGACGACGCTCGACGCCGGCCGCACCGAGACGGTGCGCCTCGCCGCCGACATCGCGCAGCTCCACACCGTGCTCGCCGACCTGCGCGCCTCGACCGACGTCGCGCGGAAGGAGGCGGCCAGCCGCAGCACCGCCCTCGGCGAGCGCCTGACGCAGGCCGACAAGACTCTGAACGGCAAGATCGCCGCCCTCGGCGAGCGGCTCGAGCAGGTCGAGCGCGACCACAACACCCGCCTCAGCGGCCTCGCCGCGCAGCTCGACCGCCGCGCGGCCGCGGCGCCGGCCGCCGCGAAGGCGGAGCCGACCCAGACCGGGAGCATCGGGGAGCCCGCCCGCGCCGCCGAGGCCAAGATTGAGGTCAAGCCCGAGGTCAGGGTCGCGGACGCCAAGGCGAGCGAGCCCAAGCCGAAGCCGGCCGCACCCGACAAGCCGCCGGTGATCGAGGGCTGGGCCCTGCGCGACGTCTACGAGGGCACCGCGATCCTGGAGAACCGGCGGCGCCGCCTCGTCGAGGTCGCACCCGGCGACATCATCCCGGGCGTCGGCCGCGTCGAGGGCGTCGAGCGCCACGGACGGGAATGGGTGGTGGTGACCCGACAGGGTCTCGTCACGGCGCAGGCCTGGTAGACGGCGGCGCGCCGGCGGTCCGCCTCAGCGGCCCGTGAGCCCGGTCGGTGCCAGCTCGCCGGGCGCGATCGGGAAGCGCGGCTCGATCGTCATCGGATCGGCCAGGGCCGCCGCGCGCTCCGCGCGCCGGCGACCGTGCCTCAGGGCCCGGGTCTGCGCCGCGCGGGTCGGGTGCAGGATGGCAGCGAGCAGGGACTGCCCTTCGAACTCGCTGTCCAGGTTCTTGGCTTCGAAGACGGGCATGGCCGGCCTGCTTGAGTGCGGTACCGGACACTGCCGAAGGCGTCGATCCGGGCCACATCCCCAATAACGGGGATCGCGTGGACAGGTTCCGTCAAGCTTTCGCCTCGAAACCTCTTTTTTACTCTTCGTCCAGGCGTCACCCGAATGCCGTGCGGCCGCGCACACCGATCCGCGGTCAGACGAACTGGTTCAGCCCGGGGATCGAGCCGATGATCGGGCCCATCGCGTCCTCGCCGACCTTCTCGCGGCCGAAGGCGAACAGCTCCTGTCCGAGGGGCTGCATCTGACCCATCGGCACACCGGCCGCCATCAGCTTCTGGCCGAGCGCCATGACGCCGCCGCCGCCCATCATGCCGCCGAGCATGCCCATCAGGCCACCGCCGCCGCTCTCGCCGGCGTTCGACTCGGCGATCAGCGCCTCGGAGCCCGGCAGGGCCGCGAGCAGCTGGCCGACTTCGGCCGCGGGTCCTTCCTTCTGCAGGAAGGCCAGGATGTGCCCGATGGCGGTCTGAGCGGTCGCGGCGTCGAGCCCGGTGCGGGTGGTGACGCGGGCGAGCAGTTCTTCCATGGTGATGATCTCTTCGGAACGCTTCCAGACGTCCTTCGACTCTGAGGCGTCGGAAATCAAGCTTGCGGCATCGCTTCCCGGGAAAACTCCCCGGCTTCGCGCGGGCGTTCGCGCGCGAAGCCGGGACCGGGCGCGGGGAGGCAGCGGCGCCCGGTTACAGCGGGCACGGTGCCGCACTGCGCGACCTCGCCAAGGGTCGCCCCATCCGGTAGACCCTGGGGCAGTCTTGAACCGTTCCAGGCCGCCGGGCCGGGGTATCCAGGGAGTTGCCGGACCATGCGGGTCGGCCTGTTCGTGCCGTGCTACGTCGACGCCTTCGAGCCCGAGGTCGGGATCGCCACCCTCGAGCTCCTCGAGCGCCTGGGCTGCACGGTCGAGTATCCGTTCGACCAGACCTGCTGCGGCCAGCCGATGACCAATACCGGCTGCCACGCCGAGGCGGCCGCGACCGAGGCGCTGTTCGTCAAGAACTTCTCCGGGTTCGACTACGTCGTCGCCCCGTCGGGATCCTGCGTGCACCAGGTGCGGGAGCATCTGACGGCGATCCCGCAGACCGACGAGGTCCGGCACGTCCGCGCCAGCACCTACGAGCTGGTGGAGTTCCTGCACGACGTGCTGAAGGTCGAGGACCTGCCCTGGGCGAACTTCCCCCACAAGGTCGCCTACCACACCAACTGCAACGCCCTGCGCGGCATCCACCACGCGCGGCCGACCGAGCTGGTCAAGCCCTACTTCTCGAAGCCCCTCGACCTGCTGCGCCTCGTGAAGGGCGTCGAGCTCGTCGATCTCGCCCGGCCGGACGAGTGCTGCGGCTTCGGCGGCACCTTCTCGGTGTTCGAGCCCGCCGTCTCGGCCAAGATGGGCTACGACAAGGTCGCCGATCAGAACCGGGCCGGGGCCGCCTACGTCGTCTCGGCGGACTCTTCGTGCCTGATGCACCAGAAGGGCTGCGCCGAGCGTCTGGGATTGCCGCTCAAGTACATCCACATCGCGCAGGTGCTGAACGGAGCCGCCGCATGAGCGTCGAGGACCTCAACCCGCGCGAGCGCGAAGGTGTCATCCACCCGGAGGTGCGGGCCGGCCACGACGAGAGCGAGCGGGCGCCGGACGGCCGGCGTCTCCAGCACGCGGAAGCCGCCTCGAAGCCGATCCGCGCGCCCCAGACCCGGGAGCCGCAGCCGCGCGGCGCGAAGATCCGGGGTGACCGCCCGATCAACCAGTCCGAGGCCGCCGAGCGCTTCCTCGCGGCGCCGCTGCACCAGGCGGCCCACGACGAGCGCCTGTGGGACCTGCGCAAGAAGCGCGACGCCTCCGCGCACGGCGTCCCGGAGTGGGAGGAGCTGCGCGAGCTCGCCTCGCAGATCAAGACCCACACGCTGAGCCATCTCGACCGGTATCTCGAGCAGTTCGAGGCGGCCGCGAAGGCCAACGGTGTCCACGTCCACTGGGCGAAGGACGGCGCCGATCACAACCGGATCGTGCTGGAGATCCTGCGAAGCCACGGCGCCAAGACGCTGGTGAAGTCGAAGTCGATGCTCACCGAGGAGTGCGGCTTCCGCCACCACATGGCGGCCAACGGCATCGAGGTCATCGAGACGGATCTCGGCGAGCGGATCCAGCAGCTCGACAACGAGGAGCCGAGCCACGTCGTGGCGCCGGCGGTCCACAAGACCCGGATGGACGTGGCCGAGGTCTTCGCCAAGACGCTCGGCACCGACCCCGACAACGACGACGCGCACTACCTAGCCGAGAGCCAGCGCGAGACCACTCGGCCCTACATCCTCAAGGCCGATGCCGGCATGACCGGATGCAACTTCGCGATCGCCGAGACCGGCACCGTCGTGACCTGCACCAACGAGGGCAATGCCGATCTCTCCGGCAACGTGCCGCCGCTGCAGATCCACTCCATCGGCATCGAGAAGATCGTCCCGAAGGTCGAGCATCTCGGGGTGTTCATCCGCCTGCTGTCGCGCTCGGCCCTCGGCTCGCCGATCACCCAGTACACCTCGCATTTCCGCGCGCCCCGCGCGGGCACCGAGATGCACATGGTGCTGGTCGACAACGGCCGTTCCGAGCGCCTCGGCATGGAGGAGTTCTGGACCTCCCTGAAGTGCATCCGCTGCGGCGCCTGCATGAACACCTGCCCGGTCTACCGGCGGTCCGGCGGGCTCTCCTACGGGGCGACCTATTCGGGGCCGATCGGGCTGATCATCGATCCGACCTTCAACAAGCGCAAATACTCGACGCTGCCGTTCTCCTCGACGATGAACGGCTCCTGCACCAACGTCTGCCCGGTGAAGATCAACATCCATGAGCAGATCTTCGCGTGGCGGAAGGTTCTGGTCGAAGAGCACCAGATCCCGGCGCTCAAGCAGGGCATGATGAAGGCCGCGGGCGCCGTGCTCTCGCGCCCGGCCGCCTACCGGGCGGCGATCGGCGCGGCGGATTCGGCTCTGAAGGTCCTGCCGCGCTTCGCGGTCTACAACCCGCTCAACACCTGGGGGAAGAAGCGCGAGATGCCCGACGCGCCGCGCCAGACCTTCCACGCCTGGTACAAGCAGAACCGCATGAAGGACACGGGTCGATGAGCGCCCGCGACGCGATCCTCGACGGCATCCGCAGGAACCGGCCGGCCGGCGATTTCCCGCTGCCGGAGGTGCCGCTGTTCACGCCGCTGGTCGGCGAAGACCTGGTCGTCGAGTTCGGCGAGCGGCTGCAGCGCATGGGCGGCCGCGTGGCCGAGCCCGGCGCCGGCGACGTGTTCGCGGGCGTGCGCGAGCGCCTCGACGCCGCCAAGGTCGTCGCCTCCGCGGTTCCCGAGCTGACCGGAAACCGCGACCTGCGGGGCGTGCGCGCGCCGCAGGAGGTCGAGGACGTGGACGTGGCGGTGGTCCGGGCGGTGTTCGGCATCGCCGAGACCGGCTCGGTGCTGTTCACCCAGGACCAGTTGATCGTCAACGCGGTCGGCTACCTCGCTCAGCACCTCGTCGTGCTGCTCGACCCGGCCGACATCGTGCCGAACGTGCAGGCGGCCTATCGCCGGCCGGAATTCGGCCGCTCGGCCTACGCGGTGCTGCATACCGGCCCGTCGGCCACCGCCGACATCGAGGGCGTCCTCATCCACGGCGCGCAGGGCGTGCGCTCGCTGACGGTGTTGCTGCTCCCGAGAGGTGCGGCCGGGCGCGGCTGAGACCGTCTCGATCGCGTCGGTCGTCCTTGCGAGCGGAGCGAAGCAATCCAGGGACGCGCCACGCCCGGCGATGTCGCGCCGCCCTGGGTCGCTTCGCTGCGCTCGCGATGACGGTAGAGCTGTCCGCTCAACGCGGCGCCCCTGTCCTGCCCGCAACTCCCCGACCGAGCCGGAACCGACGGTCGGGCGCGCCCCTTGCTTGGACGGCGGATGAGCCGTCATCCGGCAAGGAGATCCGATGCGCTACACCCTCGGCTGCAGCCTGTCCTACAACATCCTCTCGGACACCACCTTCATCTTCAATCTGGAGGTGGCGAAGCTGAAGAGCGTCGAGATCCTGAGCGAGAACTTGGTCCTCACGCCGAACCTCAAGCGCGATCTCTACACGACCCCTGACCTCCAGAACCGCTATCTCGCGGTCAACGTCCCGACCGGGCAGTTCGCGCTGGAGTACAATGCCGAAGTCGACCTGACGGTGCACCGGGCCGACCCGGCGACCATCAACGAGACGCCGATCGGGCAACTGCCCCTCGACATCCTGCCGTTCCTGCTGCCGAGCCGGTTCGTCTCCTCGGACCGGCTGACGCCCTTCGCGCTGGCCGAGTTCGGGGCGCTGCCCAAGGGCCACGCGCGCGTGAACCAGATCTGCAACTGGATCCACGACCACATCGCCTACCAGCCAGGCTCCAGCGACGGCGAGACGACCGCCCACGAGTCGCTGCTGAAGCGCGCCGGCGTCTGCCGCGACTTCGCGCATATCGGCGCCGCCTTCTGCCGGGCGCTTGGCATCCCGGCCCGGTTCGTGAGCTGCTACGCCCACGGCCTCGTCCCGAGCGACTTCCACGCGGTGTTCGAGGCCTATCTCGACGGGCGCTGGTGGCTGTTCGACGCCACCCGGCAGGCCGACCTCGACGGGCTGGTGCGGATCGGCGTCGGGCGCGACGCCGCGGAGATCGCCTTCTCGACGCCCTTCGGCAACATGCAGCCGGTCAACCAGCAGGTGCGGATCCAGCGGTCGGACGGGCAGGGCAGCCCGATGCCGCGCACGGTGGACGCCATCTCCACCGAGATCCCGGCGCCCCATGCCGGAGCGGCCTGAGCGAGGATCCGGCCGGGATCGCGGCGTCCTGTGATCCCGTGATCCCGGCCGCGCGACGACGGAGCGGTCAACTCTGGCGGTCGCCGCATACTGGGTGCAGGCCCGCGGGATCGGCCGGATCGGCGGTGGCGAACGGCGCGGACGCCGTTCGGACCGGCCGGCCGCCCCCCGAGGAGTGCCGCGAGTATCGCCGCTCCGCGGGCCCGACGGCCTTCCATTGCTCAAGCAACGGCGGGCGCCGGCCTCGTCGCGTCTGAACCGGAGCAGGTCGTCCGACGCGCGCGTCGGCGTATTGTCGGCGTCTCTGCCGCAGACGGATAGTGATGCCGCGGCTTTCCGGGCGCCGGATTGCCAAGTCTCTTGGGGATCGTGCCTGGGAGATCCTCGGCTTACCCGAAGACAAGTTGCGCATCGGCGGCGCGCTCCATTAGCGCCCCGTCATTGTCCTTCGTCTTGTCGCCGCCGGCGAAATCGCCGCAAGCGTGGCTGTGGCGGGGTCGCAACACCGTAAAACGATCCCGGCTCCGCCCCGAGACCTGCCCGTAAACGCCGCGATCCCGCCATAGTCCGGGCCCACCTCAACATCCGCGGTAAACGGCAATCTCGACAACGATTTACCGTTCGGAAACGAGGACTTCCCGAGTACGCGGACGGATTTCCCGGCGCTTCGCGAACGGCGACGCGCCGCGGTTCAACGCACCCTCGGGATCGGCTGCGAAGGCTTGGTCTGAAGTCATGGTGACGCGTTTGAACGACAAGTCGAAGCTGCCGAGCCGCCACGTCACGGAGGGGCCCGACCGCGCCCCGCACCGCTCCTACCTCTACGCCATGGGCCTGACCCGCGAGCAGATCCACCAGCCGCTGGTGGGTGTCGCCTCGTGCTGGAACGAGGCCGCGCCCTGCAACATCTCGCTGATGCGCCAGGCCCAGGCGGTGAAGAAGGGCGTCGCCGCCGCCAACGGGACGCCGCGCGAGTTCTGCACGATCACCGTCACCGACGGCATCGCCATGGGCCACGGCGGCATGCGCGCGTCGCTGCCGTCGCGCGAGGTCATCGCCGACTCGGTCGAGCTGACCATGCGCGGCCACGCCTACGACGCCCTCGTGGGCCTGGCGGGTTGCGACAAGTCGCTGCCCGGCATGATGATGGCGATGGTCCGCCTGAACGTGCCCTCGATCTTCATCTACGGCGGCTCGATCCTGCCGGGCTCGTTCCGCGGCAAGCCCGTGACCGTGCAGGACCTGTTCGAGGCGGTCGGCAAGGTGGCCGTCGGCGACATGAGCCTCGAGGACCTCGACGAGCTGGAGCAGGTCGCCTGCCCGTCGGCCGGGGCCTGCGGCGCGCAGTTCACCGCCAACACCATGGCGACCGTCTCCGAGGCGATCGGCCTGGCGCTGCCGTACTCGGCCGGCGCCCCGGCGCCCTACGAGATCCGCGACAAGTTCTGCGCGACCGCCGGCGAGAAGGTGATGGAGCTGCTGGCCAAGCAGATCCGCCCGCGCGACATCGTCACCCGGAAGGCGCTCGAGAACGCCGCCACGGTGGTGGCGGCCTCGGGCGGCTCCACCAACGCGGCGCTGCACCTGCCGGCGATCGCCCACGAGTGCGGCATCGAGTTCACGCTGTTCGACGTGGCCGAGATCTTCCGGCGCACCCCCTACATCGCCGACTTGAAGCCCGGTGGGCGCTACGTCGCCAAGGACATGTTCGAGGTCGGCGGCATCCCGCTGCTGATGAAGACGCTCCTCGACCACGGCTTCATGCACGGCGACTGCCTGACGGTCACCGGCCGCACCATCGCGGAGAACATGGACCGGGTGACCTGGAACCCGGAGCAGGACGTGGTCTACCCGGCGAACCGGCCGATCACCCCGACCGGCGGCGTCGTGGGCCTCAAGGGCAATCTCGCCCCCGAGGGCGCGATCGTGAAGGTCGCCGGCATCCCGGCCGAGAAGCAGGTCTTCACCGGCCCGGCCCGGGTGTTCGACGGCGAGGAGGCCTGCTTCGCGGCCGTGCAGGCGCGCACCTACAAGGAGGGCGACGTCCTCGTGATCCGCTACGAGGGCCCGCGCGGCGGTCCCGGCATGCGCGAGATGCTGTCGACCACCGCGGCCCTCTACGGCCAGGGCATGGGCGACAAGGTCGCGCTGATCACCGACGGGCGCTTCTCGGGCGCGACCCGGGGCTTCTGCGTCGGCCATGTCGGTCCCGAGGCCGCCGTCGGCGGGCCGATCGGGCTGCTCCGCGACGGCGACGTGATCACCCTCGACGCGATCCAGGGGACGCTCAGCGTCGCCCTGTCGGACGCGGAGCTGGCCGAGCGGCGGAAGGCCTGGACCGCGCGGCCCAACACCGCGACCTCCGGCTACCTCTGGAAATACGCGCAGGGCGTGGGCCCGGCCCTGTACGGCGCCGTCACCCATCCGGGAGGTGCCAAGGAGACGCAGAGCTATGCGGACGTCTAGGACTGACCTCAGCCGGCGCAGGGCGCCGGCCGGGGCCGATCCCGGTCGGTTCCGGTCCGTCGGCCGGCTCGCGGTCGCGACCTGGGCGCTCGCCCTGCTCGCGCTGCCGGTCGCGCCGTCGCGCGCCCTCGACGCCAACGTCCGCACGCCCGTGCAGGTCCCTGTCGCCGACAAGAGCTACCGCTCGGCCAAGGACGCGCTGCGCGCCGGCATGCGCGAGTACAATGCCGGCGACAAGCAGGGCGCCGCCCGCGCCCTCGAGTACGCGGCCGGCCAGGGCCACGCCCTGGCGCTGTGGAAGCTCGGCCGGATGTACGCCGACGGCGACGGCGTCCCGCACGACGACCTGAAGGCGTTCGAGTTCTTCTCGCGGATCGCCGACGCCAGCACCGATGACGGGCCCGATCCGCAGAACTCGGCGGTCCTGGGCAGCGCCTTCACGGCTCTGGGCACGTACTTCCTCGAGGGGATCAAGGGCACCTACGTGCGCCCCAATCCCGAGCGCGCCTACGACATGTTCAACTACGCGGCGTCCTACTACGGGGACCCCAACGCGCAGTACAATCTCGCCCGGCTCTACCTCGACGGCACCGGCGTCGAGGCCGACCCGCGGCAGGCCGCGCGCTGGTTCAACCTCGCCGCCGAGAAGGGCCACCACCCGGCGCAGGCGCTGCTCGGCGACATGCTGGTCAACGGCCTGGGCGGCATCCCGATCCAGCGCGTGCGGGGGCTGATGTGGCTCTCGCTCGCCCGGGAAGGTGCCGAGAGCCGCAAGGACGAGTGGATCGTCGCGCTCTACGACAAGAACTGGGCGGCCGCCAGCGAGGACGACCGCGCCGAGGCGCAGACGCAGCTCCAGACCGTGGGCTCGATCCGCAAGCGGCGCTGAGCGCCGCTCAGCTCTTCGCCGCGGCGATCGCCGCGGTGAAGGACGGCCGCTCCAGCGTCGCCGCGACCCAGTCGGCGAGCTTCGGCCAGCGGGCGCCGTCGACCGCGACCTTGGCCAGCCGCAGGTTGTGGAACGGTGCCGCCACGGCGATGTCGGCGATGCCGAACCGGCCGCCGACGAGGTAGGGCCCGTCGATCTGCGATTCGAGGTAGTCGAACAGCGGCGGCAGCGCCGTGTCGACAGTCCGCTGCGCCAGGGCCTCGTCGCCCTCGACCTTGAACAGGCGGGGCTTGAGGAAGCGCTCGACGAACGGCACCAGCACCTGCCGGGTCAGCTCGCACTCGCCGAACTTGTCGAACCAGCGGGCGCGGGCGGCGTCCCGCGCGTCCTCGGGGATCAGCGCGGGCGCCGGATGCCGCCGCTCGAGATAGTCCACGATGGCGCTCGAATCCGCGAGGCGGTACCCGGCCTCCTCCATCGCGGGGATCTTCCCCATCGGGCTCGCGGCCCGGAAGCCGGGATCCGCCGCGTGGAAGCCGACCGGGCGATGCTCGAACGCGATGCCCTTCTCGTAGAGCGCCACGAGCACCTTGCGCACGTAGGGCGACACGCTGCTGCCGTAGATGATCATCGTCGTTCCCCCCGAGGGCGGCTCTACCCGGCCGCCAGCTCCGCCGTGACCGGGACGTGGTCCGACGGCTTGTCGAGCCCGCGCAGGTGTTTCTGGACCGAGGCCGAGACCAGACGGTCGCCGGCCTGGGGCGAGAGCAGCAGGTGGTCGATGCGGATGCCGGCGTTCCGCTGCCAGCAGCCGGCCTGGTAATCCCAGAAGGTGTAGAGCCCGTCGCGCGGGTCGCAGGCGCGCAGGGCGTCGGTGTAGCCCTCGGCGAGGATCGCCCGGAACGCCGCCCGGGTCGTCCCGAGGAACAGGGCGTCGGAGCGCCACGCCTCCGGATCGGACGCGTCGGCGGCCTCCGGGATGACGTTGTAGTCGCCCGCCAGCACCACCGCGATCTCGTCCTCCAGCAGCGCCCGGGCGTGGAGCCGCAGCCGCTCCATGAAGGCGAGCTTGTACGGGTATTTCGGGCTGTCCACCGGGTTGCCGTTCGGCAGGTAGATCGACGCCACGCGCACCGGACGGGTGTCCGTGCCGGAGATCAGCGCCTCGATGTAGCGGGCCTGCTCGTCGGCCGCGTCGCCCGGCAGCCCGCGACGGATCTCCGACATGGCGAGGGGCGCGCGGACCAGCAGCGCGACGCCGTTATAGGCCTTCTGGCCGAGCGTCTCGACCGCGTAGCCCGCCGCCTCGATGTCGGCCCGCGGGAAGGACTCGTCCTGGCACTTGAGTTCCTGCAGGCAGACCACGTCGGGCCGCGCCTCCTCCAGGAAGCCGAGCAGGTGCGGGAGCCGCTGCTTGATCGAGTTGACGTTCCAGGTGGTGATCCGCATCGCCTCGCTTCCGGTCGCCGCCCGGCCGTCATCCGCGCTTCGCGTCGCGCTGACAAGGCCATCCCGGCGCAAGGACGGGGAAGTAGGGTCGGCGGATGAACTGGTTCGAGCCGGTATCGGCCTACTGCGAGCGGGGCGGTCCGCAATTCTGGGCCGAGCCCGCGAACGCGCTGTCGAACGCGGCCTTCCTGCTGGCCGCCGCGGCGGCGGCGCGGCGCGCCTCCGTGTCGGATCCGCCGGACCGGACCTGCCTCGGGCTGGCGGCCCTGATCGCGGTGGTCGGCGTCGGCTCGTTCATGTTCCACACGCTGGCCGTCTACTGGGCGATGCTCGCGGACGTCGTCCCGATCGCGCTGCTGATCTACGCCTATCTCGCCCTGGCCCTCTCGCGGTTCCTGCGGCTGGCGCCGGTGCGCGTCGCGGCGGCGACCGGCGGTTTCGCCCTTCTCGGCTTCGCGCTCACGCCCCTGCTCGACGGGCTGACCGGCCTCGACGTCGCGCGGCTCACCAACGGCTCGGTCGACTACCTGCCAGCCCTCCTGGCGCTGTTCGGCGTCGCCTGGGCGGCCGCGCGCCGGCCGGAGGAGCGCTTCGTCGGGACCGGGCGGCGGCTCGCCGGCATCGGCCTGCTCTTCCTGATCTCGCTCGCCGCGCGGACCGCCGACCGGGCGGCCTGCGCGCTGCTGCCGACCGGCACGCACCCGCTCTGGCACGTGCTGAACGCCGGCGTCCTGTACGCCCTGGTGGCGACGGCGATCCGTCACCGGGAGACGGCCGGATGAGACGCCCCGCGATCCGGGGCCAATTCCTTGCGGGCGGGGCGGAATTCTTGCAGAAGTGCGCCGCATCGGGCGCCCGGCCCATCGCGGTCGCCCGGGCACGGAAGGGGTCATGACAGTGAGCTTTCGCCTCGGGATCGCCGGACTCGGGACCGTCGGTGCGTCCGTGGTCCGGATGGTCGAGCGCCGCCGCGCCGCCTTCGCGGCGGCGGGCCTCGATATCCGCGTCACCGCGGTCTCCTCGCGCGACCGCGGCCGGGACCGCGGCCTCGACCTGTCGGGCATCGCATGGTTCGACGATCCGGTGGCGCTCGCCCGGTCGGAGTCCGTGGACTGCGTGGTCGAGCTGATCGGCGGCGCCGACGGACCGGCCAAGGCCGTGGTCGAGGCGGCGCTCGAGGCGGGTAAGCCGGTGGTGACCGCCAACAAGGCGCTGCTGGCCCGCCACGGCGCCGCCCTGGCTGCGCAGGCCGAGGCGAAGGGCGTGGCCCTCGCCTTCGAGGCGGCGGTGGCCGGCGGCATCCCGGTGATCAAGACCCTCCGCGAGGGCCTCCCGGGCAACGCGGTCTCCCGCGTCTACGGGATCCTCAACGGCACCTGCAACTACATCCTCAGCCGCATGGAGCGCGAGGGGCTGACCTTCGAGGCGTGCCTGAAGGACGCGCAGGCCCTGGGCTACGCGGAGGCCGATCCGACCTTCGACGTCGAGGGGTTCGACACGGCGCACAAGCTCGCGATCCTGACGAGCCTCGCCTTCGGCACCGCGGTCGACGCGGACGGCGTGTCGGTGGAGGGCATCTCCCGGGTGCAGCCCCTCGATCTGCGCATGGCGGACGAGCTCGGCTACCGGATCAAGCTGCTCGGCGTGGCACAGGCGACCGAGGCCGGCATCGAGCAGCGGGTCCACCCGACGATGGTGCCGAAATCCTCGGCGATCGCGCAGGTCATGGGCGTGACCAACGCCGTGACGATCGACGCGGACGCGGTGGGCGAACTCACGCTCATCGGTCCCGGCGCCGGCGGCGAGGCCACGGCCTCCGCGGTGGTGGCGGACATCGCCGACGTGGCGCGCGGCGTGATCCGCCCGACCTTCGGCATCCCGGCCACGGCGATGCGCGCCAGCGAGCGCGTGGAGATGCAGCGTCACGAGGGCGGCTACTATATCCGCCTCACCGTCCATGACCGCCCGGGTGTCGCGGCCGGCGTCGCCCAGCGGATGGCCGAGCGGGCGATCTCCCTGGAGAGCATCCTGCAGCGCCGCGTCGCGGGGGCGGAGACCGATCCGCGCGGCCGTTCCGGCCGGCCCGTGCCGCTGGTGCTGATCACCTACGCGGCCACCGAGGGCAACATCCGGGACGCCCTCGACGCGATCGGCGCCGACGGGTTGCTGGCGGAGCCGCCGCAGGTGATCCGGATCGAGCGTGAATAACAGTGCATATAGTTCGGTCGCCTGCCATCGCCTGATGCAGGATAGTGGGCGTCGGCGAACCGGCGTATAGGCTGGTTGGCCGTCATCCGACGGTATCCACCCGGGATCCGACCCCAAGATCGGACCCGGCCAGAGGCAGGACACCATGGTTGAGGCCCCCAAGTCGGCATCGCGCGGCGTCCCGCGCACGCTCGCCCTCGAACTCGCCCGCGTGACGGAGCGCGCCGCCATCGCGGCTGCCCGATTGCGTGGCCAGGGCGACGAGAAGGCGGCCGACCAGGCGGCGGTCGACGCGATGCGCGACGAGCTCAACGGCCTGCCGATCCGCGGCACCGTGGTGATCGGGGAAGGGGAGCGCGACCAGGCACCGATGCTGTTCATCGGCGAGCAGCTCGGCCTCGGGGAAGGGCCCGAGGTCGACATCGCGGTCGACCCGCTGGAGGGCACGACCCTCTGCGCCAAGGACATGCCCGGCGCCATCGCGGTCATGGCCATGGCCGAGCGCGGCTCGCTCCTCGCCGCGCCCGACGTCTACATGCAGAAGATCGCCATCGGGCCAGGATACCCGCCCGGTCTCGTCGATCTCGATGCCAGCCCGACCGACAACATCGCGGCGCTGGCCCGGGCCAAGGGCGTCGACCCGAAGCAGATCACCGCCCTGATCCTGGACCGGCCGCGCCACGCGGCCCTCGTCGCCGAGGTGCGGGCGGCCGGCGCGGCGGTGCGCCTGATCTCGGACGGCGACATCGCCGGGATCATCTTCACCGCCAGCCCCGAGGAGACCGGCATCGACCTGTATCTCGGGACCGGCGCGGCGCCCGAGGGCGTGCTGGCCGCCGCCGCGATGCGCTGCATCGGCGGCCAGATGCAGGGACGCCTGATCCTCGACACCCCGGACCGGCGGCGCCGGGCCGCCGAGATGGGGATCGAGAATCTGGACCGGAAGTACGACCTGACCGACCTCGCGAGCGGCGACGTCATCGTGGCCGCCACGGGCATCACCGACGGGGCACTCCTGCGCGGCGTGCGCTTCCGGCCCGACAGGATCCAGACCGAGACCCTGGTCTACCGGTCGGAGGCCGGGACGGTCCGCCGGATCCTCGGCGAGCACCGGCGCGGGCTGGCGTGAACCGGAGGGCCGCCGGTCACCGACCGGCGGCCCGCGGACCCTGGGCTCAGTCCGGCCTCAGTTCAGCACCACCACCTTGCTGCCGACGTTGACGCGGCTGAACAGGTCGATCGCGTCCTGATTGATCATCCGGATGCAGCCCGAGGACACGCTCTTGCCGATGGAGAAGGGCTCCAGCGTCCCGTGGATGCGGAACAGCGTGTCCTTGTTGCCCTGCCAGAGGTACATGGCGCGGGCGCCGAGGGGGTTGCGCAGGCCGCCGGCGACGCCGAGGCCGCTCTGCAGCTTGTCGACCTCGCTGGCGAGCTTCGGGCTGCGGGCGATCATCTCCTTCGGCGGGTACCAGTCCGGCCACGCCTGCTTGGAGTTCACCGTCGCGGTGCCCGACCACGAGAAGCCCTGCTTGCCGACGCCGACGCCGTAGCGGCGAGCGCGGCCGTTCGCCTCGACCAGGGTGAGCTGGTGGGCCCGCGGGTCGACGATGATCGTCCCCGGCTCGTAGGGGCCGTGATAGGCGATCTCCTGACGGAGGAACGCCGGGTTCATCTTCTTGTAATTGAACGCCTGGACCGGGAACACGTCGTCCGTGATCGGGCCGTAGACCTTCGCGTAGTCGATCGGCTCATTGTCGGGCGCGCGGAGAACCGCCTTGGCCTTGGCGGCCTCCAGGGGCGACAGGCCCTCGGCCGGCGCCGCGCTGCCCGGGCGGGCCGGCACCGTCGGATCGTCCGTCTCCAGGGCGGTCGCCGGCGGCGGCGCGACCGGGGCCTGCGCGGCGGGTCGCGGCGGTGCCGGGCGCACGAAGTCGGTGCGGCCGGTATAGGGCAGGTAGCGGCCGCCGCGACGGACGTAGAGCGCGCCGTTCTGGTCCTGGTAGAGCTGACCGTCGTCGCCGAACCCGTCGATCCCGGCCTCGCCCACCGGGCCGCGGCCCTGGGCGTGCGCGGTGGTGGCGAGGGCGAGGACCGTGAAGCCGGCCAGGAGAAGGCGACGGATCGGGGCGGACATGGTTCGAATTCCTCGGGAGGCGTCGCCGGGGCTTGCCGCGACGCGCAGGCGAGCGGGCCGGCACGAAGTCGCGGCACAGCTCATCCCGGGGCTTAGCAAAGGTGGCGCTTTACCGCCAAGTTGCTGACGATGATCGAGGGCAACTTACAGGGTCTTCGCCGTCGTTTCTCGGCACCTGTGTTGCCCTCGTGCAGCAATGATTTCGGCGGCGCCGCTCACCGATCCGTGAGGGCGCCGGGCGAGCGCCCGTTTACTCGGCACCCCTGCCTCGCCGCGCGGCAGCGACTCGGCGGAGCGCGCCCTGGCCCGACGCTCGTCGAGGCGGCGATCCCGGCGGCGGATGTCCTGTGCGATATGGCACGCTTGCTGCATTGCCCACGCAGCCGCGCCTGCAGCGGCCACGGAGCAACGGCGCTCCAAACAGCGGACGGTGTGAGTCCGGATCCCCGGCATGAGCGACCGCGTGGCGGTTCGCCCACTTACGACGAGCACCAGCTATGGCCAGCTTCAAAACGGTGATGAAGTCGGGTCACCCCCCGACGCTGTTCGCGGCATTCCTCTACTTCGATTTCTGCTTCGCCATCTGGGTCCTGAACGGCGCCATGGGGCCGTTCATCACCGAGACCTTCAAGCTCTCGCCGGCCCAGACCGGCTTCATGATCTCGCTGCCGATCCTGGCGGGCGCGCTGATGCGCTTCCCGCTCGGCGTCCTGGCCCAGTATATCGGCCGCAAGAACGCCGCGATCACCGAGATGAGCGTGATCATGCTGGCGATGGCCTACGGCTATCTCTTCGTCTCCTCCTACAACGACGTGCTCGCCATGGGCGTCCTGCTCGGCATCGCCGGCGCGTCCTTCGGCGTCGCGCTGTCCCTCGGCTCGGGCTGGTTCCCGCCGGAGCACAAGGGGTTGGCGATGGGCATCGCGGGCGCCGGCAATTCCGGCACCGTGCTGGCCGTGCTGTTCGCCCCGCCGCTGGCCCAGGCCTACGGCTGGCAGACCACCTACGCGTTCGCGGGCGTCGTCATGCTGCTGCCCCTCGCGATCATGATCGTGCTCGCCAAGGAGCCGCCGGATTGCGAGCACCAGTCTTTCAAGGAGCACGTCTCCTGCCTGTTCACCAAGGACGGCTGGGCGTTCTCGCTGATCTACGTCATCACCTTCGGCGGCTTCATCGGCCTGTCGAACTTCCTGCCGACCTTCTTCTACGAGCAGTTCGCGGTGACGAAGGTCGAGGCCGGGCGCCTGACCATGCTGGCGGCCTTCATGGGCTCGGGCATCCGGATCGTCGGCGGCTACTTTGCCGACCGGATGGGCGGCATCGCGGTCCTGTCGGTGGTGCTGCTCGCGGCGATCGCGACGCTGCTCTCGCTGACCGCGACCCCGTCGCTGGCGCTGACAACGCTCCTGTTCATGCTGTGCTTCGCGGCGCTCGGCGCCGGCAACGGCGCGCTGTTCCAGCTCGTGCCGCTGCGCTGGCCCAGCAACACGGCCGTGGCCGGCTCGATGATCGGCGAGGTCGGGGCGCTGGGCGGCGCGATCCTGCCGAACGTCATGGGCCTGTCCAAGCAGTATACCGGCTCGTTCTCGCTGGGCTTCGTCGGCTACGCCGTCTTCACGGCGGTCGTCCTCGGATGCCTCGCCCTCTGGCAGCGCAAGTGGGTCGGCAGCTGGGTCGGGCCGCGCGGCAAGGCGCTCGGCACCGCCACCGAGGCCGAGCAGGGCCAGCTCCGGCCCGCGACCGCCTGACCGGCGCCGCGCCGTCGCCCGGCGACGCGAGACACCGGACGGGGGCCCCGGCGGCCCCCGTTTTCAGTTGCACCGCGAACAACGAATTCGCGTGCCGGATGCAGGTCGGCGGTTGCCTTCTGTCTCGTGACGCGTTTGAATAATGCATTACGAGAGAGCGCCCGGTCCCCACGCCGAGGCGCCCGGCGACCGCGCGAGGCGGCGCCCCATGGGAGGAACGGTCGATGTCGAAGCGCTTCAGCGCCACGAACGGCGTGCTCGGCCTGCTCTGTGTGATGTACTTCATCACCTATCTGGACCGGGTGAACATCGCCACCGCCGGCGCGGAGATCATGCGCGATTTCGGCATGTCGAAGACCGATTTCGGTCTGATCCTGTCGGCCTTCGCTTATCCCTACGCCATCTTCCAGGTGATCGGCGGGTCGGTCGGCGACAAGTTCGGCGCGCGGCGCACGCTGCTGGCCTGCGGGGTGATCTGGGCCGCCGCGACCATCCTGACCGGCATGGTCGGCGGCCTCGTCAGCCTGTTCCTGGCCCGGGTGCTGCTCGGTTTCGGCGAGGGCGCGACCTTCCCGACCGCCACCCGCGCCATGCAGAACTGGACGGCGCCCGGCCGGCGCGGCTTCGCGCAGGGCATCACCCACGCCTTCGCGCGCCTCGGCAACGCGGTGGCGCCGCCGATCGTCGCCTTCCTGATCTACCATTTCGGCTGGCGGACCAGCTTCGTGATCCTCGGCGCGGTGAGCTTCATCTGGGTCGCGATCTGGTGGCTGTACTTCCGGGACGACCCGTCCGAGCATCCGGCGATCACCAAGGCGGAGCTCGACACGCTGCCGCCGCCCCGCAAGGTCGGCGCGAAGCAGAGCGTGCCGTGGGGCGCCCTGACCCGGCGCATGCTGCCGGTCTCCATCACGTATTTCTGCTACGGCTGGACGCTGTGGCTGTTCCTCGGCTGGCTCCCGAGCTTCTTCAAGGAGAACTACAGCCTCGACCTGAAGAACTCGGCCCTGTTCGCCTCGGGCGTGTTCTTCGCCGGCGTCGTCGGCGACACGGTCGGCGGCATGCTCAGCGATTCGATCCTGCACCGCACCGGCAACGTGAAGCTCGCGCGCCTGTCGGTGATCGTGATCGGCTTCCTCGGGGCCGCCGCCAGCCTCGCCGGCGTGTTCATGACGCGCGACCTGACCCTCGTGGCGCTGCTCCTGTCCTCCGGCTTCTTCTTCGCCGAGCTGGTGATCGGACCGATCTGGTCCGTGCCGATGGATATCGCGCCGAAATATGCCGGTACGGCGAGCGGCTTGATGAACACCGGCTCGGCCGTTGCGGCGATCGTGTCGCCGATCGTCTTCGGCGTCATCGTCGACATGACCGGGAGCTGGACGCTGCCCTTCGTCGGCTCGATCGGCCTGTGCCTGCTCGGCGCCGCACTGGCCTTCACCATGCACCCCGAGCGGGAGTTCGTGGATCCGGTCACGCCGCCGGTCGGCCCCGCGGCCACCGTGCCGGCCGGGGAGTAGCGCGCCATGGCGGAGACGATGGAGCGGTCCGGCCCGCTCGCCGGGATGCGGGTGATCGAGCTCGCCCACATCATGGCCGGGCCGGTCTGCGGGCTGATGCTCGCCGACATGGGCGCGGAGGTGATCAAGGTCGAGAAGATGGAGGGCGACGACACCCGTCGCACCGTCCCGCCCGCCCTCGAGGGCGAGAGCGCCGCCTACATGATGATGAACCGCGGCAAGCGCGGCATCAGCCTCGACCTGAAGGATCCGGACGGCGTGGCGGTCCTGCGCCGCCTGCTCAGGGGCGCGGACGCCCTGATCGAGAACTACCGCGGCGGCACGATGGAGCGCCTCGGGATCGGGTACGAGACCCTGAAGGTCGAGTTCCCCGAACTGGTCTACTGCTCGCTCTCCGGCTTCGGCCGCACCGGTCCCTACGCCGACCGCGCCGGGTTCGACCTCGTGGCGCAGGGCATGAGCGGCCTCATGTCGGTGACCGGGGAGGGGCCCGGGCGTCCGCCGATGAAGTGCGGGCCGCCGGTCACCGACATCACCGCCGGCATCCTGGCCGCGATGGGCGTCCTGGCCGCCTACGCGAACCGGCTCCGGACGGGCCAAGGCCAGGCGGTCGACACGTCGCTGTTCGAGGCCGGCATCACCCACACCTACTGGCAGTCGGCCATCGCCATGGCGACCGGGATCGCGCCCGGCCCGATGGGCTCGGCCCATCCGCTGAACGCCCCCTACGAGGCCTTCGAGACCGCCGACGGGTGGATCACGATCGGCGCGGCCAACCAGACCAACTGGCTGCGCCTGCTCAAGGCCATCGGCGCGGACCGCCTCGCCGAGGACCCGCGCTTCGCGCTCAACCGCGACCGGATGGCCAACCGGCACGACCTCGCCGCGACCCTCGCGCCGATCTTCCGGGCCCACAGCTCGGCCGAGTGGCTCGCCCGGCTCGAGGCCGGCGGCGTCCCGGCCGGGCCGGTCCTCGACGTGAACGCCATGCACCGCGACCCGCAGGCGCTCGCCCGCGAGATGGTGGTCGAGGTCGATCACCCGCGGGTCGGGCGCATGAAGACCCTCGGCCTGCCGGTGAAGTTCTCCGAGACACCGGGACGCGTGCACGGGCCGGCCCCGTTGCTCGGCGAGCATTCCCGGGCGATCCTGGCGGAGGCCGGCTACGCGCCGGCGGAGATCGACGCGCTGATCGCGCGGGGCGTGGTCCGCGAGACCGCGGCCTGACGCCGCCACCCGGAGACGCCGCGCATGACTGCCAAGCCCGCGACCGACGAGCTGCTGTTCACCACCGACGAGGCCGGCATCGCCCGCATCGTCCTGAACCGTCCGCAGGCGCGCAACGCGCTCACCTTCGCGATGTATCAGGGCCTGATCACCTGCTGCGAGGCGATCGCCGACAACCCGGCGGTCAAGGCGCTGATCATCACCGGCGCGGGCGACAAGGCCTTCGCGGCCGGGACCGACATCGCCCAGTTCCGCGACTTCAGCACCGCCGAGGACGCGCTGGGCTACGAACGCTTCATGGACAAGGTGCTGGGCTCCCTGGAGCGGCTGCGGGTGCCGACCATCGCGGCGATCGCCGGGGCCTGCACGGGCGGCGGCGCCGCCATCGCGGCCGCCTGCGACCTGCGGGTGGCCACGCGCGACGCGCGCTTCGGCTTCCCGATCGCCCGCACCCTCGGCAACTGCCTGAGCCAGGGCAACCTCAAGCGGCTCTCCGGCCTGATCGGCCCGGCGCGGGTCAAGGACATCATCTTCACCGCCCGGCTCGTCGGCGCCGAGGAGGCGCTCGGCATCGGGCTCATCGGCGAGATGGTGGACGATCGCGCCGCGCTCACCGAGCGGGTGGATACCCTGGCGCAGCTGCTGGCCAACCACGCGCCGCTGACCATGCAGGCGACCAAGGAGGGGCTGCGGCGCCTCGCAGAGGAGGAGGCCGGCGCCGAGGGCGCGCCGCATCCCGGCGATGACCTGATCCTCATGTGCTACATGAGCCAGGATTTCCGCGAGGGCATGGAGGCGTTCCTCGGCAAGCGCCCGCCCAACTGGACCGGGCGCTAGGGCCGCACCGGAGGGTGCTGCGACGGTCCGGAGGGACGGCGCCTCCGGTGTCGAGACAGTGGCGCCATGCCCCCTCTCCCGTGCGGGAGAGGGTCGGGGTGCGGGACGAGAACGTTCAGGATCGAGCGCGCGATCCTGCGTCGACGGCGCGCGCCTCGTCCGGACAGACCTGATCCCTCACCCTGTCTTTCTCCCGCACGGGAGAGGGGACCCGCGCGTCGTGCGGAGCGGGAACGGCGCCAGCCGCGCCGCTCAGCCCGGCAGCGCGCAGACGTCGACCCAGGCGGCGCCGGTCAGCTCGGCCATCCGCGCCGGCGCGATCCGCACCGAGCTGTGGGTGCTGCCGGCCGCCGGCACCACCTCGTCGAACGCCCTCAGCGAGACGTCGCAGTAGACGGGCAGCGGCGTCGACAGGCCGAAGGGGCAGACGCCGCCCACCGGGTGGCCGGTGAGGACCTCCACCTCGCCGAGGTCGAGCATCCGCACCTTGCCGCCGAAGGCGGCCTTGGCCTTCCGGTTGTCGAGCCGGGCGTCGCCGCGCGTCACCACCAGGGCGACCTGCTCGCCGACTCGGATCGAGAGCGTCTTGGCGATCTGCGCCGGGACGACGCCGTGGCCCTCGGCCGCCTCGGCGACGGTCGCGGTGCTGGTCCCCAGCACGATGACCGCGATGTCGGGCGCCTTCTCGGCGAAGAAGGCGCGCACGGAGGCGAGGCTCATGGTTCGGTCCGAAGCTCGAGATCGGGGCGGCGCGGCGCGCGCGCTGCCATAGGCGGCTCCGGGCGCGGCGGCCAGCGCGCCGACGCGGGGCGCCGCTGCGCGGGACGCGGAGCCCGCGTGACCGCGTCCCTCCACGCGACAGGCCCCCCTCCGGGCGGAGAGGGGCCTGCCTCGCGGCGCTTCTGCTCGGGTCGACCTACCGCGTCGTCGTCAGCAGCAGGTCCGGCAGCCACATCGCGATGCCGGGCACGAGGCACAGGATCAGGATCGCCACCGCCATCAGGATCACGAAGGGCAGGGTGCCCCAGATGATGTCCGAGAGCGGGATGTCCGGGGCGATGTTCTTGATGACGAAGATGTTCAGGCCCACCGGCGGGTGGATCAGGCCCATCTCCATGGTGATGGTCATCACGACGCCGAACCAGACGAGGTCAAATCCGGCGGCCTTGAGCGGCGGCAGGATGATCGGCGCCGTCATCAGGATGATCGAGACCGGCGGCAGGAAGAAGCCCAGCGCGATCACCAGCGCCAGGATGGTCACCAGCAGCAGCCACGGCGAGAGCTGCATCGCGACGATCGCGGCGGCGGCCGATTGCGAGATGTGCAGGTAGCTCATCACGTAGGCGTAGAGGAGCGACATGCCGATGATCAGCATCAGCATGGTCGATTCCCGCAGCGTCGCCGTCAGGATCGGCGTGACGTCGCGGAACCGCCAGACACCGTAGATCGCGGCGATCAGCGCCAGGGCCATCAGCCCGCCGAGGCCCGCGGTCTCCGAGGGCGTGGCGTAGCCGCCGTAGAGCGCCACCATCACGCCGGTGAGCAGGACCACGAAGGGCAGGACCCGCGGCAGCGTCGAGAAGCGCTGCGACATGCTGTACTGCTCGTCGGCCAGGATCGGCGAGGCCGGCCCGCCGCGCTCCAGTGCCTCCTTGGCGGCGGCGTATTCCGAGCGGAAGCGCACCATCGACCACGCGGCGAACAGGCCCACGAGCAGGAGCCCCGGCCCGATGCCCGCGAGGAACAGCCGCCCGAGCGACTGCTCGGCCGCGACCGCGTACAGGATCATGGTGATCGAGGGCGGCAGCAGGATGCCGAGCGTGCCGCCCGCCGCGATGATCCCGGCGGCGAAGCCCGGCGAGTAGCCGCGCTTGCGCATCTCCGGGATGCCGGCGGAGCCGATCGCCGAGCAGGTGGCCGGGCTGGAGCCCGCCATGGCGGCGAACAGCGCGCAGGCGAAGACGTTGGCGATGCCCAACCCGCCCGGGATGCGGTGCATCCAGGCGTGCATGGCGGTGTAGAGATCCTGGCCGGCCTTGGACCGCCCGATGGCCGCGCCCTTCAGGATGAAGAGCGGGATCGACAGCAGGGTGATCGAGGCCATCTCCTCGTAGACGTTCTGCGCCACCGTATCGAGGGAGGCGCCGGGCATGAACGCCACCATGAAGGCGAGCGCCACGAAGCCCAGCGCGAAGGCGATGGGGATGCCCGAGAGCATCGCCCCGAGGGTCGCGCCCGCGTACAGGAAGCCGATCGCGGCCGTGCTCATCGTTCAACCTTCGCGGAAACGGTCTGACCCATCGGATCCGGTCCCCGAGGCGCGACCTCGGCCGCCCCGTGCATGTCGCGATTGACGTCGGCTCCGAGCCCGATCTTGGGCTGCGCCCAGCCGGCGGCCCGCGGCCCGTAGGCGAGGGCCTCGGCGATCTGCAGGACGAACTGGAGGCACAGCAGGCTCATGCCGACCGACATGAGCGTGTAGGGGATCCAGAGCGGCGGCCCCCAGGTCGACTGCGACACCTGACCGTCGACCCAGGCCTCGTGATCGAGCGACCAGCTCTTCCACGCGAAGAACAGGCAGAAGGCGAGGCTGACGATGTCGGCCAGCAGGAGCCGGACCCGGTTCGCGGCCGGCGGGAGGAGACCGGTCAGGGCCTCGATCGCCACGTGCCCGCGCTTGGCCTGCACGCCGGCCGCCGACAGGAAGGTGGCCCCGATGATGAGGTACACCGCCATCTCGTCCTGCCACTCCGTCGGCTCCTTCAGGAGGTAGCGGACGACGACGCTGTGGGTGAGCACCAGGCAGGCCGCCACGAGGCAGAGGCCGCCGACGGCCAGGATCACCTTGTTCAGGAGGCGCATGCCCCGGTCGAAGGCGCCGAGGAGGCCCGGAAGGCGCGGCTCCTCAGCCCCGCGCGCGTCCGGAGCGGCCGTGGCCGCGTCGAAGCCGTGGCTCACGCGACCTGCTCCGCGAGCTTCAGCAGTTCCGCGCAGTTCGCGTTCTTGGCGGCGTAATCCTTCCAGGCCGTGTTGCGGGCGAGATCCCGCCACTGGCCGAGGGACTTCTCGTCGACCTGGACGACCTTGGCGCCGGCCTTGGCGAAGATCTCCTCGACCCGGGTGTCATCCTCCTTCGCGCCGGACTGGCCGAAGGCTTCGAGCTCCGTACCGACCGCCATGATCAGGTCCTGCTGCTCCTTCGGCAGGCCCGAGAACACGATCTTCGACATCATGATCGGCTCGAGCATGAACCAGTAGGAGCGCTCGCGCCCCGAGGTCAGCGCCTTGGACAGCTCCTCCAGGCGGAAGGAGATCAGGCTGGTGGAGGAGGTGATCACCGCGTCGCAGGCGCCGGTCTGCATCGCCGCGTAGGATTCGTTCGACGGGATCGAGAGGGTGGCCGCGCCGGCCTCCTTCATCATCATGTCCATCTCGCGCGACCCGCCGCGGACCTTCATGCCCTTGGCGTCGGCCGGCGACACGAGGGCGCGCTCCCGGCTCGCGACGCCGCCGGCCTGCCAGACCCAGGAGACCAGGATGATGCCCTTCGCGTCCAGGATCTCGGTGAGCTTGCGGCCGACCGGAGCCGCCTTCCACGCCACGGCCTGGGCGTAGGACGTCACCAGGGCGGGCATCAGGCCGATATTGAGCTCCGGGATCTCGCCGCCCGCGTAGGGGCTCGGGTAGAGCGACATGTCGAGGGCGCCCTTGCGCATGGCGCCGAACTGGGCGTTCGTCTTCATCAGCGAGGAGCCCGGGTAGACCTGGACATCCAGGGCGCCCTTCGAGCGCTCGCCGACCATCTTGGCGAACTTCCGGCACATGCGATCGCGGAAATCGCCCTCGTCGATGGTGCCGCCGGGAAACTGGTGGGACAGCTTCAGCGTCGTGGCCGCCTGGGCACCGTTGACACCGAAGCGCAGGATTGCCGGTGCCGCGAGCGTGGCCGCGATCAGCGAGCGACGAGTGGGCGTCATGAAGCTCTCCCGCA
Organism: Methylobacterium sp. NMS14P; assembly: GCF_028583545.1. Classification (NCBI taxonomy): domain Bacteria; kingdom Pseudomonadati; phylum Pseudomonadota; class Alphaproteobacteria; order Hyphomicrobiales; family Methylobacteriaceae; genus Methylobacterium; species Methylobacterium sp. NMS14P. Next base: position 3,269,063 of record NZ_CP087106.1, on the reverse strand, counting down.
CCGCAAACAACGCGGCGTAATTTTGTGCGCCGCAATAGTGCGGCGCCTCGTTGTATGCATGGAAAACCGGCTTGTATATTTTGTCAATGCTCCAGCATAATGTTCGCGTGCGTCGAACATCCGCCGGCCTCAACGGGCGGGGCGGCGCGCGGCCCGATCGTCGGGGGAGGAAACGGGCGCATGAGCCACGCGCAGCGGCTGCGGCAGCGAATCGAGGATGAGATCGTCTCCGGCGAACTCGCACTGGGATCGCGGCTCGACGAGAACCAGCTCGCGGCCCGCTTCGGGGTCTCGCGCACGCCGATCCGCGAGGCGCTGCTGCAGCTCGCCGTCACCGGCCTGGTGCAGACGAAGCCCCGGCGCGGCGCGATCGTCAGCGCCCCCGAGCCGCATCTTCTGCTGGCCATGTTCGAGACGATGGCGGAGATCGAGGCGGCGTGCGGCCGCCTCGCGGCGCGCCGCCTCGTCCCCGAGGACGCCGCCGCGCTGCGCGCCGCGCTGGAGGGCTGCCGCGCCGCCCTGGCGACCGACGACACCGAGGCCTACTACGCCGAGAACTACGTGTTCCACACGGTGGTGTACCGGGCGAGCCGGAACGCCTTCCTGGCGGAGCAGGCGCTGTCACTCCATCGCCGGCTGGCCCCGTATCGCCGGCTGCAGCTGCGCGTGCGCCAGCGCCTGCCGCAATCGCTGGCCGAGCACGAGGCGATCGTCGCCGCGATCATCGCGGGCGACGAGGCCGGCGCCGCCGACGCCCTGCGGAGCCACGTGATCGTCCAGGGCGACCGCTTCACCGATCTCGTGGCGGGCTTGCGGGCGCCGAGCGCCGCCTGAGCGGGGCAGCCGCCGCGATGCCCGTGCGGACGGCCCGTCCGAATCCGGACCGGGCCCGAGGGCCGTCGTTTCACCGCGCCCTAACCCTGCGCGCAGGTTGGACTGCGTAGGTGTTCCGCCCGACTCGACCGTAAGTTGTAGTCCCGGCATTGTCGGTCCGCAGCCGGGGACAGATCATGCTGAAGGACGTCGTCAGGAGCGCGGGCCGCCGGGCGGGAGTGGACATCTTCCGGGCGAGCCGGGAAGCGTTCCGCTGGAGCCACACGGTCCACGATTACTACCCGGTCGTGCCGTCGTCGCGCTGGACGCCGGGCCGGGCGCCGCACGGCCAGCTCAGGGCGGTGCTCGGCCGGTCGCACGCGGCCTACGACCGGTTCCTCACCGAACTCGAGGCGCGGGCGGACCTGCTCCACAGCGTCCCGCACGATGCGCCGGTGGCCGGGGCGGCGACGCCCTACTGGAACAACACGTGGTTCACCGCCCTCGACGGCGCCGCGCTGATGACGATGCTGGCCTGGAAGCGCCCCGAGCGATTCTTCGAGATCGGCTCGGGCTGCTCGACCTGCTTCGCGCGGCACACGATCGACGCCCTGAAGCTGCCGACGCGCATCACCTCCATCGATCCGATGCCGCGTCGCGAGATCGACGCCCTCTGCGACTGGACCGTGCGCAGCCCGCTCGAATCCTGCGACCTGAAGATCTTCGAGGAGCTGAAGGCGGGCGACGTCCTGTTCTTCGACGGGTCGCACCGCACCTTCGCGAACTCGGACGTGACCGTGTTCTTCTTCGAGGTGATGCCGCGCCTCGCGCCCGGCGTGATCGTGCAGATCCACGACATCTTCATCCCGGACGACTACCCGTCCGCGTGGAACTGCAGGCTGTACAACGAGCAGTACCTTCTCGCGGCGATGCTGCTGTGCGGCGCGCCGCCGTTCCGGGTGACAGTGCCGGTGATGTACATCTGCCAGGACCCGGAGATGAGCGCCCGGGTCAGGACGGTCTTCGCCGCCCGCGGCGCCGGCCCCGATATCCCGTTCCTCTACGCGAACGATTCCCGCACGCCGGGCGCGTCGTTCTGGTTCGAGATGACCGGGATGCCCGGCTGATCGCGCGTGCAGTTTGAGGCGACCGAGGCGCTCAGGCGATCTCGGCCGCACCGTAATTCGCGGCGATCACCGACTTCTTCCCGCGGATGTGCTCGCGCATCAGCACGGCCAGCGCCGCGCCGTCCCGGGCGCGCAGCAGCGCGATCATCCGCTCGTGCTCGGAGACGGCGCGGGCCCACTGCTCCGGGGTCTGGTGGGCGGAGTAGCGCGAGCGCTGGATCCGGCCGGACAGGCTCTCGTAGATGTTGGCGAGGATCGTGTTGCGGCTCGCCGCCATGATCCCCTCGTGAATCCGGCGGTTGTGGCTGAAATAGCCGGCCTCGTCGCCCGATTTCCAGGCCTCGACCATCGCGTCGTGATCGACCACCAGGGCGTCGATGTCGGCGTCGGTGATCGTCCGGCAGGCGAGGTCACCGGCGGTCGCCTCGAGGCCGGCGATCACCTCCATCATCTCCTCGAGTTCGCCGTCCGAGATGCTGGCGACGCGCGCCCCGCGGTTCGGGAGCAGTTCGAGCAGCCCCTCCGTCGCCAGGATCTTGATCGCCTCGCGGAGCGGAGTCCGCGAGATCCCGAAGCGCTCGGTCAGCTCGCTCTCGTTGATCCGCGCCTTCGGCTCCATCTCGCCGGACCGGATCAGTTCGCGCATGCGCTCGGCGACCTCGTCGTGGAGGTAGCGGCGGCTGATGCCGATCCCGGGCTCGATTTTGTTCATGGTCCCCCGACACACGCCAGGTCAGTGCGACCTGTGGTCTATGTGTAGGTGCCCGGCAATGGAGTGTCGAGGTACGAGGGCCCGATCCAGCACGCGAGCCACATGTTCCGCCCGGAGGCCCAGCCCGTCGTGGATCTGGTGGCGGCAACTTGTGCCGTCGGCCACCACGAGATCGTCGGGTCCGGCGGCGCGAAGCGCCGGGAACAGCGACAGCTCCGCCATGGCGAAGGACGTCTCGATGGTGTCCGGCCGGTAGCCGAAGGCGCCCGCCATCCCGCAGCAACTCGACTCGATGACCCGCAGGTCGAGCCCCGGTACCGACCGGAGCACCGTCTCGACCGAGCCCATGACGCCGAAGGATTTCTGGTGGCAGTGGCCGTGCAGGTGCGCGACCCGGCCGCCCTGGTCGGCGAAGGGCAGCGCGATCCGGCCGGCCGTCAGGTCGGAGGCCAGCAACTCCTCGAACAGGAACGACTGCTTGGCCAGCAGCGCGGACTCTTCGCCGGGCAGGAGGGCCGCGAACTCATCCCGGAAGGTGAGCAGGCAGGACGGCTCCAGGCCGACCACCCGGGCGCCCGCGCGCAGGAACGGCAGCAGCGCGTCGAGGGTGCGGCGCGCCTCCTGACGCGCACGGTCGGTCTGGCCGGCGGAGAGCCAGGTCCGGCCGCAGCAGAGCGGGCGCCGGCCGCGGGACGGGTAGACCCGGTGCAGCCGGTACCCGGCGGCCTGCAGGACGCGCTCGGCCGCCTCCAGATTCTCCCGCTCGAACGCCCGGTTGAAGGTATCGCCGAAGAGAATCACGTCGCGGAAGTCGCCCGCCACGTCCTGCGCGTGGGCGGGCTCGCCCTGCTCGCTCCAGGGCCGGCGCCAGCGCGGCAGCGAGCGCTTGGCCGAGAGCCCGGCGAGGCGCTCCGAGAGGGCTGCGAGCGCGGGATACCGATCCCGCAGGTTGAGGAGCGGCGCCAGTCTCGCCGCGGTCCCGGCATAGAGCGGCATCGTCGCGATGAGGCGCTCCCGCAGGGGCAGCCCGTGGCGGGCGTGATAGTGATGCAGGAACTCGATCTTCATCTTGGCCATGTCGACGCCGGTCGGGCACTCGCGGCGGCAGGCCTTGCAGGAGACGCAGAGATCGAGGGTGCGCTTCATCTCCGGGCTGGTGAAGGCGTCCTTGCCGAGCTGGCCGGAGATGGCGAGCCGCAGGGAATTCGCCCGACCCCGGGTCAGGTGCTGCTCCTCCTTGGTCGCCCGGTAGGAGGGGCACATGGCGCCGCCGACGAGCTTCCGGCAGGTGCCGTTGTTGTTGCACATCTCGACGGCGGAGCCGAAGCCGCCCCAGTCCGACCAGTCGAGGGCAGTCTTCATCGGGGCCGTGACCGCGTAGTCCGGCTTAAACCGGAACAGGCTGCGATCGTCGAATTTCGGGGCCCGCACGATCTTGCCGGGGTTGAGGCGGTCGTCCGGATCGAACGCGTCCTTCACGGTCTCGAAGGCGCGGGTGAGGGTCGCTCCGAAGAGCGGCTCCACGAATTCCGAGCGGGAGATGCCGTCCCCGTGCTCGCCGGAATACGAGCCCTTGTAGCGGCGCACCAGCTCGGAGGTCTCCTCCGCGATCGCCCGCATCCGGCGGACATCGCCGGCCTCCTTCATGTCGAGGATCGGGCGGACATGCAGGCAGCCGACGGAGGCGTGGGCGTACCACGTGCCGCGTGTGCCGTTCCTGGTGAAGACCTCGGTGACCGCGTCCGTGTAGTCGGCGAGGTGCTCCAGCGGGACGGCGCAGTCCTCGATGAAGGAGACCGGCTTGGCGTCGCCCTTCATCGACATCATGATGTTGAGGCAGGCCTCGCGAACCTCCCAGACCGACTTCTGGCGGGCGGGCTCGACCACCTCCACGACGGCGTCCGGGAAACCGTGATCGGCCATGCAGGCGTCGAGGCGCTTCAGGTCGCGCCTGAGCGACGCGAGGTCGTCGCCGGCGAACTCGGTGAGCAGCAGGCAGTTCGGCTTGCCCTTCGTGATGTCGGCGAGCGTCGTGCGGAAGAGCGGGATGTCGGCGCCGAGCACGAGGACGTTGTTGTCGACGAGTTCGACCGCCACCGGATCCAGGCCGACGATGTGCCGCGTCGTCTCCATGGCGGCCCGGAAGGACGGGAAGTGGCACACGCCCATCACCCGGTGCGCCGGCAGCCGCGAGAGCTTCAGCGTCACCGCGGTGGTCGCGGCCAGCGTGCCCTCGGACCCGACGAGCAGGTGCGCGAGGTTCGGCTGCGCCTCGATCAGCGCGTCGAGGTTGTAGCCGCCGACGCGACGCTGAACCTTCGGGTAGCGCGCCTCGATCTCGGCGCGGTGGTTCTCGGCGAGGCCGCGCATCCGGGCGGCCAGCGCCGCGGCCCGATCAGACCCGTGCACGCCCGAATGCGCGTTCCCGGTCAGGCCGAAGCCGAAGGCCTCGCCGTCGTGGAGCAGCGCCTCGATCGACAGGACGTTGTCGCTCATCTTGCCGTAGCGCAGGGAGCGGGCCCCGCAGGAATTGTTGCCCGCCATGCCGCCGATGGTGCAGCGGGTCGCCGTCGAGGGCTCGACCGGGAAGAACCAGCCGTCGGCCTTCACCCGGGTGTTCAGGCGCTCCAGAACCATGCCGGGCTCGACCGTGATCGTGCCGGCCTCCGCGTCGTAGGCCAAGACGCCGTTGAAGTACCGGGAGCAGTCGACCACGAGGCCCGACCCGATCGGCTGGCCGTTCTGCGAAGTGCCGCCACCGCGCAGGATCACCGGCGCGCCGTGCTCGGCGGCGATGCGCAGGGTCGCGGCGATGTCGGAGGCGGAGCGCGGCAGCACCACGCCGGCCGGCATGATCTGGTAGATCGACGCGTCCGTGCTGTAGCGTCCGCGCGTGAACGCGTCGAAACGCGCCTCGCCCTGGAGCTGCTCCGCCAGCCTGCGCGGCAATCCGGCGTCCAGGCGCGCCGCGGCACGCGGCGCCGGGGCATCCGCCCTCGCTTCCGTCACGATCGATCCCTCCCGGGGTGGGACGCGCCCACCCGCCGGGAAATGTATTCAAAATTCACGGCGGAGCAAACTGGCCGCGGCGTCACGCCGGGGACGGGATGTCGGCGCCGCGTGCATCGGCATGCCTCGAAGACCGCCCCGATCCTTGCCCCGCGCGGCGCGTTTCAACCCTGCGGCGACGCGGCGCATACTGGCGCCGCGTCCGCCCATCCACTCGGGACCCGGTAATGGCCTCAGTGGTTGTCCCGCGGCACTCCGGAGGTCTGCGCGACCTTCTGGAACTTCACCGCGCCCTTCAGCACCATACCCTGGTCGAGTTGCTCGACCTGATCGCGGTAGATCTCCTGCCAGGGCGTCTGCGTCGCCGGGTAGGGATAACCGCCGCGCGCCGCCAGATCCGCGCGCCGGCGGGCGAGTTCCTCGGCCGGGAGCAGGATGTCGGCGCTCCGGCGGTTGAGGTCGACGCGGATGCGGTCACCGGACTGCAGCAGGGCCAGTCCGCCGCCCGCCGCCGCCTCGGGTGAGGCGTTCAAGATCGCGGGCGTGCCGGAGGTGCCGGATTGCCGGCCGTCTCCGATGCAGGGCAGGGAGGTCACGCCGCGCCGGATCAGGGCGCCGGGCGGCTGCATGTTCACCACCTCGGCGGCGCCAGGATAGCCGATCGGACCGGCCCCACGCATGATCAGGATGGTGTTCTCGTCGATGTCGAGCGTCGGGTCGTCGATCCGCACGTGGTAGTCCTCCGGCCCGTCGAACACGATCACGCGGCCCTCGAACGCCATCGGGTCGTTCGGATTGCGCAGGTAGCGCGCGGCGAACTCCTCGGAGATCACGCAGGTCTTCATGATCGCCGAGTCGAACAGGCTTCCCTTGAGGTTCAGGAAGCCCGCGCGCTCCATCAGCGGCTCGCCGTAGGCGCGGATCACGTCGCGGTTCCAGCTGTGCCGCCCGCGGTAGTTCTCGCCCACGGTGCGGCCGTTGCAGGTCAGCGCGCCCTCGTGGACCTTCCCGGCCTCGATGAGCTCGGCGAAGACCGCCGGGAGGCCCCCCGCGCGAAAATACTCCTCGCCGAGCCAGCGGCCGGCGGGCTGCATGTCCACCAACAGAGGGATCTCGAACCCGACCCGCTCCCAGTCATCGCAGCTCAGCGGCACGCCGATATGCTTGGCGATGGCGTTGATGTGGATCGGCGCGTTGGTCGACCCGCCGATGGCGGCATTGGCCACGATGGCGTTCTCGAAGGCCTCGCGGGTGAGGATGTCGGAAGGCTTCAGGTCTTCCCAGACCATCTCGACGATCCGCTGCCCGGTGGCGTAGGCGGCCTGGCCGCGCTCGCGGTAGGGCGCCGGGATCGCGGCCGAGCCGGGGAGGGCGAATCCCAGCGCCTCGGCGAGGGCGTTCATCGTCGAGGCCGTGCCCATCGTGTTGCAATGGCCCGTCGACGGCGCCGACGACCCGACGATGTCCATGAATTGCTGGAAATCGATGTCGCCCGCCGCGTGCCGCTCGCGCGCCTTCCAGACGATCGTGCCCGAGCCGGTCAGCTCCTTGTGGAAGTAACCGTTGAGCATCGGCCCGACGTTCAGCGAGATCGCCGGGATGTTGACCGTGGCCGCCGCCATCAGGCAGGCCGGCATGGTCTTGTCGCAACCGGTCAGCAGCACGACGCCGTCGAGCGGGTAGCCGTACAGCACCTCCACCAGGGACAGGTAGGCGAGGTTCCGGTCGAGCGACGCGGTCGGCCGCTTCCCCGTCTCCTGGATCGGGTGGCACGGGAACTCGAAGGCGACGCCGCCGGCCGCCGTGATCCCCTCCCGCACCCGCTTGGCGAGCTCGACGTGGTGGCGGTTACAGGGCGACAGGTCGGACCCTGTCTGGGCGATGCCGATCAGGGGCTTGCCCGAGCGCAGCTCCTCCGGCGTCAGCCCGTAATTGAGGTAGCGCTCCAGGTAGAGGGCGGTCATGCCCGGGTTGTGCGGGTTGTCGAACCAGGCCTTCGAGCGCAGGTCGGCGGGCGTGATCCGGCGTTTGTCGCTCATGGTCGCTTCCTCGCATCCTGTGGCCGGCGCTGGCGGTCCGGCTCCTGTCTTCCGCTGCCGCCGCGGGCACCGCGACCTCGGTCGCGGCGCCATGGGCTCGATCTTGCAATACTCCGGCGGGTAATCAGCCGCAGCATCTCCGGCTCTGGATTGATTTCAGGACAGCATCCGCGTGTCACCGTCGATGGAAATGGCCTGACCCGAGATCGTCCGGCCGCGCGGCGAGCAGAGCAGCAGGATCTGGTCGGCGAGCTGCCGCGCCGTGACGTATTCCTTCACCGACACGAACGAGAACGCCCGCGCCTCCATGTCGGCGAAGCTCGTGCCCTGCTGCTGGGCCTTCGATTCGAGAACCCGGCGCTGGCGATCCCCGGCGACCAGACCCGGCAGGATCGCGTTCACCCGGATCCCCGCGCCGCCGAGCTCGATCGCCAGCGACTTGGTGAAGCCGATCACGCCCCACTTGGCGGCGGCGTAGGGACTGCGCAGGGCGAAGCCGAACTTGCCGGCGGCCGAGGAGAGGTTGACGATCGAGGCATTGGCGCTCTGGCGCAGGTGCGGCACCGCCAGCCGCGCGCAGTTGAACTGGCTGGTCAGGCAGACCGTCAGGCAGCGGTCCCACTCCTCGGGGGCGATCTCCTCGACACGGCCGGTCGGGCCGGCGATCCCGGCATTGTTGACCAGAACGTCGAGGCCGCCGAGGAACTCGACCGCCTGGTCCATCATCGCGGCGACCGCGGCGCGGTCGGCGACGTCGGTGCGGCTGCGCCCGACTGTGTCCGGCAGCGCGGCCAGGGCCTCCGTGTCGATATCGCAGGCGAAGACGCGCGCGCCTTCGTCCAAGAAGGCGTCGACGATCTCACGACCGATTCCGGCACCGCCCGCCGTCACCAGGACGCGCAAGCCGGCAATCCCCAGATCCATGATCAGTCCTCTCTCTGAACGTCCCGCAATCCGCCGCGGGTCAAGATGAACTCCGCGGCTTCCCGGATGTCGGCCGCGATCGCGGTCGCGGCCGCCGCACCGTCCCGATTCTCGACGGCCGCCACGGCCTCGGCGTGGCGCCGGAGCGCGAAGCCTTGGAGCAGGCGCTCCGGATGGGCGCGCAGATCCAGGTTGATCACCGGACCCGCCTTCAGCCAGAGCCGGGCGATGATCTCCTGAAGCGGCCCGAGCCCGCAGGCGCCGTAGATCGCGAAATGCAGGTCGCGGTTGAGCTGAACGGCGCGCGCCCTGTCGGGCTCCACCGCCTCGGCCTCCGCCCGGAAGGCCGCCTCGGCGCGCCGGATCACAGCGAGCTCGCCGGCCGTCCGCCGCTCGGCGGCCCGAGCCACCGCGATGCCCTCGACCGCGATGCGGGTCTCGACCAGGGCCCGGAAGGCGGCCGCGCCCATGACCGGCACGCGGATCACCCGATTCGGCGCCACTTCCAGCACGCCGTCCGCCGCGAGGCGGCTCACCGCCTCGCGCACCGGCATCACCGAGACGCCGAGGGCCGCCGCGCTCTGGCGCAGGGACAGCCGGTCGCCCGGCGCCAGCCGCCCCGAGGCGAGGAGGTCCGACAGGGCCTCGTAGACGGTGTCGGACAGCGTCCGACGCTCGAGTTGGGGCAGTTCGGCCAGGGCCAGGGTGGAATTCATGTGCCGACACTAGACGGATCCGGCACTATCGCGCTAGTGATCTGTGATCACAGTTCGGGTGAGGGCCGCCAGAGCCCGCCGCAAAAACCCGGCTGGAGGACACGCACGGGAGCGGAACGATGACGGACCGGTACGGGGATTCCCTTTCTCGCCGCAGCCTTCTGCGCGCCGGCGGCGCGGCGCTCCTCGCGCCGGCCCTCGCGAGCCCGGCGCTGTCTCAGGGCCAATCCGACGTCATCCGCATCGGCCACCTGACGCCGCGCACCGGCTTCCTGGGACCGCTCGGTGAGTTCGCCGTGCAGGCGGCCCAGCTCGCGGTGGAGGAGATCAACGCCGCCGGCGGCATCGCGGGCCGGAAGGTCGAACTGCTCTCGGAGGACAGCGTCAATCCGCAGACCGCCTCGGCCAAGGCCGAGCGCATGGTCCAGCGTGACCGCGTCGCCTGCCTCGTCGGCGAGATCAACTCCGCTTCGGCGCTGGCGATCAGCCAGGTGGCCCAGCGCGAGAAGATCCTGTTCATCAACACCGGCGCCAACTCGGACGCGCTGCGCGGCTCCGACTGCAAGCGCTTCATGTTCCACGTGGAATCGCAGAACACCATGATGGTGCGCGCCTGCGGCCGCGCGCTCCTCGACCGGGGGCTGATCAAGGGCCGGAAGGTCTACGCGCTCACCGCTGACTACGCCTTCGGCCACGACCTCCTGAAGCAGGCGAAGAAGTACTTCGCGGCCCACGACGCCACCCTCGTCGGCGAGGATCTGATCCCCACCGAACTCACCGACTTCTCGCCGTTCCTGCTGAAGCTCCGTCAGGCCAAACCGGACCTCGTGATCTGCAACCTCGCGGGCGCGCAGATCACCAACTTCCTCAAGCAGTTCAGCGAGTTCGGCCTGCCGTTCCCGGTCGCGGGCTTCGGCTTCGACACCGCGCTCGCCTGGGGCGCCGGGCCCGGAAACTTCCTCGGCACGTGGCCGGTGATCTGGCATCACCAGATCGACTCGCCCTCGGCCAAGAAATTCGTGGCCGCCTTCAAGGCCAAGTACAAGAAGCCGCCGGAGAACCAGGGCTGGGGCGACTACACGGCGATGAAGATCGTCGCCCAGTCGATGAACGAGCTGAAATCGACCGAGTCGATCAAGGTCGTGGAGCATCTCGAATCGGGCGCGAAGTTCGACATCGCCAAGGTCCGCGAGGGCTATTTCCGCCCCTGGGACCACGAGCTGATGCAGGAGATGTTCGCGATCACGGCCCTGCCGGCCGATCAGGTCAAGAACCCCTACGACATCTTCACCTCCACCGGTCCGCTGCCGGGACCGGGCGAGAGCCTGGAAGTGCTCGCCACGACCCGCGACGAGAACGCCTGCACCTTCCCGGCGTGAGGCGTCCATGCAGCTCGTCTTCATCCTGGAGCAGGTGCTCAACGGCCTGCTGATCGGCGTGCAGTACCTGCTGATCGCGCTCGGCCTGTCGCTGATCTTCAGCCTCGGCGGGATCGTGAACCTCGCCCACGGCGCGTTCTACGCCATCGGCGCCTACCTGACCGTGCTGCTGACGCCGACGATCGGCTTCGGCGGCGCCCTGGTCGCGTCGCCGTTGGTCGTCGGCGTGCTCGGCCTGCTGATCGAGCGCTTCCTGCTGCGGCGCTTCTACCGCGGCGACCCGACGCTCGGCCTGCTCCTCACCTTCGGGCTCGCCATGGTGGCCGAGCAGGCCCTGCGGATGGCGTTCGGGGCGGCACCGGTGCCGTTCGGGATCCCGCTGTGGCTGCGCGGGCAGGTCTTCATCGGCGACCTGATCTACTCGCGCTACCGGCTCTCGATCCTCGTCGTGGCGCTCGCCTGCGTCGCCGGCCTGTGGCTGCTCCTGACCCGCACCAGCTTCGGGCGCGTGGTCCGGGCGGGCGTGCAGAACCCCGACATGGTCGCGGCGCTGGGCATCTCGCTCCGTCCGTACATGACCGCGGTCGTGACCATCGCGGTCGGGCTCGCGGCGCTCGCCGGGACCATGATGGCCCCGGTCACCGGCGTCCATCCCGCCATGGGCGCCGAGATCCTGACCTTCGCCTTCGTGGTGGTGGTGATCGGCGGCCTCGGCTCGTTCTGGGGGGTGGTGCTCGCCGCCCTGATCGTCGGCGTGGTCCGGGGCCTCACCGCCTACGCCTACCCGCCGGCCACCGAGGCCGCCGTCTACGGCCTCATGGTGCTGGTCCTGCTGCTGCGCCCGCGCGGCCTGTTCGGCGAGCACATCGCCCGGTTCGAGTGAGCGGAGAGCGTCCCATGTCCGGAACCGCCGAGCCGCTGCCGCTCGCCCTGCCGCAGCGCGGCCTGATCCTGCGCGAGAGCCGCCAGCTCTGGGCGGCACTCGCCGCCTTGATCGTCCTGCCCTTCGCCCTCGACGCGATCGGCCTGACCCTGATCACCGCCACCGACGTGGTGATCTTCGCCCTCGCGGTGCTGGGCCTCAACATCCTGGTCGGCTGGACCGGGCTGACCTCGTTCGGGCACGGGGCCTGGTTCGGGATCGGCGCCTACGCGGTGGCGATCCTCCAGACCCGGCTGTTCCCCGGCGACATGGCGCTGCCGCTGCTGGGGGCGCTGGCGATCACCGGGCTGGCCGCCCTCGTGGCCGGCGGCCTGATCCTGCGGCGGCGCGGGGTCTACTTCTCGCTCCTGACGCTCGCCTTCACGGCGATGCTCTACGCCATCGCGTTCCGCTGGACGGACCTCACCGGCGGCGAGAACGGCATCGGCAACCTGCACCGCTGGGCGGCGCTGCAGGAGCCCGGCGCCTACTACGCTGCCGTCTCTGGCATCGCCTTCGTGGTGCTGTTCGGGCTCTGGCGCTTCCGCCGCTCGCCGATGGGGTCCGTCCTGGTGGCGATCCGCGAGAACGAGCAGCGCGCCGGCTTTCTCGGCTACGCCACCAACCGCTACAAGCTCGCGGCCTTCGTGATCTCGGCAACGATCACCGGCCTCGCCGGGGCGCTCTCGGCCTACAGCCACCGCTTCACCTCGGCCGACCCGATCTCCATCGCCTTCTCGGGCGAGCTGCTCGCCATGGTGGTGATCGGCGGGATGCGCTCGTTCCTCGGGCCGGCGCTCGGCGCCCTGTTCTACATCCTGTTCCGCGAGTTCCTGTCGATCTACACGGCCGACTGGCTGCTGTATTTCGGCCTGCTGTTCGTCGCCTTCATCGTGTTCTCGCCGGACGGGCTCGTCGGCATCGCGGCGCGGCTCCTGAAGCCGTTCCGGCGCGTGCCTGCCGAGGGCGCGGCCATGTCGGCCCGCCGCGCCGGCGCCTCGGGCCGCGTCCCGGCCCGGTTCATCGCGGAGGGCCGCACCGACGGGCCGGTGCTGGTCGCCGACGACATCAAGAAGCACTTCGGCCCCGTCGCGGCGGTGCGCGGCGTGTCGTTCGCGGTGGCCGACCGGACGCTCCACGCCCTGATCGGCCCGAACGGCGCCGGCAAGACCACGGCCTTCAACCTGCTCTCCGGCATGTTCAGGCCGAGCGCGGGCAGCATCCGCCTCGACGGCCACGAGATCGCCGGGCTGGAGCCGCACGCGATCACCCGGGCCGGTCTCGGCCGCTCGTTCCAGATCACCAACCTGTTCCCCGGCCTTTCGGTAGAGGAGAACGTCCGCCTCGCCGTCCAGGCGCGGCACAAGGCGCATTTCAGCCCCTGGCGGGACGCGCTGGCGATCCGCGAGATCGCCGACGACACGGCCGAGCTGCTGCGCTGGACCGGCCTGTCCGGCATCGAGCGGGCGGAGGCCGGCAGCCTGTCCTACGGCGGCCAGCGCCTGCTCGACATGGGTCTGGCACTGGCCACGCGGCCCCGAGTCCTGCTCCTCGACGAGCCGCTCGCCGGGCTCGCGGCGGCCGAGCGCGAGCGGGTCGGCGACCTGATCAAGGCGCTCTCGGCCGACATCCCGGTGCTGCTGGTCGAGCACGACATCGACCGCGTGTTCCGCCTCGCCGACCGCGTCACCGTGATGGCCGACGGCGCCGTGCTGGTCGACGGCTCGGTGGCGGATGCGCGCGACGACGCGCGCGTGCAGGCCGTCTATCTCGGCTCGGGCACGGCCGCGATCGCCGCGAAGCCGCGCGCCAGCGCGGCCGAGGCCGAGACGCTGCTGGCCATGGAGGGCGTCGACACCTTCTATGGCAAGTCGCACATCCTCAACGGCGTGAACCTCGCGGTGCGCCGGGGCGAGGTCGTGGCCCTGCTCGGCCGAAACGGCGCCGGCAAGTCGACGCTGCTCAAGACGCTGATCGGCACCGCGCCGCCGGCCGCCGGCCGCATCGTGCTCGGCGGCAAGGACATCGCCGGCCTGTCGCCGGACCGGATCGCCCGGCTCGGCATCGGCTACGTGCCGCAGGGCCGGGCGCTGTTCGCCGGGATGAGCGTCGCCGAGAATCTCGGCCTCGGTCGGCTTCGGCGGCTCACCGGCGCCGGGATCCACTGGGACGAGGACAGGGTGCTGGAGTTCTTCCCCCGGCTGAAGGAGCGCTGGACCGTGGACGCCGCGCGCCTGTCCGGGGGCGAGCAGCAGATGGTGGCTGTGGCCCGCGCGCTCTCGGGGGACACGCGGCTCCTCCTCCTCGACGAGCCCTTCGAGGGCCTGTCGCCGGCCGTGACCGAGGAGCTGTTCGAGGCCTTCGACCGCCTGCGCCGCGAGATCGCGATCATCCTGGTGGACCATCACCTCGACCTCGCCCTCGCGCTCTCAGACCGCACCGTCGCGCTTGAGCGCGGCAGCGTGCAGTGGACCGGTGAATCGCGCCTGCTGCGCGAGGATCAGGAGTTGCGGCGGAAGGTGCTGTGGCTGTGACCGGGTATCCCCGTCGCACCCGGCGCGTTCGACCGGCCCACCTCAGGAAGAGGACGAAAATCGGATCGTCCGGTCAGCACATGAGGATCCAGCCATGACCGAGTCCGTCGCGATCGTCGGCGCCGGCCTGATCGGCCGGGCCTGGGCGATGATCTTCGCCCGCGCCGGGTGGGGCGTGCGCCTGTTCGATGCCGCCGCAGGCGTCGCCGAGGCCGCGGTGCCGCTCTGCGCCGAGGGCCTGCGGACCCTCGCGGCCAACGGCCTCTGCCCCGACCCGGAAGGTGCCGCGCGCCGCATCCGCGCCGCCGGGAACCTCGCCGACGCCCTCGACGGGGTCGCGTTCGTGCAGGAGAACGGCCCGGAGCGACTCGACGTGAAGCAGAGCCTGTTCGCCGAGCTCGACGCTCTGGCGCCGCCGGACGCGGTGATCGCCTCCTCGTCGTCGGCGATCCGCTGCTCGCTGTTCACCGAGGGCCTGCCCGGCCGTTCGCGCTGCCTGATCGGCCATCCGGTCAACCCGCCGCACCTGATCCCGCTGGTCGAGATTTCCGGTGCGCCGTGGACGGACGCCGCGGTGCTGGACCGCGCCCGGATCACGTACGAAGCGATCGGCCAGGTGCCGATCACCGTGCTGAAGGAGATCGAGGGCTTCATCCTCAATCGACTCCAGGGCGCTCTCCTGGCGGAAGCGTTCCGCCTCGCCTCGGAGGGCTACGTGACCCCGCAGGATCTCGATAAGACCGTCTCGGACGGGTTGGGCCTGCGCTGGAGCTTCATGGGACCGTTCGAGACCATCGAGCTGAACGCACCCGGCGGTATCGCCGATTACTGCGCGCGCTATACCGGCTTCTACAAGAACCTCGCCGCCGATCCGGCACCGCCGAGCGTTTACGAGGCGCCGGCCACCGAGGCGATCCTGGCGAACTGGCAGGCGCCCGCCGACCTCCCCGCCCGCATGAACCGCCGCGACGCGCGGCTCGCGGCCCTCCGGGCCCACAAGGCTTCACAGAAGGACTGAGCATGGCCTCACAGCGGAAAGTCATCATTACCTGCGCGGTGACGGGCGCGATCCATACGCCCAGCATGTCGCCGCACCTGCCGGTGACGCCCGAGGAGATCGCCGACGCCGCCATCGGCGCCGCCGAGGCGGGCGCGGCCATCGTGCACCTGCACGCCCGCAACCCGGAGAACGGCCAGCCCGACCAGACGCCCGAGGCTTTCGCCAAGTTCCTGCCGGTGATCAAGCAGCGCTCGAACTGCGTGGTGAACATCACCACCGGCGGCGCGCCGACCATGTCGATCGAGGAGCGCGTCCGTCCGGCCGCGACCTTCCAGCCTGAAGTCGCCTCGCTGAATCTCGGCTCGATGAATTTCGGCCTGTTCGGCATGCTCGACCGCTTCAAGGACCTGAAGCATCAGTGGGAGCGGGACTATCTCGGCAACAAGGACATCATCTTTCGCAACACGTTCGGTCAGATCGAGCATATCCTGACGACCTGCGGACCGAACGGGACGAAGTTCGAGTTCGAGTGCTACGACACCGCGCATCTCTACAATCTCAAATACTTCTTCGACCGCGGCCTCGTGCAGGCGCCGCTGTTCATCCAGACGGTGTTCGGTCTCCAGGGCGGCATCGGCGCGCATCCGGACGACGTGATGCACATGAAGCGCACCGCGGACCGGCTGTTCGGTGATCAGTACCGCTGGTCGGTGCTGGGGGCGGGCCGCAACCAGATGAACATCGCCGCCATGGCGGCCGCGATGGGCGGCAACGTCCGGGTCGGTCTGGAGGACAGCCTCTGGGACGGGCCGGGCAAGCTCGCCGAGACCAACGCCGCGCAGGTCCGCCGCGTCCGCTCGATCATCGAGGGACTGGGCCTTGCCGTCGCTTCACCCGATGAGGCGCGCGAGATCCTGGCGCTGAAGGGCGGCGACAAGGTCGCGTTCTGAGGGCGTCCGCGTGACCGTTCCGTCTCTGCGAGCGGAGCGAAGCAATCCAGGGCAGCGGGACGATGGTGAGCGTGGCGCGGCTGGATTGCTTCGCTGCGCTCGCGAAGACGTCGGGAATTGATCAGGGCGGTCCGAACACCCGGTCCAGATCCGCCTGCGCGACGCCGTCGATCTCCAGGATCTTCAGACGGCTCTGGTCGCCGGTGACGATGCGGACCGATCCGCGGCTGACCTTCAGCGCCTTGGCGATCACGACCACGAGCGCCGCGTTCGCGGCCCCGTCCACCGGCGGGGCCGTGACCCGGGCCTTCAGGTAGGATTGGCCCTTCGCGTCGCGGGCCCAACCCTCCGCGGCGTCGCGGCCGCCGCGCGGCGTGAGGCGCACCGCCAGCCGGATCGCCACCGCAGGAATCTCAGAAGATCTTGCCGGGGTTCAGGCGGTTATCCGGGTCGAGCGCCCGCTTGACCAGCCGCATGACCGCGATCTCCTCGGGAGAGCGCGACAGCTTCAGCTTGGCCCGCTTCTCGAGGCCGATCCCGTGTTCCGCCGAGACGGATCCGTTCAGCGCCGCCAGGGGCTCGTAGATCGCCGCATCGATGGCCGCGTTGCCAGCGGCGTCGAGGCGGGTCGTGTTCCAGTGCAGGTTGTTGTCGCCGATATGCCCGTAGACCACGGCCCGGCAGCCCGGGATCGCGGCCAGCCGGTCGAGCGCCCCGCGGACGTAGCCGTCCATCTTAGCCAGGGGCACACTGACATCGAAGGCGCGCTCGATCCCGTCGGCGTTGAGGTGCTCCACGCGGTCGCGGATGCGCCACATGCCCCGGCGCTGCTCCTCCGAGGAGGCGATCGCCGCGTCGAGGATCGTGCCCTCGCCCATCAGGCCTTCGAGCAGGCCGAGGAAGCGGTCGGACTCCTCGGAGACGCACTCGACCTCGATGATCGCGTAGAACGGGTAATCGTGGCCAAGCGGCGGCGTCGCGCGCCCCGGCGCCGTCATCAGCCGGTAGAAGTCGGGCCACAGCCCCTCGAAGGAGGAGACGCGCCCCTGAAAGGCGCTCTGGGCCGCCCGCAGTACCCGAGCCCCGTCGTCCACGCCCGGACAGGCGATCAGCGCGGTCGCGTAGCCCGCCGGTTCCGGGCGCAGCCGCAGCACCGCCCGCGTGACGATGCCCATCGTGCCCTCGGTGCCGACGAAGAGCTGCTTCAGGTCGAGGCCAGTGTTGTTCTTGATCAGCGGGCGCATGGACGACACCACCGTGCCGTCGGCGAGCACCGCTTCCAGGCCCAGCACCATCTCGCGCATCATGCCGTAGCGCAGCACCCGCAGGCCGCCGGCATTGGTGGAGATCGCGCCGCCGATCGTCGCCGAGCCGCGGGCGCCGAGGTCGAGGGGGAAGAACAGGCCGCTCGACGCGGCGGCATCCTGCACGCTCTCGATGGTGGCGCCGGTGCCGACCACCACCGTCATGCCCAATGGGTCAACCGGCTCGATCCCGGTCATGCGCTCGGTCGAGAGCGTGATCTCGTCGGGGGCGCAGAGCGTGCCGTCGACGAGTCCGGTGGCGCCGCCCCGCGGCACCACGGAAACGCCCGCCGCGTGGCAGACCGCCAGGACCGCGCTGGTCTCGGCGGTGTCGCGCGGACGGACCAGCGCGAGGGCCGCGCAGGGCTCGGCCGGCCGCGTCCAGTTGGCCGAGCGTCCGCGCAGCTCGTCGCCGGTGACGAGGCCGGACGATCCGACGATCGCGGCGAGGCGGTCGAGGAGGCGGGCGTCGGTCATCGGCATCATCTCGGCGGGCTCGGGCTTGGTCTGGGGCGGCACGGCGGCCGACGCTCTGTCACAGAAGCCCGCGGGCGGCGAGATTGCGCATCAGCGCGCGGGCGCCGAACGTCCAGGGCTCGCAGGCGTCGCAGGGGCGCATGCGGTTGACCAGGCTGCCGAGTTCCGGGCTCGCCACCGCGACCCGGTCGCCCTCGGCGTGGGTGAAGCCGAGGCCCGGCCCGTGCCGGTCCTGGATCGGCGCGAACATCGTGCCGAGGAGGAGGAGGGCGCCGTCCGGGTAATTGTGCGTCCGCCCCATCAGCGCCTCGGCCAGCTCCTCCGGGTCGCGACTGATCTCGGACAGCGGCGAGGTTCCCTCCAGCCGGAACCCGTCCGTGCCGACGACCTCCAGGGTGACGGTGGTGCGGCGCACGTCGTCGAGCCCGAACGAGTCGTCGAACAGCCGCAGGAACGGCCCGAGGGCGCAGGAGGCGTTGTTGTCCTTGGCCTTCCCGAGGAGCAGCGCCGACCGGCCCTCGAAGTCGCGCAGGTTCACGTCGTTGGCGAGCGTCGCGCCGACGATCCGTTGATCGGAGGTGACCGCCAGCGCCACCTCGGGCTCCGGGTTGTTCCAGTGCGAGTCCGGGTGCAGGCCCGCATCCGCGCCGCAGCCCACGGCCGAGAGCGGCTGCGCCTTGGTGAAGATCTCGGCGTCCGGGCCGATTCCGACCTCCAGGTACTGGCTCCAGGCGCCCTGCGCGACCAGCACCTCCTTGAGGGCCATGGCCTCGGGCGAGCCGGGCTTGAGCCGGCGCAGGTCGCGGCCAACCAAGCGCTCGACCTCGGCGCGGATCGCCGCCGCGGCGGCGAGATCGCCCCGGGCGCGCTCCTCGATCACCCGCTCCAGCATGGACGTGGCGAAGGTCACGCCCGCGGCCTTCAGGGCCTGCAGGTCGACCGGCGCCAGGAGCCACGGCCGGTTGACGTCGCGCCCGTCGGGCGCGGTGTTGGCCAGGATCGCGTCGAGGCTGCCGAGGTCCTCGCCCTCGGCACCGCGCAGGGCGGCAGCGGGATCCCGGGCCTCGCACAGGTCGCTCACCGTGGGGAAGGCGGCGGTGACGTCGACGATTCGGGCCGCGCCGCCCGCGTCGGCGCGGATCGCCACGACGCTGGGACCAGCCACGTCCGGCCGCCACACCCGGCCCGCGAGGGTGCCCCGGCATCCGTCGGCGGGCAGGATCTCCCGCGCGGTCAGGCCCGATAACGACATGTGCTCACGTCCCCTGGATGTCGGCCCCTGAGATGTCCGCGCGCGACGGGCCCGGTTCCGGCACCGCGGCCGGCGCGCGATCCCATAGCATCCCGGGAGGTCCGTCATCCCGCCGAAAGTTTCACAGGGCCCCGCTCGTCACGGGCGCCGGGCGGGTCCGCCTGACAGATCCAAGTTTATCTGTAGCTTTGCCGGGACCCCCGCTTGCTTTCCCCCGGCCTCTCCTTTGTACTGCTGACTTAGAGCCGCCGATAGAGCGGCCTTGATCGGGAGGAAGCATGGCCTCGGTGGGAATCCGCGAGGTTCGCAAGGCTTTCGGATCGACGAATGTCCTGCACGGCGTGTCGGTGGATATCCGGGACGGTGAATTCGTGATCCTGGTCGGCCCGTCGGGCTGCGGGAAATCAACGCTCCTGCGGATGATCGCCGGGCTCGAAAACATCTCCGGCGGCGAGATCCGCATCGGCGAGCGCGTGGTGAACGATGTGCCGCCTAAGGAGCGGGACATCGCCATGGTGTTCCAGAACTACGCCCTCTATCCACATCTCACGGTCCGCGAGAACATGGCGTTCTCGATGCGGATCCGGAAGGCGCCCGCCTCGGAGATCGATCTCCGGGTCAACAAGGCCGCGCAGATCCTCGGACTGAGCCAGTTGCTGGACCGCTACCCGCGCCAGCTCTCGGGCGGCCAGCGCCAGCGCGTCGCCATGGGCCGGGCGATCGTGCGGGACCCGCAGGTGTTCCTGTTCGACGAGCCGCTCTCCAACCTCGACGCCAAGCTGCGCGTGGCGATGCGCACCGAGATCAAGGAGCTGCACCAGCGCCTGAAGACGACGACCATCTACGTTACCCACGACCAGATCGAGGCCATGACCATGGCCGACCGGATCGTGGTGATGCACGACGGGGTCGTGGAGCAGATCGGGCCGCCCCTCGAACTCTACGACCGGCCCGACAACCTGTTCGTCGCGGGCTTCATCGGCTCGCCGGCCATGAACTTCGTGCCCGGCCAGGTCCGGGCGAACGGGCGGCTCAGCTTCGTCACCGAGACCGGCATGACGATCCCGCTGGCCGACGCGCCCTCCGGCGTCGAGGGGCGCCCGCTCATTCTGGGCGTCCGGCCCGAGCATTTCGACCTCGCGCCCGACGGGATCACCGCGGAGGTCGTCGTCGTGGAGCCGACCGGCTCCGAGACGATGCTGGCGGTCCGGGCCGGCGGCCAGGATCTCACCTGCGTGCTGCGCGAGCGCGTGCGCGAGCGGCCCGGCGAGACCGTCGCCCTGCGGCCGAACCGCGTGCACTTCTTCGACGCCGGGACCGGCCGTCGCCTGCCGAACTGACCCGCGTCGGATCCGGCGCGGGGTGGGGCGCGCGGCGCCCTCAGAATCAGGATCACCGAGGGAGAAGAAACGATGTCCGTTCTCGATCGCCGGTCCCTCCTCGCGGGCGCCGCCGCGACCGGCCTCGCCGCCGGCAGCGACCTCCTCGGCTTCGCCAAGGCCTGGGCGCAGAGCGCGGAGTGGAAGCCCGAGCCGGGGGCGAGCCTGTCGCTCCTGCGCTGGAAGCGCTTCGTGCCGGCCGAGGACGAGGCCTTCATGAGGCTGGTCGACGCCTTCACCAAGGCGACGGGCGTCAAGGTCACGGTGACCAACGAGTCCTTCGACGACATCCAGCCCAAGGCGTCCGTCGCCGCCAATACGGGCCAAGGGCCCGACATGGTATGGGGCCTGTTCTCGTTCCCGGCGCTCTTCCCCGACAAGTGCCTGCCGCTCGAGGACGTGGCGGACTCCCTCGGCAAGAAGTACGGCCCCTGGTTCCCGTCAGCCGAGGCCTACGGCAAGGTCAAGGGCAAGTGGATCGCGATCCCCGTGGCGTTCAACGGCGGCTATCCGAACTACCGCATCTCGGCGATGAAGAAGGCCGGGTTCGACAAGTTCCCGACCGACACCGCGGGTTTCCTCGAACTCTGCCGCGGCCTGAAGAAGAACAACACGCCCGCAGGTTTCGCCCTCGGCCACGCCACCGGCGACGGCAACACGTGGTGCCACTGGGCGCTCTGGTCCCACGGCGGCAACCTCGTGGACGCCAACGAGAAGATCGTCATCAACTCGCCCGAGACCGCCAAGGCGCTCGAGTACGTCAAGTCTCTGTACGAGACCTTCGTGCCCGGCACGGTGTCGTGGAACGACTCGTCGAACAACAAGGCGTTCCTGGCCGGCGACCTGTACCTGACCAACAACGGCATCTCGATCTACGCAGCGGCCAAGAAGGACAACCCGAAGCTCGCCGAGGACATGGACCACGCGGTCTGGCCGATCGGCCCGGTCGGCAAGCCCACCGAGTTCCAGCTCGCCTTCCCGATCCTGGCCTTCAAGTACTCGAAGGCGCCGAACGCCTGTAAAGCCTTCATCGCCTTCATGATGGAGGCGGCGAACTACAATCCCTGGCTGGAGGCGGCGCAGGGCTACCTCTGCGAGCCCCTGTCGAACTATCCGAAGAACCCGATCTGGACGAGCGACCCGAAGAACGCGGTCTTCGCCGAGGCGGGACGGCGCTCCCTGGCGGCGGGCGGCCTCGCGCCGGTGAGCGAGCGGATCGCCGCCGTGCTGGCCGACTTCGTGATCGTCGACATGTTCGCCAGCCACTGCACCGGCCGCGAGGACGTGAAGGGCGCCATCAAGAACGCCGAGCGCGCCGCGACCCGCATCTTCCGGAACACCTGACCGCACCCGCCGGAGGCGAGACCATGGCGCACACGGCCCTGACGCAGCCCGCCCCGGCCGCAATCCCGACCCGCTCGGCCTGGCAGCGCGTGCGCGCGAGCCGGGGCTGGGCGGGGTTCTGGTTCATGCTGCCGACGGCGCTGATCCTCGGCCTGTTCCTGGCCTACCCGCTCCTGAAGGGCATCTGGCTGTCCTTCACCAACGCGCGGATCGGCCGCGAGGGCGTCTTCGTCGGTCTCGAGAACTACGAGTGGCTCTGGGACGACGACGTCTTCTGGCTCTCGGTGTTCAACACCTGCCTCTACACGGCGGTGGCGTCCGTGGTGAAGTTCGGGGTCGGTCTCTACCTCGCGTTGCTGCTCAACAAGAACATGCCGTTCAAGTCGATCATCCGGTCGATCGTGCTGATCCCGTTCGTGGTCCCGACCGTGCTGTCGGCCATCGCCTTCTGGTGGATCTTCGACAGCCAGTTCTCGATCATCTCCTGGTCGCTGCGCCATCTCGGGGTGATCAACGGCAACATCGACTTCCTCGGCGAGCCGGCCATGGCCCGGGCCTGCGTGATCTTCGCCAACATCTGGCGGGGCGTGCCGTTCATCGCGATCACGCTGCTCGCCGGGCTCCAGACGGTCTCGCCCTCGCTGTACGAGGCCGCGACGCTGGACGGCGCCTCGAACTGGCAGATCTTCTCGCGGATCACCCTGCCGCTTCTGACCCCGATCATCGCGGTGGTGATGACGTTCTCCGTGCTGTTCACCTTCACCGACTTCCAGCTGATCTGGGCCATGACGCGCGGCGGCCCGGTGAACGCCACGCACCTGATGGCCACCCTGTCGTACCAGCGGGGCATCCTCTCGGGGACGCTCGGCGAGGGCGCGGCCATCGCCACCGCCATGGTGCCGTTCCTGCTCGCGGCCATCGGCATCTCGTGGTTCGGCCTGCAGCGCAGGGCCTGGCAATCCGGGGGGAACGACCGATGAGCGCGCCCGCACCGCCGGCACACGCCGACCCGCGCCTTGCCCCGGTGATCGCGGCCCAGCCGGCCGGGCTCACCGACAACTCGGAGGGGATGGCCTATCTCGAGCGCCTGCCCCGGCGGCTCGTGACGACCTACCTGCCGCTCCTCCTCATCCTCGCCGTGCTGCTGTTCCCGTTCTACTGGATGGCGCTCACGGCCATCAAACCGGACGAGCAGTTGATCGACATGGAGCGGTTCAACCCGTTCTGGGTCGTGGATCCGACACTCAAGCACATCAACAAACTGCTCTTCGAGACGCAGTACCCGCGCTGGCTCTGGAACACGATGTACGTGTCGGTGGCGGCGACGGTGCTGTCGCTGTTCGCGAGCGTGCTCGCCGCCTATGCCTGCGTCCGCGTGCGCTACCGCGGCGCCGGCTGGGTCGGGGCGGCGATCTTCCTCGCCTACCTCGTGCCGCCCTCGATCCTGTTCATCCCGCTCGCCACGATCATCCAGGCCTACGGCCTGTTCGACTCGCCGATCGCCCTCATCCTCGCCTATCCGACGATCCTGATCCCGTTCTCGACGTGGCTCCTGATGGGCTACTTCAAGACCATCCCCTACGAGCTGGAGGAATGCGCGCTGATGGACGGCGCCAGCCGGTGGCAGATCCTCACCAAGATCATCCTGCCGCTCGCCTTCCCGGGGCTGATCTCCGCGGGGATCTTCTCGCTGACGCTGTGCTGGAACGAGTTCATCTACGCGCTGACCTTCCTGTCGTCGACGCAGAACAAGACGGTGCCCATCGCCGTGGTGAGCGAGTTCGTGGACGGCGACGTCTACAAGTGGGGCTCGCTGATGGCCGGCGCGCTGCTGGGCTCGCTGCCGCTGGTGATCCTGTACTCGTTCTTCGTCGAGTACTACGTCTCCGCGCTCACCGGCGCCGTCAAGGAGTGACGGCGGCCGGTCCGCTCAGGCCGTCAACGCGGGCGCCGCGGCGGAGCCGTTGCGTGTGCGGCCGGATTGCGCGGAGAATGCGCGCGGATCCGCCGGCGCGGAATCGCGGACTGGCCCCATCGAAGGTCACGCCATGGCCCACTTCATCGACGCCCGCTCCACCCTGGTCAACGACGCCGTCGACGGCCTCGTCGCCGCGAGCGGCGGGCGTCTGGCGCGGCTCGACGGCGACCCGGACATCCGCGTCGTCCTCCGCGCGACTCCGGATCCCGCGAAGGTCGCGGTCGTCTCCGGCGGCGGCTCCGGGCACGAGCCGGCCCATGCCGGCTTCGTCGGGTCGGGCCTGCTGAGCGCCGCTGTCTGCGGCGACGTCTTCGCCTCGCCGAGCGTCGACGCGGTGCTGGCCGGGATCCTGGCGGTGACGGGGCCGGCGGGGTGCCTGCTCGTCATCAAGAACTACGCGGGCGACCGGTTGAATTTCGGTCTCGCCGCCGAGCGCGCCCGGGCACTGGGCCACAGGGTCGAGACCGTGATCGTCTCGGACGACATCGCCCTTCCGGACGCCAAGCAGCCCCGCGGCGTCGCCGGAACGCTGTTCGTCCACAAGGTGGCGGGCCACGCCGCGGAGGCCGGGGAACCGCTGGAGACCGTGGCGGCGCTCGCCCGCCGGGCGGCCGAGGCGGCGAAGTCGCTCGGCATCGCGGTCTCGACCTGCACGATCCCCGGCTCGCCGCGCAGCGAGCGGCTGGCGGAGGGACAGGCCGAGCTCGGACTCGGCATCCACGGCGAGCCCGGCGCGGAGCGCATCACCCTGCCGACGGCCAGCGACCTCGCCCGCATGATGGCCGAGCGTCTCGCGCGGGCCGTCCCGGGCGAGACCGGGCTGGCGCTGCTCGTGAACAATCTCGGCTCCGCCTCCGCCCTGGAGATGCAGGTCCTCACCAGGGCCGTGCTCGCCACCGACCTGGGGCGGCGCGTGCGCCTGCTGCTCGGTCCCGCGCCGCTGATGACGGCGCTCGACATGCACGGCGCCTCGCTGTCGGTCCTGCCGCTCGACGACGCGCTGGAGCGCGCCCTGTCGGAGCCCGTGTCGGTCCCGGCCTGGCCCGCGGCCGTCCGGGTCGCGCCGCCGATCCTGCGGCCGATGCCCGATGGGCTCGCGGGCGAGGCTTTCACCCCGTCGCACGACGCCGTCACCGCCGCCCGGATCCGGGCCGTCGCCGAGGCCCTCATCGGGGCCGAGGATGCCCTGAACGGCCTCGATGCCAAGGTCGGGGACGGCGATGCCGGCACGACCTTCGCGGGCGCCGCGCGCGCTGTCCAGGCCGATCTCGACCGGCTGCCGCAGGCGGAACCCGCGGCCCTGTGCCGGGCCCTGGCCGAGCGGATCGGGCGCGCGGTGGGCGGGTCGAGCGGCGTGCTCGGCTCGATCTTCTTCGCCGCGACGGCCTCGGCCCTCGCCGACGGCGCCGCCTGGCCCGAGGCCCTCGGGGAGGGCGTGGCGCGCGTGCAGGGCTACGGCGGCGCCCGGGCCGGCGACCGCACCCTGCTCGACGCCCTGATCCCCGCCGTCGCCGCCTTGAAGGGCGGCGACCTCGCCGCCGCCGCGGTCGCCGCCCGGACCGGTGCCGAGGCCACGGCCGGCATGGATCGCGCCGGCGCGGGCCGCTCCAGCTACCTGGCGGCCGGTGACCTCGCCGGCGTCCAGGATCCCGGCGCCGCCGGCGTCGCTGCGGCCTTCACGGCTCTGGCCGGGGCGTAGGAGCCGGACGCCGCGCGTCGTCCCGCGGCGTCCGTTGACGCTCCGCTCAGCGAGGCCTACCCCATCCCCATGCGCACCTGCCTGATCCTCGACGATTACCAGCAGGCGGCCCTCGCGCTCGCGGACTGGGCGCGCCTCTCCGACCACGTCGCCGTCTCCGCGATCGCGAAGCACATCCCGAACCCCGACGACCTCGTGGCGCGGATCGCGCAGGCCGAGATCCTCGTGATCATGCGGGAGCGGACGCCGTTCCCGGCAACGCTGCTCGACCGCTTGCCCAGGCTCGAGCTGCTCGTCACAAGCGGCATGCGCAACCTCGCCATCGACCTCGCGGCGGCCCGGGCGCGCGACGTCGTCGTCTGCGGCACCGATTCGAGCCCGACGCCGCCGACGGAGCTGACCTGGGCGTTGATCCTAGGGCTGGCCCGTCACGTCGCCCCGGAGAGCCTGACCCTGCGCGCGGGCGGCCCTTGGCAGAGCACGATCGGCACCGACCTCGCGGGCGCGACGCTCGGCGTTCTCGGCCTCGGGAAGATCGGGACGCGGGTGGCCGAGATCGGTCGCGCCTTCGGCATGCGGGTGATCGCCTGGAGCCCGAACCTCGACGACGCCCGCGCCGCCGCCGCCGGGGTGGAGCGGGCGGCCTCGAAGGAGGCCCTACTGGAGGCGAGCGACGTCGTCACGATCCACCTCGTGCTGGGCGACCGGACCCGCGGTCTCCTCGGCGCGGCCGAGTTGCGCCGCATGCGCCGCGACGCCTTTCTGGTGAACACGTCGCGCGCGCCGATCGTCGACCAGTCCGCGCTGGTCCAGGCGCTGGAGGAGGGCTGGATCGCCGGCGCGGGTCTCGACGTGTTCGAGACCGAGCCGCTGCCGGCCGACAGCCCGTTCCGCCGCCTGCCGAACGTGCTGGCGCTGCCGCATCTCGGCTACGTGTCGCGCAGCAACTACCGGACGTTCTTCACCCAGGCGGTGGAGGACATCGAGGCCTGGCTCGCCGGCGCGCCGATCCGGCAGCTCGGCTGAGATCGCGGACCTCGCGGACGCGGCGTCAGTCCCCGCGGGGATCCAGCGCGTCCGCGAGGCCGTCGCCGATGAGGTTGAGCGCCACCAGGGTCGCGATCAGGAAGGCGGCCGGGGCCGCGAGCAGGTGGGGCGCCGCCTCGATGGAGCGGGCACCCTCGGCGATCAGGACACCCCAGCTGGTCTGCGGCTCCTGGACGCCGAGCCCGAGGAACGACAGGAAGCTCTCCAGCAGGATCACCTGCGGCACCAGCAGCGTGGCGGTCACCGCCACCGGGCCGAGGGTGTTCGGCACGATGTGCCGGAGGATGATGCGGGGTGTCCCGAGACCGAGCGCCCGCGCGGCGCGGACGAAGTCGCGCTCGCGCAGCGAGAGGGTCACGGCGCGCACGACCCGCGCCATGTCGAGCCATTCCACCGCGGCGATCGCCACCAGCATGAGCACAAGGCTCGGGCGAAAGAACACCAGCAAAAGGATCACGAAGAATACGAAGGGCAGGGCGTAGAGCACGTCGACGCCGCGCATCATGACGGCGTCGACGGCGCCCCCGACGAAGCCCGCCGTCGCCCCGTAGGCGACGCCGATCAGCAGGGCGACCAGGCTGGCCGCGAGCCCGATCGCCAGTGAGATCCGGCCGGCGACAAGGCAGCGGGTCAGCAGGTCGCGACCCTGGATGTCAGTACCGAGGGGGAAGTGGAGGTGCCGGACCGGCACCGCCACGACGAGGCCGCGACCGCCGTCACGCTCGTCCAGGACGACAGGCGTTCCGAACAGGGCCGAGCGCGGCAGGTAGACGAGGCTGCGTCGGTCAACGCCCGCGTCGGACCCGAGGGTGAGCCGCAACGTGTCGCCGTCGCGCTCGACGGCGTCGAGCCGCGCGCGCATGCGGAAGGCCAGACGCTCGAGCGCCGGCTGGAGACGCGCGGCGTCGGGCTGCGCGGTGAGGCCGGCCGGGAGCTGGCGCAGGTCCGGATAGGCGCGCTCGGGGTCGTGGCCGGTGAGGCCCGGGCCGATCAGGCAGGCGAGGGCGACCAGGATCAGCACGGCGAGTGCCACCACGGCGGTGCGCTCCCGCGCGAACCGGCGGACAGCGCGCCGGGCCGGTCCAGGCGCCGCCGCGGTCGCGGTCACGCCGCCACCCGGAGGCGCGGGTCCAGCCACGCGCAGGCGAGGTCGGCGGCGAGGTTGAGCAGGATCACCAGCCCGGCGACGAGCAGGACCGTGCCCATCACCAGCGTGTAGTCGCGGTTGAGGGCACCCTCCACGAAGTACCGGCCGATCCCCGGCAGCCCGAAGATCGTCTCGACCACCACCGAGCCGGTGAGCAGGGCCGCCGCGAGCGGTCCGAGATAGGCGACCACCGGCAGCAGCGCCCCCCGCAGGGCGTGCCGGGTGACGCGGGCCGGCGGCAGGCCGAGGCTGCGCATGGTGCGGATCGGCTGCGTCCGCAGGGACTCGGCGAGCGAGGTCCGGGTCAGCCGGGCCAGGGCGCCGACCTGCGGCAGGGCCAGCGTCACCACCGGCAGGACCAGATGGCTCGGGGCGCCGTCGTTCCAGCCGCCGAGCGGCAGCCAGCGCAGGGTCAGGCCGAAGGCGATCTGGAGCAGGGGCGCGACGACGAAGCTCGGCAGCGAGAGCGTGAGGGCGGCCCCGACGCCGAGGAGCCGGTCGACGAACCCGCCGCGCCGGAGCGCCGCCGCGATCCCGAGGCCGACGCCGAGCGCGGTGGCCAGCGCGAGAGCGAGGGCGCCGAGCGTCGCTGAGATTGGCAGGCCCCGGGCGATCAGGCCGAGGACGCTCTGGTCGCGGAACGAGAAGGACGGACCGAGGTCGCCCCGTGCCAGCGCCGCGAGGTAGCTGCCGAACTGCGCGATCAGCGGCCGGTCGAGGCCGTAGACCCGGCGCAGGTTCTCCATGGCGGCGGGCGCCAGCGGCCGCTCCAGGTCGAACGGGCCGCCCGGGGCGAGCCGCATCAGGAAGAAGCTGACGGTCACCACGGCGAGCAGCGTCGGCACCGCCTGGAGGAGGCGGCGCAGGATGAAGCGGATCACGCGTCGAGCCTCATGAAGCGGGTCGGCGCGGCGTTGCGCAGGTTCGGGTGGTAGCCGTGCAGCCGCGGCGCGATCAGCGCCTTGGAGCGGTAGTGCATCAGCGGGATCCAGGGCAGCTCGCGCAGGGCGATCGCCTCCGCGTCGTAGAGCAGGCCGGCCCGGCGGGTCAGGTCGCGCTCGGTGGCGGCCCGCGCCATCAGGGCGTCGTAGGCGGCGTCCGACCAGTGGCCGGCGTTCATGCCGTCGTTCCCGCTCTGGAGCAGGAACAGGAAGTTCTGCGGATCGGAATAGTCGGCGATCCAGCTGTAGCGGGCGACGTCGAAGTCGCCGCCGTCGCGCAGGTAGGCGAAATGCGTCTTCGCGTCCGTGTAGACGAAGCGCGTCACGATCCCGAGGTCGCGCCACATCTCGCCGGTCGCCACCGCGACGGTGCGGTTGTTGTCGCTGATGTTGAACCGGTACTCCACCGTGAGCGGCCGGTCCGGGCCGAACCCCGCCTCCGCGAGCAGCCGGCGCGCCTCCGCCTCGTGGTCGATCGGCAGGCCGAGGCGCCCCTCGGTCTCGGGGGGCGTCCGGTAATGGTCGAGGCCGGGCGGGCACAGGGAGTAGGCCGGGCTCATGGTGCCGCCGTTGAGGCCGTCGGCGAGGTACTCGCGGTCGATGACGAGCGACAGCGCCTGGCGGACGCGCCGGTCCGAGAACGGCGCCTTACGGGTGTTCACCACCAGCGCCGCGAGCCCCAGCGACGGGCCGAGCACCACCTGCGGCCCGAAGCGGCGGCGCAGGTCGGCGATCTGGTCGACGGGCAAATCGGAGAGCGAGTCGATCTCGCCGGCGGCGTAGCGGCGCACCGACGCGGCGATGTCGGGCGTCGGCAGGAAGGCGACGCGCCGGATCGCGAGGCTCGCCGCGTCCGGATGGTGGGGGTTGGCCTCCAGCGTGATGGCGCCGCCCGGCACCCGGTCGGCGAGCCGGTAGGGCCCGTTGGTCACGAGGTTGCCCGGCCGCGTGAAGCTGTCGCCGTAGCGCTCGACCGAGGCCCGGTGGACCGGCAGGGCGGTCTGGTGGGTCAGGAGTTCCAGGATGTAGGGCGTGGGCTGTTCCAGGGTGATCGCGAGCCGGAGCGGCGCCTCGGCGGCGACGCCGAGGGCGTCGGCCGGCCGCTCGCCGCGGTTCACGGCGGCGGCGCTCCGGATCGGGAACAGGATCTCGGCGTACTTCGCCGCCGTGGCCGGGTCGAGCATCCGGCGGAACGCGTAGACGAAGTCTTCCGCGGTGACCGGCTCGCCGTTCGACCAGCGGCCGTCGGGGCGCAGGTCGAAATGCAGGCTCACACCGTCCTCGGAGACCGACCAGGCGCGCGCCGCGCCCGGGATGATCGCGCCCCGGTTGTCGTAGGTGAGCAGCCCGTCGCAGAGGTCGCGCAGGATGTGCGCCTCCGCGACCGTGGACGAGCGGTGCGGGTCCAGGGTCTCGGGATCTGCGTCGTTGCCGCGCCGGTAGAGCGCGTCGGCCGCGCGGGCGGGCCGCACGGCCGCGAGGGCGATCGCGCCGGCCAGCCAGTCGCGCCGCCGCGGGCGCACGGTCAGGCGCCGGTGTCCGGCTTCAGGCCGGCAGCCTCGATCCCGGCCACCGCGCAGATCTCGTCGTTGTCGGAGGTGTCGCCGGAGATGCCGACCGCGCCGAGGAGGCGCCCCTCGCCGGAGCGGATCAGCACGCCGCCCGGCACCGGCACGAGGGCGTCCGGGCCGGCGAGGTGGGTGACGGCGGCGACGAAGTAGGGCTGCTGCTCCGCCCGCGCGTGGATCGCCCGGGAGCCGAGGCCCAGCGCCAGGGCGCCGTTGGCCTTGCCGCTCGCGATCTCGGCCCGGCGCAGGGACGTGCCGTCCTCGACCGCGACCGCCTTGAGGGCGCCGCGGGCATCGTAGACGACGACGGCCAGGGGCTTGAGGGTGCGCGCCCGCGCCTCCCGCAGGGCGGTGTCGACGACGGTGCGGGCGGCCTCGAGGGTCAGGTCGATCATCGGATTCCAACACGGACGCCGCTCCGGGCGGCCGCGTAAGTCTTACGGACCGGCGCGCACCGGGTCCACCGAGGCGCGTCGCTGCGGCGTTCGATCCGGTGGGTCCCGCCACCGCGCTTCCTAGTTTCGCGGTGGACCGCGCGCCAGGCCCCGGCCCGCCGAACGAGGATCGTCCATGGCATCGGCCGAACGCCCCTACGTGATCTGTCACATGACCTCGTCGGTCGACGGCCGGATCAAGGTCCGGCGCTGGAAGACGCTGGACGCCGACAGCCACTACGAGCGCGTCCACGGGGCGCTGAGCGGCGATGCCTGGATGTGCGGGCGCGTCACCATGCAGGGCTACGCCGACAGCGCCGATCCGCTGCCGGAGCCGATCGCGGACGACGGCGTGCCGGTGCCGCGGGAGGACCACGTCGCCCGCCGCGACGCGCCCGGCTACGCCGTGGCCCTCGACGCGCGGGGACGCCTGGATTGGGGCGCGCGCGACGCGATCGAGGGCGACCACGTCGTGGTGGTGCTCACCGAATCCGTGCCGGATTCGCACCTGCGCGCTCTGCGGGCCGGCGGCCAATCCTACCTGTTCGCGGGCGACCGAGCGGTCGACTTCCCCCTGGCGGCAGCGAAGCTGCGCGCCCTGTTTGGGATCGAGCGGCTTCTCGTCGAGGGCGGCGGCCACATCAACGGCTCGATGCTGAAGGCCGGCCTCATCGACGAGCTGAGCCTGCTCCTCGTGCCGGCGGTCGATGGCCTCAGCGGAACGCCGGCGGTGTTCGACTTCGCCGGCGAGGAGGCGGACACCATGGGCAGCCGCCGCAAGCTCGACCTGATGACCCTCGAGCGCCTGTCCGACGGTGTCGTGTGGCTGCGCTACCGGATCACGCCGGTCGAGCCGCCGGCAGGCGGATGATGCCTGCCAGGAACGCGTCGTAGCCGGCCGCGACCGCCTCCGGCTGCTCGAAATGGGGGAACGCGCCGGTCGGCAAGGTGTCGACGCGCCAGTTGGCTCGGTCGGCGACCCGCGGCACCAGCCGGTAGTCGACGAAGTCGCCGCGCACGCCGTGCACCATCCAGACCGGGAGGCGCAGGCGTTCGTACAGGCGCGTCGCGTCGGTGGGGAACAGGTGGCCGGCGATGAAGCAGAAGGGGGCGTGCTCGGCGCCGGCCTGGTGGGCCGATGCGTAATCGTAGGCGAGCAGCCCCTCGTCGATGTCGGACGTGCCGAAGGTCTTCTCCAGGAAGAACCGCATGCTCGGCCGCGTCACCAGGGCGTCGAAGAGCGGCCGCCCCAGAGGGGGGCGGTCGAGGACCCGGCGCAACCAGTCGCGGCCGCGGTGACCGTCCGGCGGGCCTTCCCCGGAGAGCCGGGCGTCAAACCCGGTCGGGCTGATCAGCGCGAGGCTGCGATAGGCGTCGGACCGCTCCAGGCTCGCCCGCGCCAGAAACGAGCACGAGAGCGACAGGGCGAGGGCGTCGATCGCCCAGCCGCCGTGTCGGCTCCGGATTTCGTCGACCGCCGCGTGGATCGCCTCCACCATCAGGCGCGGCGTGTAGCGGCGGCGCGAGCGCTCCGAGAAGCCGAAGCCCGGCAAGTCCAGGGCGTAGACCGGCCGCGTGCCGCGGTATCGCAGGTACAGCGGCCGGACCTCGTAGGCATTGGCCGCGGCGTTGATCGAGTGGATCAGCAGGAGCGGGACGCCCTCGGCCTCGGTCGACCCGTAGAGCGAGAGCGCGCCGGCGCGGCGGGTCCGGAGCCGCTCGTGCCGGCCCGGCAGGGCGGGCGGAAGGGTCATGCGCCGGTTCACCGCGAGCGCGCTCCAGCCGACCAGGGCCGCCGCCGAGCCGACGAGCGTCAGGGCCGCCGCGGTCGCGGTGCGACCGGCGCGATGGCGGGACACGGAACTCATCGGAACACCTCGACGTCCATCCCGCGGCGGCGGGCCGTGCGCGACAACGCCGGGACCGTGGGGAAGTGCCCGGACGGTCGCTACGAGGCGTGGCCGGCGAGACTGCCGGCATTCACCGCCGGGGCCCGGCTCGCCGGCCGCGCCGGCGCGTCGCCTCGGCCCGCGGACTCGCGCAGGAAGTCCACCGTGGGCGGATCGTTGAGCCAGCCCTGAACGCGCTGCGAGATCAGGAGCTTCCGCTCGCGCCGGTCGTAGTTCGCGTAGGAGGCGGCAACGAACTCTGGCCGGCTCATCGTCCGCGCGGGGCCGGACCGGCGCGTCTCCGCCTTGAAGAAGAGCGCGCTGCCGGGCACGCCGTAGTGCTGGGCGATCTCCGGATAGACCGGCCAGCTGCCCTGGCCGCCGAGATCGTCCGGGAGGAACGCGTCGAGGTCGCATTCCTCGAAGGGCACGCCGGCCCGGGTCAGCAGGCCGCGGGCGAGGTCGGCCACGACGTAGAGCTTGGTGTGGTTGATCGAGTGCATGAAGCAGCCCCGACGCGCCCAGCGCGTGAGGTGCGTGTCGAGATCGTACCCGGCCTGTACCCCGAGCCCGCGCAGGTACGCGACCGACTCGTCCCAGAGGTTGAAGTATCCGAGGCGCTCGAAGGCCGGCTCGGAGAACAGCCGCAGCGCCTGCGCCTGCGAGAAGCCCGACAGGTAGGCGAACAGCGTGATCGCGGAGTGCGAGTGCCCCATCGGCCCCGAGATCAGGCCGTTGAGCGTGACGTGATCCTGAACGCCCACGTGGATCAGGTCGGGATGGTAGGCGCTGAACACGATGGTGGGGATCAGGCGGACCTTCGGATGCGTCCGCAGCGTGTCGATCGTGCCGCCGCCCTTGAACTTGGGCAGGTAGATGCTGGTGAAGACGTGGTCGTACCCGTCCGCGTGCGCCATCAGGTCGGCGAGCCGCGGGAACCGGCGCGACGCCGTGAACGCCGAGACGAAATCCACCTGCGCGTGCGGCAGCAGGTAGCGCATCGTCTTGGCGATGGATCCGGCCTGACAGACGCCGATCACGAGGATTCGCGGCGAGCCTGTCCGCTTCTTCCCGAACTGCGCGAGCCGGTGCCGCGCGCGCCAGAGGCTATCGACGGTCAACATCGCGTCTCTCTCGCATGTCCGCGGGCCGCGGGCAAACACCGCACCCATGCGGATCTCGCAGGGCCGGACCGCCGATCCGGCCCCCGCGACAGGCTTGCTCGAGGAGCCGGCCGCGGGACGGGCTGCGAGATCCGCGGGGCGCAACGAACGTGACGGCAGCCCCCGCCACCTGTGGATCGCTGAGGCTCACAATGGCACATCTGACGATTTCGAATACTCGAGACGCGTCCCTGTCATTCTGCGATGAAGCCAAGCAAAACATCCATCGAGCCAGTATCAGTCTTGCATTAGACCCCGCGCCGGGCAAGCAGAGAACGCAACGACACAGTGATTCAACTTGTGTAATATTGACAGAGTCAAGTCCTTGGCTACAAATCCGATTCAACGAGGCATGAAGCTCGCGGATGGGGCGCTCGCGGTCATGAGGACCGGCGGGCCCTCGATGACCGAGGTGGTCCCTCTCTCGCCGTCACCCCGCCTAAACGGCCGCTCCGGCAGGCGCGGTGGGCTCCGGACCGACCAGCCTGGACGGCTGGTCTCGGGCCGAGCCGTCCGTGCAGCGCGGCCGCCGCACGCCCGGGGTCGCGACGCTCCGCATCGCCTTGACGGTCGTCAATGCCCACGCCGCGTGGCCGTAGGCAGCCGGTAGATGCTGGTGCGACGGTGCTGCGCGGGTTGGAGGCCGGGTTCCGCGTCGGAGGAAAAGCTGGAGACTGCGATGGATTACGTACCTCCGATGGCCGCGATCACGGCGAGTGCCCAGAAGGCGCTCCCCGCCGAGGCGGTCGCGCTCGCGCCGGCGCACGACGTGAAGCCCGTCGCGGCGCCGGATCCGCGGTCGATCTACACGCTCACGCCGGAGGCGGCCGAAGCCGTCTTCGCCCTGGTCGAGAACCGGATCCAGGTGATCGACGCCGCGCTCGACGTGACCGACCGGCGCGGCACGCAGGTCGCCGCCGCGGCGATCGCGACGGCCACGGCGACGACGCCGGTCGTGTCGCCGGAGACGACGAAGACGATCGGCGCCGCCTATCGCAACTGGAGCGAGGATGTCCGGCTGGATCACAGCCCGTCCCGGCTCGTCGGCACCGACACGGTCGTGGTGTACGACAATCCGCGGGTGACGGCGGCCTGGAGCGCGGCCTTTCCGGAATCGGCCGGCCGGAAGCTCCGGGCCGTGCAAGTGCCAGGTCCGAGCCTCCGCTCGGTCCTGCACGACGCCGAGGCGGGCTTGGACGACACCGGGAGCGACATCTACCTCCTCTGCAACAGCGCGCATTTCGAGACGATCCGCCAAGCCCATCCGCGGACGCACATCAACTGGATCAACGTCGACAACGACGAGATCGTCGTCGTCTGGCGGAAACCGGACGGGGAAGGCTAGGGCCGCGCTCGGGACCGGCCGCGGCCTGCCAGGCTCGGACAAAGGCGCTCGGGGCGCACCTCCACGATCAGAGCGTCGGCAGGATCGCGCGCATGTGGGCGGCGAAGGCGCGGGTCAGCGGCGCGGCGTGCGCCGCGTCCAGGCGGATCGTCAGGCCGATGCGCGGCAGCGCGGGCAGGCCGCTGCTCCGGGTCAGGATGCGCAGGTCGGGCGGGACCGCGGCGCGGGTGAGCACCGCGACCGCCTGGGCGGAGCGCGCCACCGCCAACAGTCCGGACAGGCTGCCGCTCGCGTAAGCGATCCGGTACGCGCGCCCGGCCTCGTCGAGGGCGGCCCGCGCCGACCGGTGGTCGAGGGTGTCGGGGTCGCCGAGGGCGAGCGGCAGTGGGTCGGGCCACAGCGCCGCGGCGCCGCGCGGCGCGACCCAGACGAGGTCCTCGCGCCGCAGGATCTCCCGCCCGGCCGCCAGCGGGACGGAGACGAGGGCCAGATCGAGCCCGCCGCGGCCCAGGCGATCCTCCAGGCGCGGCGTCGCGGCGCAGACCACCTCGATCGCCGCGTCGGGATGCAGGTGCGCGAAGCCGCGCAGCAGGGTGGGGAGGAAGGCCTGCGCGTAATCGTCCGGGCAGCCGAACCTAAGCGTGCCGTTGAGGCGGCCGCCGGACAGTTCCGCCACCGCGTCGTCGTGCGAGGCCAGGATCCGGCGCGCGTGGACGAGGAGGCGCTCGCCCTGGACCGTGAGCACCACGCCGCGGCCGGTCCGGCGCAGCAGGGGCTGCGCGACCAGATCCTCCAGCCGCTTCATCTGCATGCTGAGGGCGGCCTGGCTGCGCCCGACCCGCTCGGCGGCCCGGCTCAGCGCACCCGTCTCCGCCACCGTGGCGAAGCTGCGCAGCAGATCGATGTCGAGGCTCTGGGCCATCAGGATCCCTGAACCCTCGGTTCAGAACTATAAGCTTCTCTGGGGTCACGGGCCGTCCTAGCATGGCGGGGCCTGCCACGGGACCCGGATCGATGACGACGCGGAACGACGACCCCGATTTCTGGACGCGTGCCCGCCGGCACCTGGTGCGCTACGGCGGCGCCTTCGCGCCAGTCATCATCGAGCGGGCCGAGGGCAGCTTCGTCTACGACGCGGACGGCCGGAAGATCCTGGACTTCACCTCCGGCCAGATGAGCGCGATCCTGGGTCACGGGCATCCCGAGATCGCCGCCGTCGTCTCGGACCACGTCGGGCGCCTGGATCACCTGTTCAGCGGCATGCTCAGCCGGCCGGTGGTCGACCTGGCGACGGAGCTGGCCGACCTCGCCCCCGGCGGGCTGGAGCGCGTGCTTCTCCTGACCACCGGCGCCGAGGCCAACGAGGCCGCCCTGCGCATGGCCAAGCTCGCCACCGGCGGCTGGGAGATCGTGAGCTTCGCGCAGTCGTGGCACGGCATGACGGCGGGCGCCGCCTCGGCCACCTACAGCGCCGGCCGCAAGGGCTACGGCCCGGCTCCCGTCGGGTCCTTCGCGATCCCGGCCCCCAACGCCTACCGCCCGACCTTCGCGCGGGACGGGGACGCCGACTGGCAGACCGAGCTCGACTACGCCTTCGCGATGGTGGACCGGCAGTCGACCGGCAACCTCGCGGCGTTCCTGGCCGAGCCGATCCTGAGCTCCGGCGGCATCCTGGAACTCCCGCCCGGCTACCTGGCGGCGCTCAAGCGCAAGTGCACCGAGCGGAGCATGCTGCTGATCCTCGACGAGGCCCAGACAGGCATCGGCCGCACCGGCCTGATGTTCGCCTGCGAGCGCGACGGGGTGGTGCCCGACATCCTCACCCTGTCGAAGACCCTGGGCGCCGGCCTGCCCCTCGCGGCGGTCCTGACCACCCCGGAGATCGAGGATCTCTGCCACGCCCGCGGCTTCCTGTTCTACACGACGCACGTCTCCGACCCGCTTCCCGCCGCGGTCGGGCTCAAGGTGCTGGAGATCGTCCGGCGCGACGACTTGGTCGGCCGGGCCGAGGCGGCCGGCGCGCGGCTGGCGGCGCGGCTGCGGGCGCTGCAGCAGCGCTTCGCCTGCATCGGCGACGTGCGCGGGCGCGGGCTCCTGCAGGGGATGGAGATCGTGGCCGACCGGGACACGAAGGTGCCGGCGCCGGAGCTCGGCGACGCGATCACGCGGCGCTGCCTCGAGCTCGGGCTGAGCATGAACATCGTGCAGCTGCCCGGCATGGGCGGCGTGTTCCGCATCGCCCCGCCGCTGACCGCGACGGACGCGGAGATCGACCTCGGTGTCGACATCCTGGAACGGGCGATCGAAGGTTCGGTGTAAGGTTGCCGACGCGCCGGTCGTCCGCGCCGACCGGCTGGCCGGCCCGCGCCCGACCGAGCCTCGCGGGCGAGCGCGTCAGGCCGCCTCGATCTCGGTGCTGACCGTCAGCCACTCCTCCTCGGCCGCGGCCAGCGCGGTCGCGGCGTCCGACCGCATCTTGGCGATCTCGCCGGCCTTGGCGGCGTTCTCCCGGAACGCGGACCCGTCCTCCAGGGCCGCGTCGATCTTCTGGATCGCCGCGGTCAGCTTGGCCATGCGGGCCTCGATCGCCTCCAGCCGCTTGCGCAGGGGGGCGAGGGCCGCGCGGCGCTCGACGCCGGCGCGGCGCGCCTCGGCCTTCTGCCCGCCGGACGGCTCGGCCTCGCGCTCGGCCTCGCGCTCGGGCCCCGACAGGACGAAGCGCCGGTAATCGTCCATGTCGCCGTCGAAGGTCTTCACCGTGCCGTCCGCGACCAGCCAGAGCCGGTCGGCGCAGGCCTCGACCAGGAAGCGGTCGTGCGAGACGAGGATGACGGCGCCCTCGTAGTCGTTGATCGCCTCCACGAGGGCCTGCCGGCTCTCGATGTCGAGGTGGTTGGTCGGCTCGTCGAGGATCAGGAGGTGCGGGCCGTGGAAGGCCGCGAGCCCCATCAGCAGCCGCGCCTTCTCGCCGCCCGACAGCTTCTCGACCGGCGTGTCGGCCTTGTTGGCACCGAAGCCGAGCCGCGCCGTGGCGCTGCGCACCTTCGCCTCCGGCACGTCCGGCATCAGGGTCCGGACATGCGCGTAGGCGCTCTCGGCGGGGCGCAGCTCGTCGAGCTGGTGCTGGGCGAAGTAGGCGACCTCCATCTTGGAGGACCGCTTCACCTCGCCGGCGACGGGGCCGAGCCGGCCGCCGATCAGCTTGCAGAAGGTCGACTTGCCGTTGCCGTTGGCGCCCAGCAGCGCGACCCGGTCGTCCGGCGCGAGGCTGAGGTCGAGGCCGGTCAGGACGATCCGGTCCCCGTAGCCGGCCTTGACCCGCTCCATCGCGACGATCGGCGGCGACAGCGGCTTCTCGGGGCTCGGCAGGTGGATCACTGGCACGTCGTCCTCGAGCAGCGCCGCGATCGGCTCCATCTTGGCGAGCCGCTTCATCCGCGACTGGGCCTGCCGCGCCTTGGTGGCCTTGGCCTTGAACCGGTCGATGAAGCTCTGCAGGTGCGCGCGTTCCACATCCTGCTTGGCCTTCGCCTTGGCCTGGAGAACGCGCTTCTCCGAGAGCTGCCTGGCGAAGCTGGTGTAGCCGCCGCGGTAGATCGTCAGCTTGCCGCGATCGAGGTGGAGGATATGGTCGACGCTCGTGTCGAGCAGGTCGCGGTCGTGGCTGATGATGATCGCGGTGCGCGGGTAGCGCTCCAGGTAATCGTACAGCCAGAGCGTGCCCTCGATGTCGAGGTAGTTGGTCGGCTCGTCGAGGAGCAGCAGGTCCGGCTCCGAGAACAGCACGGCTGCGAGCGCCACGCGCATCCGCCAGCCGCCGGAGAAATCCGAGCAGGGCCGCGCCTGGGCCGCCGCGTCGAAGCCCAGGCCGTGCAGGATCGCGGCGGCCCGGGCCGGCGCCGAGTGGGCGCCGATATCCACGAGCCGCGTCTCGATCTCGGCCCGGCGCAGCCCGTCCGCGTGCTCGGCCTCCGCCATCAGGCGGGCGCGCTCCGTGTCGGCCGCCAGCACGACGGCGTGCAGCGTCTCCGGTCCGGCCGGCGCCTCCTGGGCCACGGCGCCGATCCGCATGCCCTTGGGCAGCGCCACCGACTTCGCGTCGACCGGTAGGTCGCCGAGAATGGCCTTGAACAGGGTGGTCTTGCCGGCCCCGTTGCGCCCGACCAGCCCGACGCGGGCGCCCTCCGGGATCGTGAAGCTCGCGGAATCGAGGATCAGACGGTCGCCGATGCGATAGGTGAGGTCGTTGACGCGCAGCATGCCGGCGTTCTGGCGATCCGGACGCCGCGAGGCAAGCGCCCCCTCCGCGCGGACCACCCTCTCGCGGCGATTCGGCTCCCGAGCACAACGTCTAATAGGAGACGCGAACACCGATTTCGGAAGTCGGAATTTTAACGGAATGCCGTCAAATCTGCCGCGCGTGCTGCGCATATAGCCGACGATAGCTTGTTCACGGGTCTTATAGCTTCGGCACACTGGTGGATGAAGCGCCCGGGCGGTGGGCCAGCCACAGGGGGAGATCTTGGGCCAGACCCTGATCCTGACCGATGATGTCGAGCGCGGCGAGCGGCTCGCGCGCAATCTCGGCGGCGGCACGTCCGTGGTGCTGCACGACCTCTACGGCGACGCCACCCCGCCGCAGGGTGCCGCGCTGATCATCAGCGATGTCAGCGCGCTGACCTCCGAATCGGTGCGGCGCCTGCGCCAGGCGCTGTCCACCGCGCGCGGGCCCGGCATCCCGTTCCTGGCCCTGATCCACGGCAACCTCGGTCGCGGCGAGATACAGGCCACCGCCCTCGGCGCGACCCGCGCGATGCCGGCCTCCGCGGCCAGCGCCATGCTGCTGAACGCGGTCGCGACTCTGATCGGCACCGCCAAGGCCCCGCCACAGACCGGCAGCTGGCGGGAGCAAGTGAACGAGGCCCGCTCGGCCTTCGTCAGCCTGTTCCGCGCCGATCAGGCCCCCCCGGCCGCGCTGGTCGAGAACGGAGCCGACTTGGTCAACCAGGCGATCCGCGAAGCCAAGGTGCGCGAATGGCTCAGGGTCGTGGCGAACTTCGACGACGTCACGCACCGCCACTGCCTGAGCGTGGCCGGAATCGCGGCCGAGTTCGCGCGCGTCCTGGGGCTCAACGAGGCGGATTCGCGGTACCTCGTCAAAGGCGCGCTGCTCCACGACATCGGAAAGGCCAAGATCCCCCTCGCGATCCTGAACAAGCCCGCGCCGCTGACACCGACGGAGCGCGCCGAGATGGCTCGCCACCCGGCGCTCGGACACGAGATGCTGCTGACAGGCGACTACGACGCGCTGACCCTGTCGGTGGTCCGCTCGCACCACGAGTATCTCGACGGGTCGGGCTATCCGGACGGGCTGCGTGGGCAGCAGATTCCAGACCTCGTCCGCCTGATCACCATCGCCGACATCTTCGCCGCGCTGATCGAGGCGCGCCCCTACAAGGCGCCGAAGGCCCCGCGCGAGGCCTACGCCATCCTCGAGTCGATGCGGGCGAAGCTCGATGCGGACCTCGTCCGCGCCTTCGGTGCGGTCGCGGTCGCCTGCGAGACGCCCCATCGCGCCTCCGCCTGAGACCGAGCCCCGACCGGCCCCTCAGACGAGTTCCCAGGCCTTGCCGTCCCGCATCAGGGCGGCGACGAGGGCGTGGTTCAACTCGTGCCCCGTGTGGAACGCCGAGAGCCGACCTTCGACCGGGTGGCCCGCCAGCGCGAGGTCGCCGACGAGGTCGAGGATGCGGTGGCGGACCGGCTCGCCGGGGACGCGCATCCCGCCCAGCACGTGCCCGCGCACCAGCAGTGCTGCCGAGCGGGGCGAGACGCCCTGCAGGAAGTCGTTCCGCATCATGTAGCCGTAGGCGCGACCCGCCATGGCGCGCACGTAGCGCCCGAAGCTGCGCGCCGGCGCGATCTCCCGCTCGAAGCTGTCCGCCGTGATCGTGCCCGACCAGTCGATCGATCCGAAATGCGCCAGCGCGACGTGGCCGGTGATGTGCAGGCCGGCGCCCGGCTCGATCTGCAGGCGCCGCCGCCCGTTCTCGACCGCCACCGTGCGCAGCAGGCGGATCACCCGGCAGGGCAGGCCCTGCTCGCGCCGGCCCGCGGCCCGGATCGCCTCGCACCAGGGCGTCGCGCTCCCGTCGAAGATCGGCAGCTCGTCCGCGTCGATCTCGGCCAGCACGTTGTCGATCCGCAGCGCGCTGAGCGAGGCCATCAGGTGCTCGATCGTGCGCACCAGGACGCCGTCGCGCCGCAGCGCCGAGGAGAGCGGCTGCGATTCCCGGTAGTGCCAGTGGGCAGGAACGTCGACGGCCCGACCGTCCCTCAGGTGGCGGCGGAAGACGATGCCGTGGCCGGCCGGGGCGGGGCTGACGCGGACCGTGGCGTGACGCCCGGAATGGAGGCTGCGCCCCGACCGCTCGAAGGGGAGCGCGAGGGTCGCCTGCTGGCGGGGACCGGTGGAGGATGTCGCGCGCGGGAAGGGAACGTCTTGGTGCATCGATACTGCCCGCCTCGGCGGGCCAGGAATTTAGCCCTCATACCTGATCCACGCTAATAAACTCCTGTTCATCGGCACGCGGCTTGACCGCCCAGCCCGCGACCGTCACGATTGGCGCCGCCCGATCGATCCAGCACCGCCCCGGCGGGGCGCGGCTTCACTGTGCGGGCTGCTCCCGTCCCCAGATCTGCTGGCCGGCCCCCGTCAGGGCAGGGACGGGTGCCGGAGTTGAGGGAACACGATCGATGGCGCGGTTGGGGACAATACCTTTCTTCAAGGATCCCGGCATCGAGCTCAGCCCCTACGAGCCCCGCTGCCACTGGCGCCGCTTCGACGAGAACGAGGTCCTCGTCGACTTCGACGACATCTCAACCGACGTGTACTTCATCGCCTCGGGCGAGGTCCGCATCCTGAACCGGACCCAGTCCGGCAAGGAAGTCATCCTGGGCGAGATGCGGGGCGGGGCGTTCTTCGGCGAGCTCGCCGCCATCGACGGGATCGGCCGCTCGGCCAACGTCACGGCACTGACGCGCGGCGAGGTCTGCGTGGTGCCGGCGCCGGTCTTCCGGCAGATCGTGTTCGCCTCGGAGGCGATCGCCGACAGGCTGTTCCGGCTCCTGGCCAAGCGCGTGCGCGAGCTGAACACGCGGCTGATGGAGCACGCCCTGCTCGACCTCAAGCACCGGCTCTACGCCGAGCTGCTGCGCCTCTCCGTGCCCCGCACCGGTACGGCGGGCGAGCGGGTGGTCTCGCCCCCTCCCTATCACCACGTCCTCGCCGCGCGGATCGGCTGCCGCCGCGAGCAGGTGACCCGGGAATTCACCGCGATGGCGGCGGAGGGACTGGTCGACCGCACCCGCGGGGCCCTGGTCCTGCGCCGACCGGACCTCCTGGAAGCGCGCGTGGCCGAGGCGCTGCGCGAGGATTCCTGATCCGTTGTCCGAGAGGCCGGCGCCGCGCCTGCGGCTCGAGGAGCTGACCAAGCGCTTCGGCACGCATCGGGCCGTGGACACCGTCTCCCTCGACCTCGAGGCGGGGGAGTTCTTCTGCCTGCTCGGCCCGTCCGGCTGCGGCAAGAGCACCCTCCTGCGCATGATCGCGGGCTTCGAGAGTCCGACCTCGGGACGGATCCTGCTGGGCGA
This sequence comes from Methylobacterium sp. NMS14P, assembly GCF_028583545.1. Lineage (NCBI taxonomy): Bacteria > Pseudomonadati > Pseudomonadota > Alphaproteobacteria > Hyphomicrobiales > Methylobacteriaceae > Methylobacterium > Methylobacterium sp. NMS14P. Next base: position 3,226,318 of record NZ_CP087106.1, on the reverse strand, counting down.
GCAGGACCTGACCGCGCTGCCGCCCCATCGGCGGCCGGTCAACATGATGTTCCAGTCCTACGCCCTGTTCCCGCACATGAGCGTGGCGGGCAATATCGGCTACGGGCTGAAGGGCCTCGGCCGCCCGGCCTCGGCGCAGCGGGTGTCGGAGCTGCTCAAGCTCGTGCGCCTGGACGGGTTCGGCGACCGTCGCCCGGAGACGCTCTCGGGCGGTCAGCGGCAGCGGGTCGCCCTGGCCCGGGCGCTCGCCCGGCAGCCGAAGCTGCTGCTGCTCGACGAGCCGCTCGGCGCGCTCGACCGCGGCCTGCGCGAGGAAACGCAGGGCGAGCTGCGCGCGGTGCAGCGCCGCCTCGGCACCGCCTTCGTCGTCGTCACGCACGATCCCGAGGAGGCGATGATGCTCGCCGACCGGATCGGCGTCATGGAGGCGGGCCGCCTCATCCAGGTCAGACCGCCGGCCGACCTCTACCGCCGCCCGGCGAGCCGCTTCGTGGCCGGCCTGCTCGGCGACGTGAACCTCATCCCCGGCCGCATCGGCGCCGGAGGCGCCGACACGGTCCGCACGGTCGAGACCGCGCACGGCCCCGTGCGGGGCGTCGCGGAGGCCGCGCTCGCGGAGGGGGCCGCAGTCGTGATCGCGGTGCGGCCCGAGGACGTGGTGCTGGGCGCCGAGGGGCTGCCGGTGGTCGTCGCCGACGCCGTGTTCCTGGGCGACCGGGTGCGCCGGACGCTGCGCCTGCCCGACGGCGCGACCCTGCGGGCGAGCGGTCGGCCCGCGGAGGCCGGCGCGGCGCCGGGCTCCGACGCGCGGGCCAGCTTCCCGGCCGACGCCGCCGTGATCCTGCCGGCATGACGGCCGGCGCGTCGGAGGCCGACCGCGCGGCCGGCAAGCCGGGGACCGGGCCCGCGCGCGATCGGAAGCGCTCCCGGCTGTTCGACCGGCTGGTGCGCCTGCCGCCCTTCCTGTGGCTGGCGGCGTTCTTCCTGCTGCCTTTCGCCATCACCCTCAAGATCAGCCTGTCGGAGCCGGCGACGGCGATCCCGCCCTACCTGCCGCTCCTCGACTGGCGCGGCGGGCTCGACGGCTGGTCGGCCTTCCTCGAAGCCCTCAACTTCGACAATTACCTGACGCTCGCCGCCGACCCCCTCTACCGCGACGCCGCCCTCGGCTCCCTCACCTACGCGGGCGTCGCCAGCCTGATCCTCGTCGCCCTCGGGACGCCGCTCGCCTACGCCCTGGCGCGGGCGCCGGCGCGCTGGCAGCCGCTCCTCGTGGCGCTGGTGATCGTGCCGTTCTGGACGAGCTTCCTGATCCGGATCTACGCCTGGATCGCGATCCTGAAGCCCGAGGGGCTGCTCAATCTCGCCCTGCGCCGGCTCGGCCTGATCGACGCGCCGCTGACGATCCTCAACACCGACGTGGCGGTGATCGTCGGGCTCGTCTACGCCTACCTGCCCTTCATGGTGCTGCCGCTCTACGCGGTGATGAACCGCCTGGATCCGGCCCTGCGCGAGGCCGCGGCGGATCTCGGCGCCTCGCCGAGCCGGGTGTTCTGGACCGTGACCGTGCCGCTCAGCCTGCCGGGGATCGCGGCCGGCGCGGGGCTGTGCTTCATCCCGATGGTCGGCGAGTTCGTGATCCCGGACCTGCTCGGCGGGTCTGAGACGCTGATGCTCGGCCGGGTGCTCTGGACCGAGTTCTTCTCGAACCGCGACTGGCCGCTGGCCTCGGCGGTCGCCGTGCTGATCCTCGCCATCGTCATCGGACCGGTGGTGCTGTTCCGGGACAGCCTGCGCGCGGGCGAGGGCGAGGCGCCGTGACCTGGGTGACCCGCACCGCCCTGGTGGCCGGCCTCGGCTTCCTCTACGGGCCGATCGTGGTGCTGATCGTGTACTCGTTCAACGCCTCGCCGATGGTGACGGTCTGGGGCGGGTTCTCGACCCGCTGGTACGGCGCCCTGCTCGCCGACGCGCCGCTCCTTTCAGCCGCCTGGGTCTCCCTCAAGGTCGCTTTCCTCGCGAGCCTGCTCGCCACGATCCTCGGCACGCTGGCGGCCCTCGCCCTGGAGCGGCGGGGTCGCTTCCGCGGGCGCGCCCTGTTCACGGGGCTCGTGTTCGGGCCGATCGTGATGCCGGAGGTGATGATCGGGCTGTCGCTCCTGCTGATGTTCATCGGGATCGGGCTGGACCGCGGCCTCGTGACGATCGTCATCGCGCACACGACCTTCTGCACCGGGTTCGTGGCGGTGGTCGTCGGCGCGCGCCTGCGCGGCCTCGACCGGTCCCTCGAGGAGGCCGCGGCCGACCTCGGCGCGGCGCCGGGGCGCGTGCTGATGACCGTGACGCTGCCGCTGCTGGCGCCCGCGCTGGCGGCCGGCGCGCTCCTCGCCTTCACCCTGTCGCTGGACGACTTGGTGATCGCGAGCTTCGTCTCCGGCCCGGGCTCCACCACCCTGCCGATGCGGCTCTACAGCCAGGTCCGGCTCGGCGTGAATCCGGAGATCAACGCGGCCTCGACGCTCCTCGTCGGGCTGGTGAGCGTCGCGGTGCTGCTGGCGTCCTGGCTCACCGCCCGCCGCGGACAGAACTGAGCGGCGTCACTCCGCGGCCTGCGCGGCGGTCGCGCCCGCGCGCACGGTCTGCGCCACGACGAGCGTCACGACGACGTTCACCACCAGCGCCACGATGCCGACGTTCACGTCCTGAAGTGGTCCCAAGACCGGCAGCTTCGCCAGGCTGAACCCGGAGAGAACCGTCACCGCCACGGTGGCGACACCCGCGACGATTCCGGCGATCGCGGCGCGACGGTCGAGGGGATTGCGGCGCATCAGGCTGGTGATGAAGCAGGGGAAGAGCTGCGTCACGAAGTTGTAGCCCATGAGCAGGAGCTGCACGATCGTGTCGCCGCCCGACAGGGTGAAGCCGACGCAGACCAGCGCCAGCACCGGCACGAGTATCTTGCACAGCCGCGCGGTCGCTGCGTCGTCCATGCCGGGGCGCAGCGGCCGGACGAGGTTGTTCGCCACCAGGGTGACGCCGGCGATCAGGATCATGGAGCCCGGGACGAGGGCCGTCAGCACCCCCGTGGCGCCGATCAGCCCGATGACCCAAGGCGGGAAGGTCGCGAGGGAGAGCTTGAACAGCGACAGGTCGACGTCGGGCCCCGTCAGGCCCGGCACCTGCATCACGGCGGTGAAGCCGATCACGAACACGAACAGGTTGATCAGCTGGTAGATCGGCAGGATCACCGCGTTGCGCCGGAAGGCGCCCGGCTCCCGCGCCGTGTAGAGCGACGCGAACGTGTGGGGCCACATGTAGCCGCCGAGCGCGGTGAGCAGGACCGTGGTGGTGAACCACACCGGGCTCTGGCCGCGGTCGGGCAGGGCCAGGAACCCGGGCTTGGCGGCCTCGATCGCCGTGAACAGACCCTGGTAGCCGCCGTAGTAGTGGATCGGCAGGTAGATCCCGAGGAAGACCACCACGAACAGGATGCTGGTGTCCTTGATCACCGCCGTCCAGGCGGAGCCGTGCACGCCCGACACCACCACGTAGGCGGTGAGCGCGGCCGCGCCGATCCAGACCGCTGCGGTCGACGAGATCGCGCCGTAGGACGCCGTCGAGACGATGATCCCGAGGCCCTTGAACTGCAGCACGAGGTAGGGGACGAGGGCGACGATCCCCACGAGCGCCACCAGCATGCCGAGCGCCCGGCTGCCGTACTTGCGCGCGAAGAAGTCGGGCTGCGTGTAGAGGTTGTTCTGCTTGGCGTAGCGCCAGACCGGCGGCAGCAGCCAGTACGAGGTGACGTAGGCGAGCGTCAGGTAGCAGAGGATGTAGTAGGCGGGGCCGCCCTTGCCGTAGGCGATGCCGGAGCCGCCGAGGAACGTGAAGGTCGTGTAGATCTCCCCGGCCATCAGGAGGAAGACCAGGGCGGTGCCGAAGCCGCGGCCGCCGACGGTCCACTGCTCCAGCCCCATCTCGCGGCCGACCCGCGCGTAGAGGCCGAGCCCGATCGCCAGCGCGAAGCCGGCGGCCACGATGACCAGCGCGACGCTCATCGGGGATCCTCCGGCGCGCGGTTCTGCGGGTCGGTCAGGTAGATCACCGCCATCACGGCGGAGGTTCCGATCACGCAGAACACCAGCCAGGCCAGGAGCAGCGGCAAGCCGAACACGAAGGGCTCGACCCGGTTCAGGAAGAACGGGCCGACCAGGATGCCGAGAAAGGGCAGGGCGGCCAGCCACCGCAGATTTCGCATGCGCGATACCGTTCAGAAGGCCCCGATATCGCGGGTTGAATCAGTCACGAACCGCTGTCAACGCCGCGATTGCTCGTCGGCGCCGATCGCGATCACGTCTGCGTGCTGTGCGCTCGCGCACGCGGCCGCGCTTCGGGCGTGCATATCCTCGTGCAGCGTCGCGCCGTCCGACATGGCGGGCGCCGAAGGATTTCACGATGACCCGCACTCTGACCATCGCGGCGCTGGCCGCGCTCCTCGCCGTTCCGGCGGTCCAGGCGGAGGCCCGCCCGCGGCACACCCCCGCCAAGGCGCAGCCCAGCGCCGCGATCAAGGCGCGCCAGACCGTCTTGAACGACTTCAACGCGCGGATGAGCCGCCTGGACGCGCTCATGGGCGCCCCGAGCACGTCGTCGGTCCGCGCGCGCTCGGCCGAGGCCGGCCGCTAGGGAACGTGACGCGCCGGTCGCCCGGACCGGCGCGTCGGCTCAGCGGCCCAGGCCGCCCGCCTCCTCGACGAAACGCGCCACCGCGTCCGCGCCCGCACCCTCGCGCAGGGAGGCGAACACGTACGGCCGGGTGCCGCGCATCCGCTGCGTGTCGGATTCCATCACCGACAGGTCGGCGCCGACGAGCGGCGCGAGGTCGGTCTTGTTGACGATCAGCAGGTCGGACCGGGTGATGCCCGGACCGCCCTTGCGGGGGATCTTCTCGCCGCCGGCGACGTCGATCACGTAGAGCGTGATGTCGGCGAGTTCCGGCGAGAACGTCGCCGCGAGGTTGTCGCCGCCGGACTCGATCAGCACGAGGTCGAGCTTCGGGAAGCGCCGGTTCATCTCGGCGACCGCGGCGAGATTGATCGAGGCATCCTCCCGGATCGCGGTGTGCGGGCACCCCCCGGTCTCGACGCCGAGGATGCGCTCCTCCGGCAGGGCGCCCGCGACCGTGAGGATCCGCGCGTCCTCCTTCGTGTAGATGTCGTTGGTGATGGCGCAGATCTCGTAGCGGTCGCGGAAGCGCTTGCAGAGCTGCTCCATCAGGGCGGTCTTGCCGGAACCGACAGGTCCGCCGATGCCGACGCGGAGGGGGCCGTTCGTGGAGGTCATGCTGCGGGCTCAGGATCGGAAGATGCGGGAATACTGGGTCTCGTGGCGGAAGGAGCCGAGATCCAGGCGGAACGTGGCGGCACCGAGGGCGTCGAGATCCGCCGCGGCGGCCGCCTCGGCGAGCCCGGCGAGGCTCGGCGCGAGGGCGGCGACGACCCGCGTGCCGGCGGCCTGCCCCACCGGCGCCGCCCGCAGGGCCGCGGAGACGAGGTTCTGGAGGAAGGCGAGGCCGTAGGCGGCGAGCACGGGCCCCGGATCCATGCCGTGCGCGCCGGCCGCGAGGCCGACCGCGACCGGGTAGGCGACCGGCCCCGGCAGATGCCCGGCCAGGGCGACGAGGGCGTCGCAGGGCCACGCGCCGCGCGTCGCGTCGAGGAAGCTGCGGCCCTGCTGGCTCGTCTCCAGGTGCAGCTCGCGCGACGGCGCCAGGGCCAGGGCGAGGTCGTTGACGGCGACGAGCGCGGCGCCGTCCGCGGACAGCGCCGCCGCGTGGGCGTGGGCGGCCAGGATCAGGTCGTTGCGCAGGGCGCCGCGCTCGCAGACGTCCCGGAGCCACGCGGTCAGGCTCGCCTCGTCGCCGACGTCGCCCGCCTCGACCGCCCATTCGAGCCCGTGCGAGTAGGCGTAGGCCCCGACCGGGTAGCCGGGCGACAGCCACGCCATCAGGCGCAGCGCCTCCAGGGGCTCAGCCCGCGGCATGGTGGTGCTGGTGGCCGCCATGCGGGTGGTCGTGCCCGTGGCCGTGGCCGTGATCCCCGGAATAGGCGCCGCCCTCCGGCCGGAACGGGCGCTCCACCGGCTCGGCGGTGCCGCCGAGGCCGCGGACCATCTCGGCGAGGACGTGGTCGTGCGCGATCCAGACCACGTCCGGGCCGATCTCGGCGGCGATGTGCCGGTTGCCGATGTGCCAGATCAGGCGCTTGAGGGCGTGATCGCTGGGAGCCCGGATCTCGAGCAGGCGCTCCGGCGCGGCCTCGACCCAGACGAGGCGCCCGTCCTGGAGGACGAGCGCGTCGCCGTCCTCCAGGACCGCGGGCTCCGGAAGGTCCAGCAGGAAGCCCAGGCCCCCGGCGCCGCGCATGGCGACGCGGCGGCGGTAGCGGTCGCCGTGATCGAGGACGACGCGGTCGACGATCTCGCCGCCCGACAGGGCGTCGCGGCGGAGGATGCGGGTGGCGCGGATCATGGATGGCCGCGCTCAGAACAGGAAGTAGCGCTGCGCCATCGGCAGCACCTCGGCCGGCTCGCAGACCAGCAGCTCGCCGTCGGCGCGCACGTCGTAGGTCTCCGGATCGACCTCGATGACCGGCGTGGCGTCGTTCAGCACCATGCTCTTCTTCGAGATGCCGCCGCGGACGTTCTCCACGGCGACCAGCTCCTTCTGCACGCCCAGCCGCTCTCGCAGGCCGTCCTCCACCGCCGCCCGGGAGACGAAGGTGAGGGCGGTGGCGAAGGGCGCCCGGCCGTAGGCGCCGAACATCGGCCGGTAATGGACCGGCTGCGGCGTCGGGATCGAGGCATTCGGGTCGCCCATGGGCGCGGCCGCGATGCTGCCGCCCTTCAGCACGAGGTCGGGCTTCACGCCGAAGAAGGCCGGATTCCACAGAACGAGATCGGCGAGCTTGCCGGGCTCCACCGAGCCGATGTGCCGGGAGATGCCGTGCGCGATGGCCGGGTTGATCGTGTACTTGGCGACGTAGCGGCGCGCCCGAAGGTTGTCGGTTCCGGACGCGTCGCCCGGCAGGGCACCCCGCTGGCGCTTCATCTTGTCGGCGGTCTGCCACGTGCGGATGATGACCTCGCCGACCCGGCCCATCGCCTGGCTGTCGGAGGACATCATCGAGAGCGCGCCGATGTCGTGCAGGATGTCCTCGGCCGCGATGGTCTCGCGCCGGATCCGGCTCTCCGCGAAGGCGAGATCCTCGGGGATCGACGGGTCGAGGTGGTGGCAGACCATGAGCATGTCGAGATGCTCGTCGATCGTGTTTGACGTGTAGGGCCGCGTCGGGTTGGTGGACGACGGCAGCACGTTCGGCAGCCCGGCCACCTTGATGATGTCCGGCGCGTGGCCGCCGCCCGCGCCCTCGGTGTGGAAGGCGTGGATGGTCCGGCCCTTGAACGCCGCGATCGTGTCCTCGACGAAGCCCGATTCGTTGAGCGTGTCGGTGTGGATCATGACCTGGATGTCGTGGGCGTCCGCCACCGACAGGCAGGTGTCGATCGCCGCGGGCGTGGTGCCCCAGTCCTCGTGCAGCTTCAGCGCGCAGGCGCCGGCCCGCACCATCTCGACGAGGCTCTCCGGCCGGGACGCGTTGCCCTTGCCGGCGAAGGCGAGGTTCATCGGGAACGCGTCCGCGGCCTCGATCATCCGGGCGATGTGCCAGGGGCCCGGCGTGCAGGTGGTGGCGAAGGTGCCGTGCGCCGGCCCGGTGCCGCCGCCGAGCATCGTGGTAATGCCCGAGCAGAGCGCCTCCTCGATCTGCTGCGGGCAGATGAAGTGGATGTGGCTGTCGAAGCCGCCCGCCGTCAGGATCTTGCCCTCGCCGGCGATGACCTCGGTGCCCGGCCCGACCACGATGTCGACCCCGGGCTGCACGTCCGGGTTGCCGGCCTTGCCGAGCCGGAAGATCCGGCCGCGCACGATGCCGACATCGCACTTCACGATGCCCCAGTGGTCGAGGACCACCGCGTTGGTGATCACCGTGTCGACGGCGCCGTCGGCGTTCGTGGCCTGGCTCTGGCCCATGCCGTCGCGGATGACCTTGCCGCCGCCGAACTTCACCTCCTCGCCGTAGGTGGTGAAGTCGCGCTCGACCGTGATCTCCAGGCTCGTGTCCGCGAGCCGGATGCGGTCTCCGACCGTGGGGCCGAACATGTCGGCGTAGGCCGAACGGGGCAGGCTGGCGGGCTTGGGCGTGTTGGCCATGGTCAGAGCTTGCCCATCACGTCGCCGCGGAACCCGTAGACGGTGCGCCCGCCGGAGAGCGGCACCAGCGCGACTTCCCGCGTCGATCCCGGCTCGAACCGAACGGCGGTGCCCGGCGCGATGTCGAGGCGCTTGCCGCGGGCCTGCTCGCGCGGGAACACGAGGCCCGGATTGACCTCGAAGAAGTGATAGTGCGATCCGACCTGGATCGGCCGGTCGCCGACATTGGCCACCTCGATCACGGTCCGCTCGGCGCCGGGATTGAACACGATCTCGCCCGGCAGGGTCGTCACCGTGCCGGGGATTTCGGAGGAGGCCGCGCCCCGGATCGGGTGGTGCACGGTGACGAGCTTCGTGCCGTCCGGGAAGGTCGCCTCGACTTGGATGTCGTGGATCATCTCGGGCACGCCCTCCATGACCTGATCGGCGGTCAGCACGGTGGCGCCGGCCTGCATCAGGTCGGCCACGGTGCGGCCGTCCCGGGCGCCCTCGACCACGAAGTCGGTGATCAGCGCCACCGATTCCGGATGGTTGAGCTTCACGCCGCGGGCGAGGCGATTGCGCGCCACCTGCGCCGCCATGGCGATGAGCAACTTGTCCTTCTCACGGGGCGTCAGCAGCACGGGCAACCTCGTCGTCGCGGCGGCCGGAGCAAGGATCATGCGCGCGGCGCGGTCAAGGGCGGGCGGCGGCCGTTGCAGGACCCGGACCAGCGGCCGTCGCGGCCCCGCGCGCGGAGGCGCGCCGGGATCGCGGAGGGGTCAGGGCGTCATGGCGATGAAGCCGGCGAACAGGTCGGGCAGGGGGGCACCCTTCACGGCACCCGGCAGGTCGCGGGGGTGGATGAACTCGTCCCGGAACCAGGGATAGCGCTTCGGGTCGAAGGAGCCCCGCAGCCAGTCGATCGTCCGCCGCACGCGGGTGATCCGCTCGGCGTCCGGGTGATAGGTCAGCCAGATGTCGACGCTGAAGCGGCCGAGATTGTCCACCGGAACGACCTGCGCGCCGATCGCGCTGGCATAGGTCGGCAGCAGGCCGATCCCGGCCCCCTTGGCGATGGCCCAGTAATACGCGCTGCTGACGTTGACCTTCAGGGTGATCGGGACCTTCGCGGGGAAGCCCGGGACCGACCGCACGTAGTCCTCGAGGGCTACGGTCTGGCCGCCGTCCTGCACCACGATCCGGTGGCGCTCGAGGTCTTCCGGGCGCGCCGGGAGCCCGTAGGTCTCCTCGTAGCTCCGCGCGGCGTACGGCACCATGTGGATCCGGCCGAGCTTGACGATGCGCAGGTCCGGGCTGGTCGGCCGCGTCAGCTGGATCGCCACGTCGGCCTCGAGCCGCAGGACGTCGGCGGATTCCATCGCGCAGCGGAGGTCGACGGTCAGGCGCGGGTTGGCGCGCTGGAACTCGACGAGGCGCGGCGCGAGCCAGAAGGCCCCCAGCCCCTCCGTCACGGCGATCCGCACCTCGCCGGTCTCGGCGAAGGGCGCGCCCTCGCCGGTGCGCACGAGGCTGAAGGCGGCCGCCTCCATGCGGCCGGCGGCCTCGAGGATCGCGTGGCCCTCGGCGGTGAGGCGGATCCCGTCCACGTGTCGGGTCAGCAGCGGCGCGCCGATCAGCGCCTCGAGATCGTCGATCCGGCGCCGCACCGAGTTCACCGACAGGCCGAGCTTCGTCGCCGCCGAGCGGAAGCTGCCGGACCGCTGGAGCGCCAGGAAGACCCGGATGCTCTGCCAGTCGGGCATCGGGTCCCGGCTCGCCTCCGCCTGTTCCATCGACGGAACACCCCTGTTTCAAATTTTGCACATACAGCCAGAGCGCTAGATGCGAAGTGCTGGACCGTCAATCCGTACCCGAATGACAGGTCATCCGATGACGGTGCACATTGCTCGCGCGCAGTTCGTCGCGAAGGACGCCGATCAACTCGGTACAGCGCTAGTCTCTCCCGAGCCGCGGCACGCGCTGAATGCGCTCGAGGTCGGCCGAATTGCCCGTCACCTCGTGGTCTTCACGCCCACACCCGACGATCTGGCGCGGCTGATCGCGGCGGCGCGCGCGGACCTGCCCGATCTCGCGCCCCTGCGCACCGTCCAGCGGGTGATGTCGATCAATCCCGACAGCGTCATGGCGATCGCCCAGCGGCACAAATTCAATGCTGCGGATCCGCGCGGCGAAGGGTTCGTGGCCTGCCTGATGCTGAACGCCGACGGCATGGCCGCGCTCGAGAACGGAACGCTCGACGCGGCCGATCCGCCCGCCGCGATGCTGGCCGGCCAGCACGAACGTCCGGCCGGTATCTACGTCTGGGCCGTCTACGCGCGGCGGCGCCTCTCCGGAGGAGTCGGCCTCGTCTTCGATCGTCTGTCGAGCCCGACCTATCGGGGCGTGGACTTCTACGCCCGCGCGGCGACGCCCGAGGGCGCCGACCTCCTGACGGCCCTCGGCTTCGCGGCACAGACCTCCGCCCGCGGGATCCTGTACCATTTCGCCCGCTCACCGAAGGCGGAGCGGGCGCCCCCCTACGACAGCCACCGGCCGGGCGGGACCGGCATCAGCGTCGCGGTCGCGCGGAACATGGAGGACCTGTCCCGCGTGATCGCCCTGCGCGCCGCCGTGTACATGGCGGAGCAGGCCTGCCCGTACGAGGAGGAGTTCGACGGCAACGACCTCTCGGCGACGCACCTGATCGGCTATGTCGGCGACGAGCCGGCGGGCTGCCTGCGCATCCGGTTCTTCGCGGATTTCGCCAAGATCGAGCGCCTCGCGGTCCGGGCCGAGTTCCGCAACACGCGCCTGTCCTTCGCGCTGGTCCGCGCCGGGATCGAGCTGGCCCGGGTCAAGGGCTACCGGCGGCTCTACGGCCACGCCCAGAAGCGCCTCGTCGGCTTCTGGAGCCGCTTCGGCTTCCGCATCTTCGAGGGCGCGCAGGAGCTGGTCTTCTCGGATTTCGACTACGTCGAGATGCTGATGGAGGCGGAGCCGCACCCGCAGGCGATCGGCCTCGGCGCCGACCCCTACGTCATCATCCGGCCGGAGGGCCGCTGGCACCGGGCGGGCGCCCTCGACCATTCGCGCGGCCGCGCCGTGACCCGCCCGTCCGTCGACCGGACGGTCGCCGCGCGATGAACCGGCCGATCAACCCGGCGCTGTATCGCCGGCCGCGCAGCGTCCCGGCCCTGGTGCTGGTGGACATGCAGCAGGAATACGAGGTCGCGGGCCGCCCGCTCGCCCTGGCGGGGATCGAGCCGGCGCTCTCGAACTGCCGCCGCGCGCTCGCGCACGCCCGCGCGAGCGGCATGCAGGTGGTCTATGTCCGCTGGATCGGCGCGCCCCTGTTCCAGGCGGGCAGCCGCTTCGTCCGCTGGATCGAGGGCTTCGAGCCGCACGGCTGCGACATGATCTTCGACCGGGATCGCCCCTCCTGCTACGCGAGCCCCGCCTTCGCGGACGCGATGGAGCGCGGCTCGCCGCCGCTCGTCATCGCGGGCTTCGCCGGCGAATCGTCCTGCCTCGCGACGGCGGTCGACGGCTTCCACCGCGGCCAGGACGTGACCTTCCTGTCCGATGCCTCCGCGAGCCACGACCTGGACGGCATCTCCGCCGATGAGATCCACCGGTCGGTGAGCGCGGTGATGCGGGTGTTCGGCGACGTCACCGACACGCGATCCTGGATCGCGGCCTCCGCGCCGTTCAAGGCCATGCCCACAGCTTCGAGACCCACGCACGCCAATGACTGACCGAAGCCAGAATCACGGGATTCCGGACAGGGTCCCAGCCGGCGACGCGGATGTGGACCTGCGACTCGGCCGGCACGCGATCGAGCTGCTGCAGGCGGCGCGGGACGCCGGAGAACCGACGCTGATCGCGCAGGCCGAAGCCATGGCCATGGCGGTCGGCTTCGTGCTGGCGAGCCGGTTGCCGGACGGTGAGCCGGAGACCGCGTGATCAGTCGGCAGCGTCCTCGCCGGCGATGAGGCGCATGGCGCGCAGGCGCGCGGTCCGCTCGTCGCGCGCGCCCCGGTCGGCGTCGAGGGCACGCCAGAGGGCGAGGCGGTCGCTCTCGTGGGGCGTGTCGATGGTCTCGTCGGCGTCGCGCGCCATCTCGGCGTGATCGAAGGCGTCCATGTTCAAAGTCCCGCGCCTTGAGTTGCGGTGCGCTAACAGGACATCCGCGCGATCGTCCAGCCCGAAAGATGGGCAGATCTTGTACAAGCCGGCGAGATCGTCACGCCGGGCGCAATGCAATGCCGGCAAACTGATCCCAGGACCGGGGCAAGGCGCAGCGCGTCCCGGTGACCGTGCCCACGTCGCAGCGGCGGCACATCAAATACCCGGGACCGCATGTCCGAGCAGATCCTTATTCGATCGATAGCGCTTGAGAACACTAAACTTGGGCCAACCGGGCAGTAGAAACGCGTTCTGGCTCGGCATCCAGCCGTCTGGAAAGTGTCCTTCCCGTCGCCAGCTCGGCGAAAGCCTCAGAAACATCCCGGACACCGAACTGTGCCAATCCCGATCGGGAGCGGCCCGCGCGCGGGTGCCGGGTCGGCTCTTCCGAGATCCGACAGCGGATGCGTCAGGCCCGGGATTGCGTCAGCGCGGCGATGATGGATTCGACCACCTCGATCTGCTCCTGCACGGCGACCAGCCGCGGCCCGGCTTCCGCGCCGTCGCCGAGCACGAAGGTGCCTTTCTGCCGCCGCGTGTCGCGCAGCTTGCGCACCGACGCGACGATGATCTGCCGCTCCTCTACCAGCGCGTCGCGCAGTTCGGTCAGGCCATCCAGTTCCAGAGTCGAGGCCATGCGGCGTCCCGGTCTCACATCCTCGGCGCGGCCTCGGCGGACATCCCGCGCGCGCGAACGGGGCCCGGGCCGTCCGGACAGGGCGTCCAACGGAGCGACGCCGCCCTTCATCCGCGGCGGTAGCACGCTTTCCGCTCACGGAACATTGCCGCACTCCGCGGAGCGCCGCGATGTCCGGCGCCAGCATTGTATGCTATTGAATGCAAAATTATCCCCGTGCACGAAGCGGTCGGATCAACGGGCGGAAAGCGGCGCATGCTGAGTGAGGACGTGCACGATCGCGGCGGGTCTCGCGCGGACGAGACGGTCGCGGACCGGAGCCACGGCGAGGCGCGTCGCGCCGCGACCGGTCCGGCCAAGAAGCGCTCCGGCGCGGCCGGCCTGATCCTGCTGCTGCTCGCCGTCGCGGGCGGTGGCGCCTACGGCTACACGCGCCTGAACGAGCCCACGGCGAAGGCCAGGACGGCCGCCCCGCTGCCGGTACCCGTCACGCTCGGCACGGTCGAGCAGGGACCGTTCGCCCTCGTCTCGAACGGCCTCGGCACTGTCCAGGCGTACAACACCGTCCAGGTGCGCACGCGCGTCGACGGCGAGATCCACCAGGTCGCGTTCCGCGAGGGTCAGACCGTCCACAAGGGCGACGTGCTGGTGCAGATCGACCCGCGGCCCTACCAGGCGGCGCTGGATCAGGCGAAGGCCAAGAAGGAGCAGGACACGGCCAATCTCGGCAACGCGAAGGCGGACCTCGTCCGCTACACCGGGCTCGGCGCCTACGCGTCCCGGCAGCAGACCGAGACGCAGACGGCCCTGGTCGCCCAGCTCACCGCGCAGGTGGCGTCCGACCAGGCCGCCATCGACAACGCCACCACGCAGCTCGGCTACGCCACGATCCGCGCGCCCATCGACGGCGTCACGGGGTTCCGGCAGGTCGATATCGGCAACATCGTCAACGCGGCCGGCCAGACCCCGATCGTGACGATCACCCAGGTCGAGCCGATCTTCGTGGTGTTCACGGCTCCGGAGGATCAGCTGCCCGCGATCACCGCGGCCCTGAAGGCCGGAGATGTGCCGGTCGAGGCCTGGACGTCGGACGGGCTGACCAAGCTCGCGGACGGCAAGCTCGCCCTGTTCAACAACCAGGTCGACACCGCGACGGGCACGATCCGCCTCAAGGCCGTCTTCGAGAACAAGAACCACGCCCTGTGGCCGGGCCTGTCGGTCTCAACCAAGATGCGGGTCGGCACGGTCGCGGTCGCCACGACGGTGCCGGACGACGCGATCCAGCACGGGCCCGACGGCCTGTTCGCCTTCGTGGTCGACGATGCCAACCGGGCGCATCAGCGCGCGCTGAAGGCGGGCCGCTCGGATTCGGGGCGGACGCGGATCCTCAGCGGCGACCTCCGGCCCGGCGAGCGGGTGATCGTCGCCGGGCAGTACAAGGTGCAGGACGGCAGCCACGTGGCCGACCCGCACGCCGCCGCCCACACCGCGCAGGCGGAGGCGGTTCAGTGATGCGCGCGGGACGCCTCACGGCGGGCGCGTCGCCGCGCGGGGGCCGGCCATGAAGGGCGGCATCTCGGCGCCGTTCATCCGGTTCCCGGTGGCGACCACGCTGATCATGGTCGGCATCCTGTTCCTCGGGGTGGTGGCCTACCCGCTGCTCGGCGTCGCGCCGCTGCCGCAGGTGGATTTCCCGACGATCCAGGTGACCGCGCAGCTGCCCGGGGCCAGCCCGGAGACGATGGCCTCGTCGGTGGCGCAGCCCCTGGAGCGGCAGTTCTCGCAGATCCCGGGCGTGTCGCAGATGACCTCGACGAGCTCCCTCGGGATCTCGACGGTCACGGTCCAGTTCGACCTCAACCGCAACATCGACGGCGCCGCGAGCGACATCCAGGCGGCGATCAACGCCGCCAGCGGCCAGCTCCCGAAGAACCTTCCGACCCCGCCGACCTACCGCAAGGTCAACCCGGCCGATTCACCGATCCTGCTGCTCTCGGCCACCTCGGACAGCATGCCGCTGATCGATGTCGACGACGCGGTCGACGTGCAGCTCGCCCAGCGGATCAGCCAGATCTCGGGCGTCGCCCAGGTCTTCATCGGCGGCCAGCAGAAGCCCGCCGTGCGGATCCAGATCGACCCGGCCAAGCTCGTGGCCAAAGGGCTGTCTCTGGAGGACGTGCGCGCGCAGCTGACCCTCACCACCGTCAACAACCCGAAGGGCAGCATCGACGGCGGCAGCCACAGCTACACCATCTACGCCAACGACCAGCTCACCGCGGCGCAGAACTGGAACGACGTCATCGTCGCCTACCGCGACGGCGCGCCGCTGCGCGTCCGCGACATCGGCCAGGCCGTCGCCGGGCCCGAGGACACCAAGCAGGCGGGCTGGACCAACGGCAAGCGCGGCATCTTCCTGGTCGTGTTCAAGCAGCCCGGCGCCAACGTGATCGACACGGTCGACAGCATCAAGGCCCAGCTGCCGCGCCTGACCGCCACCCTGCCGGCCGCCATCAAGGTCGGCATCCTGAGCGACCGCACGCAGACGATCCGCGCCTCGGTCGAGGACGTGCAGTTCACCCTGCTGCTGACGATCGTGCTGGTCGTCGGGGTGATCTTCGTCTTCCTGCGGAGCTTCTGGGCGACCGTGATCCCGAGCGTGACCGTGCCGCTCGCGCTGCTCGGCGCCTGCGCGCTGATGTGGATGGCGGGCTACACCCTCGACAACCTCTCGCTGATGGCCCTCACCATCTCGGTGGGCTTCGTGGTCGACGACGCCATCGTCGTGCTGGAGAACATCAGCCGCTACGTCGAGGAGGGGATGCGGCCCATGGAGGCCGCGTTCAAGGGCGCCGGCGAGATCGGCTTCACCATCGTGTCGATCTCGGTGTCGCTCATCGCCGTGCTGATCCCGCTCCTGCTGATGGGCGGCATCATCGGCCGGCTGTTCCGCGAGTTCGCCGTGGTTCTGTCGATGACCATCGCGGTCTCGGCCTTCGTCTCCCTGACGCTGACCCCGATGATGGCCTCGCGGCTGCTCAAGCCGCACAATGCCGAGCGCCACGGCCGCCTCTACCGGATGAGCGAGGCCGCCTTCGACTGGCTGCTCGCGGTCTACGCCGACGCCCTCGACGTCGCCCTGCGCTTCCGCCGCGTGACGCTCCTCGTCTTCTTCGCCACCCTGGCGCTGACCGGCTACCTGTTCGTGGCGATCCCGAAGGGCTTCTTCCCGCAGCAGGACACCGGCTTCATGATCGGCGTCACCGAGGCGGGCCAGGACATCTCCTTCTCGGCGATGAAGGCGCTGCAGGAGAAGGTCGGCGCGATCGTCCAGGCCGATCCGGCGGTGGCCACGGTCGGCATGTCGCTCGGCGGCAACGGCCAGGCTCTCAATTCCGGGCGCATGTACATCACGCTCAAGCCCCGCGACGAGCGCGACGTCAACGCGTTCCAGGTGATCGGCCGGCTGCGCCCGAAGCTCGATCGCGTGGCGGGCATCCGGACCTTCATCCAGGCGACCCAGGACGTGCGCACCGGTGGCCGCACCTCGCGGACGCAGTTCGAGTACACCCTGCAGGACCCGGACCTCGCCGAGCTGAACACCTGGGCGCCGCGCATCCTCGACAAGATGAAGACGCTGCCGGAGCTGCGCGACGTCGCCACCGACCAGCAGACCCGGGGCACGACGCTGACGCTGTCGATCGACCGCGACGCCGCCTCGCGCTACGGCATCACGCCGCAGCTCATCGACGACACGCTCTACGACGCGTTCGGCCAGCGCCAGATCGCGCAGTACTTCACGCAGCTGAACAGCTACCACGTGGTGCTGGAGGTGCTGCCGGCGCTGCAGGGCAGCGTCGAGAGCCTCGACAAGATCTACATCAAGGCGCCGATCGGCGGCGGGCAGGTGCCGCTCGCGGCCTTCGCCCACTGGACGACGGACCCGGTGGCGCCGCTGGCCGTGAACCACCAGGGCCAGTTCCCGGCGGTGACGATCAGCTTCAACCTCGCCCCCGACGTCGCCCTCGGCCAGGCCACGGAGGCGATCGGCCGGGCGATGCGGGAGCTGCAGGTGCCGCCGACCGTGGTGAGCGGCTTCCAGGGCACCGCCCAGGCCTTCCAGCAATCGCTCTCGACGGTGCCGCTGCTGATCCTGGCGGCCCTGTTCGTGGTCTACCTGATCCTCGGCATCCTCTACGAGAGCTTCATCCACCCGCTCACGATCCTGTCGACGCTGCCCTCGGCCGGCGTCGGCGCCCTGGCGGTGCTGATGTGGGCGGGGTTCGACTTCAGCCTGATCGCGCTGATCGGCATCATCCTCCTCATCGGCATCGTGAAGAAGAACGGCATCATGCTGGTCGACTTCGCCATCGTGGCCGAGCGCGAGGAGGGTCTCTCGCCCGAGGTCGCGATCCGGAAAGCCGCGCTGCTGCGCTTCCGGCCGATCCTCATGACCACGATGGCGGCCCTGCTCGGCGGCATCCCGCTGATGATCGCCACCGGAACCGGCTCGGAGATCCGGCAGCCGCTGGGCTACGCCATGGTGGGCGGCCTCGCGGTGAGCCAGGTGCTGACGCTGTTCACCACGCCGGTGATCTACATCTACCTCGACCGGCTGGCGCACCGCTTCTCGTTCCGGGACAAGCCGCAGGCGGTGGACGCGGCGCTCGATGGTCCGGAGCCGGTGGAGGAGGTTCGCGGGCCGCCGGCGTTGCGCGCAGCGGAGTGAGGCCGCCCGCCGTCCTTGCGAGCGGAGCGAAGCGATCCAGGGCAGCGCGACGTCGGCGAGCGTGGCGCATCTGGATCGCTTCACCCCGCTCGCAGAGACGCTGAGCGTCGCGGAAGAGACGTCCCGAAGCCCATGGCCGGGCAGCCCTGTCACTGCGGCCCGCTTGGCGGGGCTTCTCGCCGTTCCAGTTCATGCGGCGCCGGCCCTCTGAGACCGCGGGAAGCCGAAGGATGCGGATGAGCCAGAACCTGCCGCTGCGAGGGCTGACCGTGCTCGCCCTGGAGCAGGCCGTCGCCGCGCCCTACTGCACCTCGCGGCTCGCCGATGCCGGGGCCCGGGTCATCAAGATCGAGCGGCCGGAGGGGGATTTCGCCCGCGGCTACGACGCGGCGGTCAACGGGCTCGCGAGCTACTTCGTGTGGCTCAACCGCGGCAAGGAGAGCCTCGTCGCCGACATCAAGGATGCGGCCGATGCCCGCCTGCTGCACGCGATCCTCGCGGAGGCCGACGTGTTCGTGCAGAACCTCGCCCCCGGCGCGGCCGCCCGGGCCGGGTTCGGGTCGGCGGAGCTGCGCGCGCGCTATCCCCGGCTGATCACCGTCGACATCTCCGGCTACGGCGCCGGCAACGCCTACAGCGACATGAAGGCCTACGACCTGCTGGTCCAGGCCGAGAGCGGGCTCGCCGGGATCACCGGCCACCCGGCGGGACCCGGTCGCGTCGGCGTCTCCGTCTGCGACGTCGCCTGCGGGATGGACGCCCACGCCGCGGTCCTCGAGGCGCTGATCGCCCGCGGGATCACCGGGCAGGGCTGCGCCCTGGAGGTCAGCCTGTTCAGCGGCGCCGCCGACTGGATGAACGTGCCGCTGCTCTACTTCGAGGGGACGGGTCAGGCCCCGCGGCGGGTCGGCCTCGCGCACCCGTCGATCTGCCCCTACGGCGCCTTCCCCACGGCCGACGGCAGCCTCGTGCTGATCTCGATCCAGAACGAGCGCGAGTGGGGGAATTTCTGCGCCGGCGTGCTCGGCGAGCCGGAGCTCGCCCGGGCCGAGGGCTTCGCGTCCAACAACGCCCGTGTGGCCAACCGCGCCGCGGTCGACCTGCGCATCGGCGCCGAGCTGGTGCGGCTGGGCCGCGACGCGGCCGCCGCCCGGCTGAAGGCGGCGGGCACCGCCTACGGTTTCGTCAACACGCTGGCGGACCTCGCCGCGCACCCCGCGCTGATCCGCGCGGAGGTCCGGACGCCTTCGGGTCCGGCCCGGATCGTCGCGCCGCCGGTACTGATCGACGGCGCGGTCCGCGCCCTCGGCCCGGTCCCCGCGATCGACGAGCACGGGGCGCGGATCCGCGAGGAATTCGCGCGCCGGGCTCGAGGACAGTGATCTGACAGCACATCGGAATGGGCGGGAGGAGACGATGAGACTGGACGGCAAGATCGCGCTCGTGACGGGGGCCGGCAGCGGCTTCGGGGCCGGGATCGCCCAGCGCTTCGCCGCGGAGGGCGCCAAGGTCGCCTGCGTCGACATCGACGGCGCGGCGGCCGGGCGCGTCGCAGCGGCGCTCGGCGACAACGCCGTCGCGATCGCCGCCGATGTCCGGTTGGCGGCCGACGTCGCCGCCAGCGTCGCCGAGACGCGGCAGCGCTTCGGCGTGCCGAACATTCTCGTCAACAATGCCGGCACCACCCACCGCAACAAGCCGCTGATGGAGGTGACCGAGGAGGATTTCGACCGGGTCTTCCGGGTCAACGTGAAGTCGATCTTTCACTACGTCCGGGAAGTCGCCCCGCTGATGCGCGACGCGGGCGGCGGCGCGATCCTGAACGTCAGCTCGACGGCGGCGCTGCGCCCGCGCCCGGGGCTGACGTGGTACAACGCCTCTAAGGGGGCGGCGAGCCTCGCCTCGAAGTCCCTCGCCCTGGAGCTGGCGCCCTGGAAGATCCGGGTGAACGCGCTCTGCCCGGTCATGGGGGCCACGGGTCTCCTCGAGCACTTCATGGGCGTCCTCGACACGCCCGAGAACCGCGACCGCTTCATCGCCACGATCCCGCTCGGGCGCCTGTCGGAGGCCAGCGACATCGCCGCCGCCGCCCTGTTCCTCGCCTCCGACGAGGCGGCGTTCATCACCGGCGTCGACCTGCCCGTCGACGGCGGCCGCACGGCCTGAGGTGCCTCCGATGGAAGCGTACACCGAGATCCGCGAGGCGGTCGCGAAGCTCTGCGCCGGCTTCCCGGGGCCGTACTGGCGGGCCCTCGACCGGGAGATGGCCTACCCGACCGCGTTCGTGAACGCGCTGACCGAGAGCGGCTACCTGTCGGTGCTGATCCCCGAGGAGTACGGCGGCTCCGGCCTGCCGCTCTCCGCCGCGGCCGCGATCCTCGAGGAGGTGCAGCGGGCGGGCTGCAACGGCGGCGCCTGCCACGCCCAGATGTACACGATGGGCACGCTGCTCCGGCACGGCTCCGCGGCGCAGAAGGCCGAGTATCTGCCGGCCATCGCGGAGGGCCGCCTGCGGCTCCAGGCCTTCGGCGTGACCGAGCCGACCTCCGGCACTGACACGGGCAGCCTGAAGACGACGGCGCGCCTCGAGGGCGACCACTACGTCGTCAACGGCCAGAAGATCTGGACCAGCCGCGCCGAGCATTCGGACCTGATGCTGCTCCTCGCCCGCACGACACCGAGATCCGAGGGCATGAAGCGCACGGACGGGCTGTCGGTCCTCCTCGTCGACATGCGCGCGGCGAAGGACAGCGGCCTGACGATCCGGCCGATCCGGACAATGATGAACCACGCCACCACGGAGGTGTTCTTCGACAATCTCCGCGTGCCGGCGCAGAATCTCATCGGCGAGGAGGGCAGGGGCTTCCGCTACATCCTGTCCGGCATGAACGCCGAGCGGATCCTGATCGCCGCCGAGTGCGTCGGCGACGCCAAGTGGTTCATCGACAGGGCCCGGGCCTATGCCGGCGAGCGGTCCGTCTTCGGGCGACCGATCGGCGCCAACCAGGGCGTGCAGTTCCCCATCGCCAAGGCCTACGCCAACATGCGCGCGGCCGAGCTGATGGTCCGCGAGGCGCTGACTCTCTACGAGGGCGGCGCCAATCCCGGGGCCGAGGCCAACATGGCCAAGATGCTCGCCGCCGACGCCTCGTTCGAGGCGGCCAACGCCTGCATCCAGACCCATGGCGGCTTCGGATTCGCCGAGGAGTACGACGTGGAGCGCAAGTTCCGCGAGACGCGCCTCTATCAGGTCGCGCCGATCTCCACGAACCTGATCCTCGCCTACCTGTCCGAGCACGTTCTCGGCCTGCCGCGCTCGTACTGACATGACCGATCTCAGCGCCTGGATCGGCCGGACGCGGGAGGCGTCCGACCTCGTCACCCCGCGTCTCCTCGCCGAGTTCCGCGCGACCTTCGCGCCGCACCTGGCGCCGGTCGCGGACGGGATCGCGCCGCCGGCGCTGCACTGGTGCCTCGCGCCCGAGACGCCGCCGGCCGACGCCCTCGGCCCGGACGGTCACGCTGCCAAGGGCGGTTTCCTTCCGCCCGCGCCACTGCCCCGACGGATGTGGGCCGGGGGCGAGATCGAGACGGTCTCGGACCTGCGCGCGGGGGACGCGGTCACGCGCGCCGAGACCGTGCGCGACGTCGCCTTCAAGAGCGGGCGGAGCGGGAGCCTGTGCTTCGTCACCATCGACCACGCGGTCTCGACGGGACGGGGCGTCGCGATTCGCGAGCGGCAGGACATCGTCTATCGCGAGGCCGCCGGCGCGCAGACGGGGACACTGGCCGCGCCCGAGCGCGACGATCCCGACGCCTACGCGGCGATCTGGGACGTACCGGCGACGCCGACGCTGCTGTTCCGCTACTCGGCGATGACCTTCAACGGCCACCGCTTCCACTACGATCAGCCCTACGCGACGCAGGTGGAGGGCTACGCCGACCTCGTGGTCCACGGCCCGATGCAGGCGACGCTGCTGCTGAACCTCGCCGCCACGCTCCTGGGACACGTGCCGCGGACATTCGCGTATCGCGGGATCTCGCCGATGACGGCGAACCAGACCTTCCGGGTCTGCGGGCGGGTCAACGGGGGTGGGTTCGCGGGTGTGACGCTCGACGCGGCGGGCCGTGTCTGCATGCGGGCTCGCGGCGACGCGTGAGGGGCGGCGGGCGCACGGTCCTCATCCGAGAGAGACGGGATCGGAGCCGCGCCACTCTGGTCCGAGGGGCCTCGCAACGATCCGCACAAGCGTCCGAGCGGTGGCGGGCCGCGCGGACGCGCGACCCGCGAGAAGTGGGCTCAGGCCAGCTTCAGACCGACGTTGACGTTGCCGCGCGTCGCGTTGGAGTACGGGCAGACCTGGTGGGCGGCATCGACGAGCTTCTGCGCGTCGGCGCGGTCGAGGCCCGGTAGGCTGATCGTCAGGTCGGCTGTGATGCCGAAGCCGCCCTCGGAGCGCGGGCCGATGCCGACGTCGGCAGTCACGCTGGTGTCGGCCGGAACCTTCAGCTGCAGCGACGGCGCGACGGCCTTCATGGCGCCCAGGAAGCAGGCCGAGTAGCCGGACGCGAAGAGCTGCTCCGGATTGGCGCCAGGACCACCCGCGCCGCCGAGCTCCTTCGGCGTCGCGAGCTTGACCTCGAAGCTGCCGTCCGCGGTCCGAGCGGCGCCGTCGCGGCCCCCGGTGGCGGTCGCGGTGGTGCGGTACTTCACGTCTACGGGCATGGGAATCTCCGGTTCGAGGATCGCCGCCGGCATGTAGGTGCCGACTCGCGTCCGCACAGCCCAGTTAGATTGCGCGCAATCTAATTTCAAGGGTCGATCAGCGCGAAGCGGTCGACATCCACGAGACCCCGATCGGTGATCTTCAGGTGGGGAATGACCGGCAGCGGCAGGAAGGCCACCTGAAGGAAGGGTTCGGGGAGGACGACGTCCAGGCTTCGCGCCGCTTCGCGCAGGGTTACGAGGGATTGCCGGATCGCGTCGAACGGCATCAGGCTCATCAGGCCGGCGACCGGCAGCGCGATCTCGGCCAGCACGCGGCCGCCCTCGACCACCACGAAGCCGCCCTCGATCGCGCCGAGCCGGTTCACCGCCACGGCCATATCGGCATCGTCCGCCCCGACGACCGTGATGTTGTGGCTGTCATGCCCGACCGACGAGGCGATGGCCCCGCGCCTCAGGCCGAATCCCTTCACGAACGCGACGCCGACGCCGCGCGCCCCTGGCGCCGTGCGGCCGTGGCGCTCGACCACGGCGACCTTGATGACGTCCTGGTCGAGGTCGATCCGGCGCTCACCGCCGGAATAGGGCAGGGTGAGGTCGTGCCGCAGGGTGATGATCTTGCCGGGCACGACCCCGATCACCGGCGTCGACGGCCCGGAGCCCGGCGCGGCGAAGTCCGCGGCCGTCACGCGCCGCGCCCGCACGCTCCGGCGACCGATCGGCTCGATCGGCGCGCGCGCGTCGAAGAGCGCCGTGTCCACAGGCCGACCCGCGCTGAGCACCCGCGACACCGAGCAGGCGGCGAGATCGTCGAGCACCACGAGATCGGCGCGCTGGCCGGGCGCGACGAGGCCCCGGTCGTGCAGCCCGAAGGCTCGGGCCGCCGACCAGGACGCCGCGCGGTAGGCGGCCAGGGGCGGCACGCCGAGGGCGATGGCGGTGCGGACGACGAAGTCGAGGTGGCCCTCCTCGGCGATGTCGAGGGGATTTCGGTCGTCGGTGCAGAAGGCCAGGAACGGCGCCGTCCGCTCGGTCAGGATCGGCGCGAGGGCGTGCAGGTCCTTGCAGACCGAGCCCTCGCGGATCAGCACGGTCATGCCCTTGGAGAGCTTCTCGAGGGCCTCCTCGGGCGAGGTCGCCTCGTGCTCGGTGCGGATGCCGGCCGCGATGTAGCCGTTGAGCCCGAGGCCGCGCAGGAGCGGCGCGTGGCCGTCGATGTGCCGCCCCTGGAAGGCCGCGAGCTTGTCCAGCACGCCCGGATCCGCCGCCAGCACGCCCGGGAAGTTCATGAATTCGGCGAGGCCGATCACCTTCTGGTGCGCCGCGAAGGGGGCGAGATCCTGCGCCTCGATCCGGGCGCCCGAGGTCTCCAGGTGATCGGTCGCCGGGACGCAGGAGGAGAGCTGCACCCGCAGGTCCATCGCCAGGGTCTCGGAGGATCTCAGGAACCACGTGAAGGCGTCGGTGCCGAGCACGTTGGCCATCTCGTGCGGGTCGCAGATCCCGGTCGTGACGCCGTGCGGCAGGACGCAGCGCTCGTATTCCTGCGGCGGCATCAACGACGATTCGATGTGGAAATGCGTGTCGATGAAGCCCGGGACCACGACTTTGCCGGACACGTCGATCTCGCGAGCGCCGCGGTACTGGCCGAAGGTCCCGACGATCCGGTCGCCGCAGATCGCGATGTCGGAGGCGACGAGGTCGCCGGTGACGAGGTCGAGGAAGCGGCCGCCCTTCAGGACGAGGTCTGCCTCGGCCCGGCCCTGACCCTGCACGATGGCCCGCCGGAGGAAATCCACCTGTGTCATCGCGAGTCGCCCCTCCGTCCTGCCATCCGCCAGAAGCATGCCACGGGTGCCACGCCCTCGGCGACGCTTGCGGATGCGCGGGCGCGGGCGCAGAAACCGCTCACCTTTGAATTGGTCGAAGCTCTCGATGCCTGCCTATCGCTCACGCACCACCACCCACGGCCGCAACATGGCCGGCGCCCGCGGCCTCTGGCGCGCCACCGGCATGAAGGACTCGGATTTCGGCAAGCCGATCATCGCGGTGGTGAACTCCTTCACGCAGTTCGTGCCGGGTCACGTCCACCTCAAGGATCTCGGCCAGCTCGTCGCCCGAGAGATCGAGGCGGCCGGCGGCGTCGCCAAGGAGTTCAACACCATCGCGGTCGATGACGGCATCGCGATGGGCCACGACGGGATGCTGTACTCGCTGCCGTCCCGGGAGCTAATCGCCGATTCCGTCGAGTACATGGTCAACGCGCACTGCGCCGACGCGATGGTGTGCATCTCGAACTGTGACAAGATCACTCCCGGCATGCTGATGGCGACGCTGCGCCTCAACATCCCGACCGTGTTCGTCTCGGGCGGCCCGATGGAGGCCGGAAAGGTCCAGCTGCCGGGCATCGCCAGGAAGGTCGACCTGGTCGACGCGATGATCGCGGCCGCCGACGACCGGATCTCGGACGAGGACGTGGCCGTCATCGAGCGCTCGGCCTGCCCGACATGCGGTTCGTGCTCGGGCATGTTCACGGCGAACTCGATGAACTGCCTCACCGAGGCCCTCGGCCTCGCCCTTCCGGGCAACGGCTCGGTGCTGGCCACCCACGCCGACCGCAAGCGCCTGTTCGTCGAGGCCGGCCACCTGATCGTCGATCTGGCCCGCCGCCACTACGAGCAGGACGACGCCAGCGTGCTGCCGCGCGCCGTCGCCAGCTTCCAGGCGTTCGAGAACGCCATGACCCTCGACATCGCCATGGGCGGCTCGACCAACACGGTGCTGCACCTGCTGGCCGCCGCCCACGAGGGCGAGGTGCCCTTCACCATGGCCGACATCGACCGGCTGTCCCGGCGGGTGCCGGTGCTGTGCAAGGTCGCTCCGGCGGTGGCCAACGTCCACATGGAGGACGTGCATCGCGCCGGCGGGATCATGGGCATCCTGGGCGAACTCGACCGGGCCCGCCTGATCGACACCGGCGTCGGCAACGTCTCGGCCGGGACGCTGGGCGCCGCACTCGCCCGCTGGGACGTGCGCGGCGCGCCGGCCGCCTCGGTCCAGACCTTCTACCGCGCGGCCCCGGGCGGCGTGCCGACCCAGGTGGCCTTCAGCCAGGAATCGCGCTTCGACGAGCTTGATGTCGACCGGGAGGGCGGCGTGATCCGCGACGCCGCGCACGCCTACTCGCAGGACGGCGGC
Organism: Methylobacterium sp. NMS14P; assembly: GCF_028583545.1. Lineage (NCBI taxonomy): Bacteria > Pseudomonadati > Pseudomonadota > Alphaproteobacteria > Hyphomicrobiales > Methylobacteriaceae > Methylobacterium > Methylobacterium sp. NMS14P. The sequence goes on along the minus strand of NZ_CP087106.1, from coordinate 3,200,595 downwards.
CTCGCCGTGCTGTACGGCAACCTCGCTGAGCAAGGCTGCATCGTGAAGACCGCGGGCGTCGACGCCTCGATCCTGACATTCACGGGCACTGCCCGCGTGTTCGAGAGTCAGGACGCGGCCGTCGACGGCATCCTCAACGGCAAGGTCACGGCCGGCGAGGTCGTGCTGATCCGCTACGAGGGTCCGCGCGGCGGTCCCGGCATGCAGGAGATGCTCTACCCGACGAGCTACCTGAAATCGAAGGGGCTCGGGAAGGCCTGCGCCCTCGTCACGGACGGGCGGTTCTCCGGCGGGTCGTCGGGCCTGTCCATCGGGCACGTCTCGCCCGAGGCGGCCGAGGGCGGCCTCATCGGCCTCGTGCGCGACGGCGACCGGATCGCCATCGACATCCCGAACCGCCGCATCCACCTCGACGTGGACCCGGCGGAACTCGACCAGCGGCGGATCGCCCAGGAGGCCGCGGGCTGGCAGCCCGCGAAGCCGCGCAAGCGGAAGGTGAGCGCGGCCCTGCGCGCCTACGCGATGCTCACGACGAGCGCGGCGCACGGCGCGGTGCGGCGGGTCTGATCAGCGGAGCTCGAGGACCAGGGCGGCGATGGCGGCCAACAGAGCCGCCGCCGCCACCGCGGCGCCGATGAGGCGCGCGCGAACGGATTGGGTCGCCTTCGCGGGCAGGACGGGCCGCGGGACGGCCTCCGGGACGCGCCCGAGGGACCTGAGCATCAGCGGCTCGATCGCCGCGTAGCCCGCCGGGCTCAGGTGGAGGCCGTCCGTTCCGTAGTCGGGCCGGAGCCCGCCGGTCTCCGTCGCCAGCACGGCGTAATAGTCGATGAACGTCGCGCCGTGCTCGTGGGCGTGGTCCCGGAGCCACGCGTTGACCGCCGCGACCATGGCGGGGGCGTCCCGAACCTCCGGGTTCCACGGGATCCCGTCCACCGGCGTTAGCGAGCCGATCCAGGCCTTCACGCCCATGGCACGGGCCTCGTCGAGCATGCCGGTGAGGGTCCGGCAGATCTCCTCGACCGGGACGAAGAAGCCCTCGTTGCGGCCGATATCGTTGACGCCGCACAGGAGATGCACGCCGCCGGCGCCGGTCTCCGCGAGGTCGCGGGCGAACCGCATGGTGATCCAGCGCGCCGTCTGGCCGGAGCCGCCGCGGGGGATGAGGTCGTAGGCCTCGAAGGTGCCGGCCCGGTGGAAGCCCCAGAGCTCCGTGATCGAGTCCCCGATGAAGACGATCGGTCCGGCCATGGCTCAGGCAGGCGTCGCCGTTCCCATCGTCTCGATCACCTCCGCCCGGAGACGGTCCGCCATCTCCTGGCGCCCCTCCGAGGTCACGTGGACGATGTCGGTGAACAGGGCGCGGGTGTCGGCCTCGAACAGGCGGCTCAGATCCCGCGCCGCGAAGGCCCGGTCGGTCGTGTCCAGCCGCCCGAGGACGTTCTCGAAGCGCTCGTACTGGCGGTCCAGATAGGCGAGGAACGCGCCCGACGCGACGGACGCCTCAGCGCCCGCGTGCGTCGCTTTGCGGACGACCGTCGGCTGCAGGACAAACCGCACCGGCGCGCCGATCCCGGGCGCGAGACGCGCGAGGCGCTTCAGCGCCAGCTCGAACTGCCGCACCACCTCCCATTCCCAGATGTCGGACTGCCAGTTCGTCAGCGCGCGCAGGTTCTCGAGGCGGTTGAAGATCATCGCCTGGAGGCCGTCGTACGACAGGGCCTCCGCGTCCTCGGCGGACTTCCTCGGATCGAAGAAGTAGTCGTACAGGCTCTCGTTCGCGAAGTGATTGTAGGGGACGCCCGCCCGCGGATCGAAGCTCCAGGGCTGGAAGATGTCGGTCGCGCCGCCCACGATCAGGATGACGTCGGGCTGCAGGTCCATCAGCCGCGTCGTGACCAAGGCTATCATCTGGTTCAGGCAGGCCGAGACCGCGCCGAAATTGTAGACGCGGCAGCCGGGCCCGTGCGCCTGCTTCAGCCCGGTCTCCAAGCGTCCGGGCACGGTGTCGGCGAAGACCTGACCGTCGATCAGGGTGCTGTCGCCGACGACGAAGACCCTCAGCGTCTCGGACGGCGGCCGCGCGTCCGCGTGCGCGTCGTTGCGGTAGCCGAGGGCGTCGTAGCGCCAGCCCTGCCCGGACGCCTCCGTCAGCGGCTTGCCGGCGAAATGCGCGTAGGGCGCGGGAAAGCGGCTATTCGCGTCGAAGTTCTGGAAGCTCTGCAGGAATTTCCGCCGTCGCGCGTCCGCGCTGTCGTCGGGCGGCCGGTGGGCCATGGTCGTCTCCTCCCCGGGCGGATGGCGGCGGCTGTGCGGTGGTCGGTGAACCGAGCGGCGGGACGAAGGGTCCGCTCAGCGCCGGAGCGTCGCGTGGTTCTCCAGGAACCAGCCGTAGGTCTGGCGCAGACCGTCCTCGAGGTCGATCTCCGGCCGCCAGCCCATCGCCCGCAGCCGCGACACGTCCATCAGCTTGCGCGGCGTGCCGTCGGGCTTGGTCGCGTCGAACGCGAGCTCGCCCGCGTAGCCGATCACCCGCGCGAGCGCCTCGGCCAGCTGTCGGATGGTGCAATCCTCGCCGGTCCCGACGTTGATGTGCGACAGGTCGGGGCGGGTGTTCGCGGCGTAGACCGCGTCGTCCATCTCCATCACGTAGACGCTGGCCCGCGCCATGTCGTCGACGTGCAGGAACTCGCGCATCGCCCGGCCGGTGCCCCAGACCGTGACCTTGGCGCGACCCTCCTGCTTCGCCTCGTGGAAGCGGCGCATGAGCGCCGGCAGGACGTGGGCGTTCTCGGGATGGAAGTTGTCGTTCGGCCCGTAGAGGTTGGTCGGCATCACGCTGCGGTAGCGGCGCCCGTACTGGCGGTTGTAGCTCTCGCACATCTTGATCCCCGCGATCTTGGCGATCGCGTAGGGCTCGTTGGTCGGCTCGAGCAGCCCGGTCAGCAGGGCGTCCTCGCGCATCGGCTGCGGGGCGAGCTTCGGATAGATGCAGGACGAGCCGAGGAACAGCAGCCGGTCGACGTCGTGCGTATGGGCGGCGTCGATCAGGTTGGACTGGATCAGCAGGTTCTCGTGGATGAACTCGGCCGGGTAGGTGTTGTTGGCGTGGATGCCGCCGACGCGCGCGGCGGCGAGGTAGACCTGATCGATGCGGTTCTCGGCGAAGAAGCGCCGGACCGCGGCCTGATCCAGCAGGTCGAGGGTCCGGCGGTCGGCCGTGAGGATGCGCTCGTGACCGAGTTCACGCAGGCGACGCACGATCGCCGAGCCCACCATGCCCCGATGGCCCGCCACGAAAATGGTCTGACCTCGACCGTCCATCACGCGTCCGTTCCCTGCCGAAAGCTCGGATTTCCAAGCTCCTATAGCCCCTCTGCGGCGCGATATCGCCGCGCAAACACGCGTTTTCTGAGGCGCGCCGCGGCGCCCGCGCGAGCGCTCGCAAACTGCGTCACTGTACGGGAAACGACGTATCCAAATACAACCGAAAGTTAGCGTTAATCATTCTACCAGAAGCTGCATCTCGTTCCTGCTCACCGAACAGCGGATCGCAGGGCCGGTTCGGAAGCGCCCCCGGCCGCGCAGCAATGGAGTTCCAGATGCGTCCCTTGACCGTCGTCCCGGCTGTGCCGCGGACTGCGATGCTCGCTGTCACCCGCCCGAGCGCCGGCCGCGCGATCCCGATCGCGGCCGGGCTCCTGCTCTGCACGGCCCTTGCGACGCCTGCCCAGGCACAGCTCCTCCGCGGCGCGCTCGATACAACCACGAATGGCATCCTCGGCACCGGGGTGACCATCGGCACGAGCAGCCCCGGAAGCGGGGTCCTCGGAACGGGCCTCAATGTCGGGACGACCGGTGGCGGGCTCCTCGGCACCGGCGTCACAGTCGGCACCACCAATCCCGGGACCGGCGTCCTCGGGACGGGGCTCAACGTCGGGACCAACGGCGGGGGCGTGCTCGGGACCGGCGTCCTCGTCGGCACGACCGGTCCGGGAGACGGGCTGCTCGGCACCGGTCTCACACTGGGAACCGCGGGCGGATCGGGAACCGGCGGCTGCGGCACCTGCGGCGGCACGGGCGGGGGTGGGACTGGCGGAGGCGGGACCGGTGGTGGGGCCGGAGGCGGCTCCAATCAGGGCATCTACATCATCACCGGCAACGTGACGCAGTCCCAGGGGCAGACGGTCATCAACGAGCTGAGGCTCTCGCAGCTCACCAGCGTCACCGGTGTCGCCGCCAACAACACCAGCAACCAGGCCGCGCCGATCGCCGTCGGCAGCGACGCTCTAGCCGTTGGCTACGGTTCGAGCGCGGCCGGAACCGCCTCGACCGCGGTCGGCACGGGCGCGAGCGCGGCCAATACCGGCAGCGTCGCCCTCGGCTACGCGGCGAATGCCCAGGGTCTCGGCGGAACGGCGATCGGCACGGCCTCCGCGGCGTCCGGAGCCGGCAGCACCGCCCTGGGCTTCGTCGCCGGCGCGACCGGGACCGGCTCGACCGCCATCGGTGCGGCCGCCTCGGCGGCCGGCAACAACAGCGTCGCGCTCGGCAACGGGGCGGCCGCCAACCAGGCCAACACGATCGCGATCGGCGCGAACGTGAAGACGACCCAGGCCAACCAGGTCGCGATCGGCAATTCCGCGAACACGTACACGCTGGCCGGTATCGCTTCGCAGGCGAGCGCCGCCGCGCAGAGCGGAGCGACGGCCTTCGTGACCACGGATGCGAACGGCAACCTCGCGGCCTCGGCCTACGGACCGTCGACGATCGCCGGCCTCGGCAACCGGATCGATTCGGTTCAGGCGCAGGTCAACAACCTGGAAGCCAAGACCGACTCGGTCCAGCGCTACGCGATCCAGACCCGCAAGGAGGCCCGGCAGGGCGTCGCCATGGCCATCGCAATGGCGACCGCGCCGATGCCGTCGGCGCCTGGCAAGACGACCTGGGCCACCAACGGGGCGACCTACCGGGGTGAGTGGGCCGGCGGCCTCGCCGTGGCGCACCGGTTGCCGACCTGCTGCGTCCCGATCGCCGTGACCGCCGGCGTGGCCTACGGCGGCGACAACGCCGTCGGCGTCCGCGCCGGCCTCGCGGGGGAGTTCTGAACGGTCCGCAAGCCATCGGAGCCGTGCCTGATTTCGCCCTTGCGTGCGGGGAAAGGACCGCGATAGTGTCAAGCAATGCTGACACTCGCGGTCGACCATCGGGTTGCGCAAGAGACCGATCGGCGCTCGCACGCCGTCGTGGTCGGCTCGGGCTTCGGCGGTCTCGCCGCGGCGGTCCGGCTGGGCGCCCGCGGCTACCGCGTGACCGTGCTCGAGCGCCTCGCGCAGCCCGGTGGTCGGGCCCGCGTCCACCGGCAGGACGGCTTCACCTTCGACGCCGGTCCGACCATCGTCACCGCGCCCCAGCTCTTCGAGGAACTCTGGCAGCTGGCCGGCCGCAGGCTCGCCGACGACGTGACGCTGGTGCCGATGGACCCGTTCTACCGGATCCGCTTCGCGGACGGGACGTCCTTCGCCTACAGCGGCGACGTGGACCGTATGCGAGACGAGGTGGCGCGCTTCGCGCCCGGCGATGTCGCGGGCTACGAGCGCTTCATGGCGCACAGCCGCGCCGTGTGCCGGATCGGGTTCGAGCAGCTCGGTCACGTGCCCTTCGGCAGCGTCGGCGCGATGCTGAAGATCGCGCCCGACCTGCTGCGCCTCTCGGGACACCGCTCGGTGCACGACGTGGTGGCGCGCTTCATCCGCGACGAGCGGCTGCGGACGGTGTTCAGCTTCCATCCGCTGCTGATCGGGGGCAACCCGTTCCGGGCCAGCGCCATCTACTGCCTGATCGCCGACCTCGAGCGGCGCTGGGGCGTCCACTTCGCGATGGGCGGAACCGGTCAGCTGGTCGACGGGCTGGTGCGGCTGATCCGGTCGCAGGGCGGCCGCCTGCGCCTCGGCGTCGAGGTCGCGCGCATCAGGGTGGAGGAGGGGGCAGCCACCGGCGTCAACCTGACGAGCGGCGAGCCGATCGCGGCCGACGTCGTGGTGTCCAACGCCGATTCGGCCGTGACGCACGCGCGCCTGCTGCCGGAGGCGCAGCGCTGGAGCCCGGGACGGTTCCAGCGGGCCCGCTCGTCGATGGGGCTGTTCGTCTGGTACTTCGGCACCAAGCGGCGCTACCCGGCGGTGGATCACCACACGATTCTGCTCGGGCCGCGGTATCGCGGCCTGCTCGCCGACATCTTCGATCGCAAGGTGCTGGCCGAGGATGCGAGCCTGTACCTGCACCGGCCGACCGCGACCGATCCGAGCCTCGCCCCGCCGGGATGCGACGCCTTCTACGTGCTGGCTCCGGTTCCCAACCTCGCCGGCGGTCAGGACTGGCAGACCCTCGCCGAACCGTATCGGCGCCGGATCGCCGCCATGCTCGAGGCGAGCGTGATGCCGGGCCTGTCCGAGACCATCGTGACCTCGAAGGTGACGACGCCCCTGGATTTCCAGGACGATTTCTTGAGCTACCGGGGATCGGGCTTCGGCCTGGAGCCGGTGCTGACGCAATCGGCCTGGTTCCGTCCGCACAACCGGTCGAGCGCGGTCCGCAATCTCTATCTCGTCGGGGCCGGCACGCATCCGGGCGCGGGCCTCCCCGGGGTGCTCTCCTCCGCCCGCATCCTCGACAGCGTGGTCCCCGATGCCCGCGTTACCGCCTGAATTCGCCGCCGCGGCCGACCGAACCGCCTGCCGGGTGGCGATCCGGGCCGGCTCGAAGAGCTTCTTCGCGGCCGGCCAATTGCTGCCGGCCGACATGCGCGAGGCGGCCTACGGCCTCTACGCCTTCTGCCGGCTGTCGGACGACCTCGTCGACGATGCCGCGAGCCCGGCCGACCGACGCAGCGCCGTGGCGCGTCTCGAGGGCCGAATCGGCCAGGCCTATGCCGGCCGCCCCGCCGACGCCCCGGCGGACCGCGCCTTCGCGGAGATCGTCGCGGCCCACGCGATCCCGGAGGCGCTGCCGCGCGCGCTGATCGAGGGCTTCGCGTGGGACGCCGAGGGCCGGCGCTACGCCGATCTCGGCGCGCTCCACGCTTACGCCGCCCGGGTGGCGGGCTCGGTCGGGGCGATGATGGCCCTGATCATGGGCACCCGCGATCGCGACGCGCTGGCCCGCGCCTGCGATCTCGGCGCCGCGATGCAGCTCACCAACATCGCGCGCGACGTCGGCGAGGACGCGCGGATGGGCCGCCTCTACCTGCCGCTAAACTGGATGCGGGAGGCCGGGATCGACCCGGACGCGTTCCTCGCCGATCCGCGGCCGAGTCCGGCGCTGGCCGGCGTCGTGGCCCGTGTCCTCGGCGAGGCGGACAGCCTCTACGCCCGCGCGCAGGCCGGGATCGCGGTGCTGCCCCGGGGCTGCCGGCCCTCGATCCGGGCGGCGGCCCTGATCTATGCCGAGATCGGCCGGGTCGTGGCGGCGCAGGGTTACGATTCGGTCCGCCACCGCGCCCGCGTCACGACGGGGCGGAAGCTCGCGCTGATTGCGCGCGCTCTCGGCACGCCTTCGGGCGCGGCCGGCCTCGGCGCGGCGCCGCTCCCCGAGACGGCGTTCCTGATCGAGGCGGTGGCGGCCGAGCCGGTCCTGCCGATGCGCGAGCGACCGGCTCTGCGGCCCTGGTGGGACGTCAGCGGCCGGGTCGTGCACGTCCTCGACCTGATCGAGCGGATGCGCGAGCGCGAGGCGTTCGGCCGCTCCGCGCCGTCCTGATCGGCGCGGCGGAGGCTCCTCGGTGAGCGACAGGCTGTTCGTCGCTTTCGATATCGGCCTCGTCTTCGCCCTGGCGCTGGGTATCGGGGTCTGGCAGCTCACCGCGGTCCGCCGCAGCATCCGCCGCGACCGGGATGGTAGGGCGGATTGAAGCGGCGGCGACGGACCGCAGCCCCCTCCAAGCCGCGACGGCTCGGCGAACCACTCCCCCGCGATCCGGCCGCCCTCGTCCTCCGCGATCGCGCGGTCGGCGGCCGGATACCGCGCCGTGGATAGGCCGGGGAGGTTTTCCACGAGATCCTAGGGCGCCTGGATGTTGATGGTGTCGTGTCGGCTCAGGTCCGGCGGCGCCGAGGCCGCGCGGCAGACGATGATCGAGTTTGTCGTCGGCACGTCCGACCTTCCCAGGAGCGGCGCAAGCAGTCCTCCTCCTAGTCGGCGGACCTGTCGAGAGCGACGTCGCCCTCCAGCAGGCACCCGACCGGGCGACCGCCCACGAAGCCGAGCTGCACCCGGATCTCGGACAGGCGGCCCATGGCCCGCCCCTGCAGAATCCGGATCGGACGATCGTCCGGCTCGATGAGCCCGTCCCGCAGCAGCCCGAAGGCCAGGGCCGCGGCGGCGATGCCCGTTGCGGCATCCTCGGGATAGCCGGAGGCGCGGGGGAACTGGCGCGCCTCGAACAGCCTGGCCGGGCCGTCGAGCACGGCGTAGGGGTAGAGCCCGGTCGAGCCGATCCGCGTGCAGGCAGCCTCGACGGCGTCGCTCGCGGGCGCGAGGGCGTTGAGCGCGGCCGCATCGCGCATCGGCACGAGCGTCTTGACCCGCGACGTCACGGCGTTGTGGACAGGGCGCGCGGCGAGCGCGTCGTGCCCGACTCCGAGCGCCGCGCGGACATCGGCGCTGTGCTGTTCCGCCAGGGGCCGCACACGGCCGACTGGCTGCGTAATCGCGACGCTCCAGGCATCCGCGCCGCGCGGGCTCACGAACCCCGTCACGGAGCCGCTGCCAGTCGCGATCCGGACCGACGCATTCGGAAGCCGTCCCTCGCGGGCCAGCACCCACAGGACGCCGATGGTGGCGTGGGCGCACATCTCCATCTCGTGGTTCGGCACGAAGAAGCGCAGGCGCAGGTCGTGGGCCGGGTCCTCGGCCGGCAGAGCGAAGCCCGATTCGTGCCCGTAGCGCCGCGCGACGTCCCGCATGGCCTCCGCGTCGAGGGCCCGCGCGTCGGGGACGACGGGGCAGGGGTTGCCGCCCGTGCCCGCGTGGGTGAAGACGTCGACCAGGGTCACGGACGGCATCGGCCGGGCCTCACTGCAAGTGATGAGTATAGGTATCGCCGGCCGCCGCCTTCAGCGCCGCGCCCGCCTCGCGGCCGATCCGCTCCGCCTCCGCGACGGGCCCCTGCCGGGACGCCGCCCAGTGGCGACTGCCGTCGGGCAGGAACAGCAGCCCGTCGATCCGCAGGCTGTCCCCGTCGATCTGCGAGAGGGCGGCGATCGGGGTCCGGCAGGACCCGTCGAGTTCCGCGAGCAGCGCCCGCTCGGCCGACACCGCGGTGGTGGTCCGCTGGCAGGCGATGGGCGCCAGGAGGTCGCGGATCACCGCGTCGTCCGTGCGGCACTCGATGCCGAGGGCGCCCTGCGCCACGGCGGGAAGCATCTCGTCCACCGACAGGACGCTGCGCGCCATGCTCTCCAGGCCGAGGCGCTGCAGGCCCGCCAGGGCGAGGAGAGTCGCGTCGCACTCGCCGGCCTCGAGCTTGCGCATCCGCGTATTGGCGTTGCCTCGCAGCGGCACCACCCGGAGATCGGGCCGCCGCATCAGCACCTGCGCGCCGCGGCGGAGCGACGAGGTCCCGACCCGCGCGCCCGACGGCAGCCCCGCCAGACCGTCGGCGTGCGGCGACAGGAACGCGTCCCGCGGGTCGTCGCGCTCGAGGATGCAGGCGATGGTGAGGCCGTCGGGGAGCCAGGTCTCCACGTCCTTCATGGAATGCACGGCGACGTCGACCTCGCCGGCGAACAGGGCCTGCTCCAGTTCCTTGGTGAACAGGCCCTTGCCGCCGATCTCGGACAGGGGTCGGTCGAGGATCTTGTCGGCCACGGTGGTCACGACCACCAACTCGGTCTCCAGGCCCGGATTGGCCGCCACGATCCGGTCGCGCACCATCCCGGTCTGCGCGAGCGCCATCGGAGAGCCGCGGGTGCCGATGCGCAGGGGGCGGTTCAACATCTGGTTCCGGATCACTTCGCTGGACGAGACACTGTCTTATAGACCGAGCGCGGCGGCAGGCCACGGTCCGTCAACCGGTTTCGGACCAGTGTCCCGCGGCCGTGAAGCCGGTTCCGCCCCGCTTTCGCCGGACTGCGCACTTAGCGGGACACCGGCGAGTTCCAGAGCCAACAGGTCTTATCGCGATGCTGATCATGCCGAGCCGCCGGCAGTTCCTGACCGGGCTCGGCGTGGGCGCCGGCCTCACCGCCGCGACGGGCGTCTACGCCTTCGACGTCGAGCCGCTGCACCGGCTGGTGGTCACGTCCTACGCGCCGACCCTGCCGCGCTGGGATCCGGCGCTGCGCCTGCGGGTGGCGGTGCTCGCGGATTTCCACATCTGCGAGCCGTACATGCCGTTCGACCGGGTGGCGGAAATCATGGCGGCTACCAACGCTCTCGAGCCCGATCTTGTCCTGCTGCTCGGCGACTACCCGGCCGGGCGCATCGCGTGGCGCAAGCTGCCGCTCGACCGGTTCGCCCGGATGATGACGGAGCTGAAGGCGCCCCTCGGCACGCACGCGATCCTCGGCAACCACGATTGGTGGGACGACCACGCCGTCCAGCGGGCCGGCCGCGGCGTTCCGGCGGTCCGGCGCCTGCTGGAGGCGCAGGGCATCCCGGTTCTGGAGAACCAGGCCGTGCGCCTCGTGAAGGACGGGCGGCCGTTCTGGCTGGCCGGACTCGGCGACCAGCAGCCGTTCCTCAACGCGTGGAGCACGTTCAGCCTCGCCGACCTGCCGCGCACCTTGCAGGCGATCACGGATACGGCGCCCGTGATCCTCATGGCCCACGAACCCGACATCTTCGCCAGCGTGCCCGACCGCGTCTCGCTGACCCTAGCCGGGCACACTCACGGCGGGCAGGTCCGCCTGTTCGGCCACGCGCCAGCCATCCGAAAGGTGCGCGGACACGACTATTCCTACGGCCACGTCGTCCAGGACGGTCGCCACATGATCGTCTCGGGCGGCTTCGGGATGAGCCGGATCCCCGTGCGGATGGGCGTCCCCCCGGAGATCGTCCTCCTCGAACTCGGAAAGACGGACACGCCCACGGCCGCCAGCTGAGCGGCGGGTTCGCGGAGATTTGCCGCTGATCCTTGCATCGGCGAAGTACATCCCGGTCGCGCGCAATGGATTCCTTCCCTGGGCCGGAGACCCTGCATGTCGCGTCGGTAATCGACAGGCATTGATGACAGTTTGACACACTGAGAGGTGCGTGGGACCGTCCCGCGTCGATTCGATGTGGGGATGCTCATGCCGATCCTGCTCGGCCTCATCGGGATCATCGTTGCGGGACTGTTCTGGATCTTGCGGACGCACGGAACCGTCAAGGGCCTGCAGGAGGTCGACCGGGACACGAAGGGGCTCCAGCGCCGCGCCGTCTCGACCTTCCAGAACCTCGTGGGGACGCCGTTGCAGCGCGTCCGCGACCCGCGCCTGGCGGCGGTGATCCTGATGATCCAGCTGGTCCGGACGGGCAGCCCCCTGACCGCCAGCGAGAAGACGCGGATTCTCGAATACATGGAGACGCCGCTGGAGGTGGATCGGATCTCGGCCACCTTCGAGCGGGCCTGGGGCTACACGCGGGCGCGGCTTCCGTTCTCGCAGGTCGCCGACGCCCTGGCGCCGCTGCTGCGCGACGCGCTGACGCCGGCGGAGCGGGGCGAGCTGATCGCTATGCTGACGCAGGTGGCCAGCGCGCATTCCCCGCCGAGCGAGTTGCAGCGCGAGGGCATCGCCCGCCTCAAGCGGCGCCTCCTCGTCGGCGAGAAACCCGTCTTGGTCCAGGGGCAGGGTTAATCCGCCTGATCCGGATCGGGCCGGGGCCGGGCGCGCCGGAACGCCGCGCCGCTCGCCATTCCGGGACACCGCGCTACCTCGCCGGTATGCGCGCGTTCCTGCCCCTCCTCGTCCTCACCGCCCTCTCGGCCGGCTTCGGAACCGCCCGGGCCCAATCCTGCGACGCGCTCGTCGACAAGGTGAGGGCCGAGACGGCGGCGAAGACGGCCGAGCGCCGGAGCGATTACGCCAGCTTCACGGCCGGTCCGGACATGACCCTGACGCTGGCCTGCGGCGCGCCGGACCTGTCGTCGGTGGGCGCGCAGTTTCGCGGTGCCAACCCGCCGGACAGTTACTACGACCTGTTCGGCCAGGCTGGGCACGCGGTGACCGGCATCGATGCCGCCGTGATCACCGAGGCCGCGCACCGCGCCCAGGCGACGGCCACGAAGCTCCGGCACAGCAACATCGACCTCGGCGGTGCCCGGGTCACCTGTTCGGCGATGGTGTCGCCCGACAAGGGCCCCCTGACGCTGTGCGCGGTGATCGAGAACAGCAACCGCAGCTGAGACCGGCGGCGACACGGCCGCCGGCCCCTGCGCCCGCCTCAGAGCGGGATGTTGTCGTGCTTCTTCCAGGGCTGCTCCATCTTCTTGGTGCGGAGCATGCCGAGGGCCTTGGCGATCCGGCGGCGGGTCGAGTGCGGCATGATCACCTCGTCGATGTAGCCGCGCTCGGCCGCCACGAAGGGCGAGAGGAACCGGTCCTCGTACTCGCCGGTGCGCGCCGCGATCTTCTCCGGATCCCCGATCTCGCTCCGGAAGATGATCTCGACCGCGCCCTTCGCGCCCATTACGGCGATCTGCGCCGTCGGCCACGCGTAGTTCACGTCCGCGCCGACGTGCTTCGACGCCATGACGTCGTAGGCGCCGCCGAAGGCCTTGCGGGTGATGATCGTGACCAGCGGCACCGTCGCCTGCGAGTAGGCGAAGAGCAGCTTGGCACCGTGCTTGATCAGGCCGCCGTATTCCTGCGCCGTGCCCGGCAGGAAGCCCGGCACGTCCACGAAGGTGACGATCGGGATGCCGAAGGCGTCGCAGTAGCGCACGAAGCGCGCGGCCTTCCGCGAGGCGTCCGAATCGAGCACGCCCGCGAGCACCAGCGGCTGGTTGGCCACGAAGCCGACCGTGCGGCCCTCGATCCGGCCGAAGCCGGTGATGATGTTGCGCGCGTAGGCGGACTGGATCTCGAAGAAGTCGCCCTCGTCCACCACGCGGCGGATCAGCTCGCCCATGTCGTAGGGCTTGTTCGGGTTGTCCGGGATCAACGTGTCGAGGGACGCGTCGATCCGGTCGACGTCGTCGAAGCTCTCGAGCTCCGGCACGCCGTCGATGTTGTTGGCCGGGAGGAAGTCGAGGAGGCGGCGGATCTGGAGGATCGCCTCGACGTCGTTCTCGAAGGAACCGTCCGCGATCGACGACTTGGTCGTGTGGACCTTGGCGCCGCCGAGCTCCTCGGCGGTCACGACCTCGTTGGTGACGGTCTTCACCACGTCAGGGCCGGTCACGAACATGTAGCTCGTGTCGCGGACCATGAAGATGAAGTCGGTCATGGCCGGCGAGTAGACGTCGCCGCCCGCGCACGGACCCATGATCACCGAGATCTGGGGGATGACGCCCGAGGCCATGACGTTGCGGCGGAACACCTCGCCGTAGCCGCCGAGCGCCGCGACGCCCTCCTGGATGCGCGCGCCGCCGGCATCGAAGATGCCGATGATCGGCGCGCGCATCTTCAGCGCCATGTCCTGGACCTTCACGATCTTCTGGGCGTGCGCCTCCGAGAGGGAGCCGCCGAACACCGTGAAGTCTTTCGAGAAGAGGAAGACCGTGCGGCCGTTGATCGTGCCCCAGCCGGTGACGACGCCGTCACCGGGGATCTTCTGCTTCTCCATGCCGAAATCGGTGGAGCGATGCTGCACGAACATGTCGAACTCTTCGAACGACCCGTGGTCGAGGAGGAGCTCGATCCGCTCGCGCGCCGTCAGCTTGCCACGCTTGTGCTGCGCCTCGACGCGCTTCTCACCGCCGCCGAGCCGGGCCTGCGCCCGCCGCTCTTCGAGCTTGTCGAGGATATCCTTCATGGCTGTTCCCGCCCTTCCCCTGCCCGTGACCTGCGACCCGGATCGGGCCGGGTCCAAGCTTATGCGTTCACCGATCGAGCGCCCTTAGCACGGGCTTTTCGGGTGGCAAACCGACGCGGGGAGCGCCGGGATCAGACCTTCGGGGGAGGAGTTCGGGGGAGGAGAAGGGAATGGTGGACGGTGCAGGGATCGAACCTGCGACCTTTCCCGTGTGAAGGGAACGCACTACCGCTGTGCTAACCGTCCGTACCGGCGAGTCGCCTGAGCGCACGCCATCGTCGCTCGCCCTCGAGGGCGCCGCGACCCGGTGGCCGGCCTTCTAGAGCGCGGCAGGCCGCGACGTCAAGCGCGGCCGGCGATGTTTGGCGGCAACCGGACGAGCGCTCGAAAGAGCTCTCGAATCCCGGTGCGCCGGGGCCGGGCGCAGCCGACGCCGGCCCGGGGCCCGCCAGCGTGTGCGCGCGTGAGGTTGACAAGGCCGTCGGCCCGGTGCGCTGTGCAGGGATGCACGAGGGGCCAGCGGGCGCGAAGCCCGGCAGCGACGTGACGGCGGAGGGCGCGGCGGGGCCAGGGCGGCCGCGCGTCGCGATCACCTACTGCACGCAGTGCAACTGGCTGCTGCGCGCGGCCTGGATGGCGCAGGAACTCCTCTCGACGTTCCGGGACGATCTCGGCGAGGTCGCCCTCGTGCCGGCCACCGGAGGCACCTTCCGCATCGAACTGGGCGCGGCGCTCCTCTGGGAACGGGTGCGCGACGGCGGGTTTCCGGACGTGAAGGCGCTGAAGCAGCGGGTGCGCGACCACCTCGACCCGGCGCGCGATCTCGGTCATATCGACCGGTCATGAGGCGAGGGAACGGCGACGAGCCCGCGGGGCGCCGCGGGCCGGGGACGGACCCCGCTTGAGTCCGGACCATCATGCAGAGGGCGCGGGCGTCCCCGCGGTGATCCCCGCGCGCCGTTCGTGGCTGTCGCGGCGGCTGCACCGCTTCGGGCGGAACGGCTTCTCGACCCAGGTCTACCTGATCGCGCTGGTGATCGCGCTGATCGGCCCCGGCCTGCTGTTCACCAGCATCCTGCTGATGCGCTACGCCTCCGCCGAGCGGGCGCGGTTCGAGCAGGACGCCCGCGAGAACGTGCGCGGCATCGGCCTGTCCCTGGACCGCGACACCGCCGGGCTCGTGTCGGTGCTGCAGACGCTGGCGACCTCGCCGCGGATTCGGCAGGGCGACTTCGAGGCGTTCGACGCCCAGGCGCGCCTCGTCCGCGAATCGATCGATCTCGACGTGCTCCTGCGCCGGCCCAACGGTCAGGAGGTGGTGAATACCGGCGTGCCGCGCGGCGCGCCGATGCCGATCGTCGCGCTTCCCTTCGATCAGGATCTTACGCGGGGCACGCAGCGCGCCATGGTGAGCGGCTACGTGCCCGGACCGATGCCGGGCGATGCCACCTACGCGGTCGGCGTGCCGGTGATGGTCGACGGCGAGGTCGGCTACATTCTGAGCTTCACCGTTCCCCTGTCCCGCCTGCAGGGAATCCTGTCGCGCGAGGTCGTCCCGGGCTGGACGACGGGGATCAGTGACCGGGCCGGCGTCGTCCTGGCGCGCCTGCCCGATCCCGAGGCGGTGGTCGGCAAGCAGCGCCTCGCCAGCCTCCGCCAGGTGCAGTCGTCGACCCCCGGCGTGTGGGAGGGCCAGGACCGCCAGCACAAGCCGGTGGTGGTGATCGAGGCGCGCTCGCGGCTCACCGGCTGGATGGTCGCGACCAGCATCCCGCAGGCCCTCGTCGACGCGCGGGTGCGGCGCTGGATCTGGGCATTCGCGGGATTCGGCCTGCTGGTGCTCGCCACCTCGTCGCTCCTGGCGGTCAACCTCTGGTCGCGGGTCTCACGACCCCTCCGGTTGCTGGCCGCATCCGGGCCTGCCCTGGCCCGGGGCGAGGCGATCCCGCGCGTGTCGTCGCCGGTGCACGAGATCCAGCGGCTCGGCGTCGTGCTGTCGGAGGCGTCGCTGCGGCTGCGCACCCGAGAGGAGGAGCGCGACCGGGCGCTGGCCGAGACCAAGCGCGGCCTGAGCGCGCTGAGCGAGAGCGAGGCGCGCTTCCGGCACATGGCCGATTCGGCCCCGGCCCTGATCTGGATGACCGACGAGATCGGCGCGGTCAGCTTCGCCAACCTCCACTTCGAGCACCTGTTCGGGCTGCCGGCCGCGCGGTTCAACGACGACGGCTGGCATCAGATCGTGCATCCCGACGATCTGGAGAATTTCCGCAGCGCCTTCACGGAGGCGTTCGAGGCCCGGGTCCCGTTCCGCACCGAGGCGCGGGTAATCGACCGGACGGGCGCGGTGCGCTGGCTCCAGTGCGAGGGCGTGCCGCGGCTCGACGACGCCCAGAACTTCCTGGGCTACACCGGCTGCAACATCGACATCACCGACACGAAGAACGCCGAGGAGCACCTCCTGCTCCTGATCCACGAGTTGAACCACCGGGTGAAGAACACCCTGGCGACGGTGCAGTCGATCGCGGCCCAGTCCCTGCGCGGGCTGGAGGGCGCGGAGGCGGACGCGGCGCGCGCCGCCTTCGAGGCACGCCTCCTCGCCCTGGCGCGGGTGCACGACGTCCTGACCCGGGAGAGCTGGGAGGGCGCGGAACTCTCCGCCGTCGTGGCGGACGCGATCCGGCCGCTTGAGGCCGGCGAGGGCCGGGCCTCGCGGTTCCAGGTTCAGGGACCGGCCCTGCGGCTCCCGCCGCGGCTCGCTCTGTCCATCGCCATGGCCCTGCACGAGCTCGGCACGAACGCCGTGAAGTACGGCGCGCTCTCGACGGAGGGCGGCACGGTCGAGATCTCCTGGACGGTGCGGCGTCTGGACGAGATGCAGCTCTCGCTCCGCTGGTCCGAGCGGGGCGGCCCGCCGGTCAAGAAGCCGACGCGGACCGGGTTCGGCTCGCGCCTGATCGAGCGCAGCCTGGCGCGCGAGCTCGCCGGCGAGGTCGTGCTGAGCTACGAGCCGACCGGCGTGGTCTGCACCATCGACGCCCCGGTGCCGCCGCCGGGCCTCTTGGAGCGCAAGGGTGTCGCCGCCCCGACGCGGATCGCACCGCTGCCGCTCGCCGGGTAGGCCGGCACGGTGCGGCGACCCACGTCAGTGATACGGATCGGCCGCGTCGCGCAGGCCGTCGCCCATGAAGTTGAAGGCGAGCACGGTCACAAGCACCGGCAGGACCGGCAGGAGCAGCCAGGGGTAGAGCTGCACAGCCGCGAGATTCTGCGCCTCGTTGAGCAGCACGCCCCAGCTGGTCACCGGCGGTCTCAGGCCCAGGCCCAGGAACGACAGGGCCGTCTCGCCGAGGATCATGGTCGGGATCGACAGAGTCGCCGACGCGATCAGGTGACTCATGAAGTTCGGGATCAGGTGGCGACCGATCACCCGGGTCGGCGAGGCGCCCATCAACTCGGCGGCCTGGACGAAGTCCTCCTCCCGCAGCGCCAGGAGCTTGCCGCGCACTGCCCGCGCGAGCCCCGGCCAGTCGAGCAGGCCGAGGATCACCGTGATGCCGAAGAAGATCAGCAGCGGGCTCCAGTTCGGCGGCAGCGCCGCCGACAGGGCGAGCCAGAGCGGCAGCTCCGGCAGGGAGCGGACCACCTCGATCAGCCGCTGGACCCCGGCATCGACGATCCCGCCGAAATAGCCCGCGATGCCGCCGAAGAAGAGCCCGAGCGCGAACGAGATGGCGACGCCCACGAGGCCGATGGTGAGGGAGATCCGCGCCCCGTAGATCATGCGCGAGAACAGGTCGCGCCCGAGCTTGTCGGTGCCGAGGAGGAACAGCGTGCCGTTCTCCGGCGGGCAGACGAGGTGCAGGTCGGTGTGGACGAGCCCGAGCCAGTCGTAGCCGTCGCCCCGGCACAGGAACCGCAGCGGCTGCGGGGCGACCGCGTCCACCTTGTAGTCCCGGCGGAACGTGTCGAGATCGAGATGGGCCCGGTAGGGGTAGACGAACGGCCCCACGAATCGGCCCTCGTGGAACAGGTGGACGCCCTGCGGCGGCGCGTAGAGGAAATCGCCGTTCCTGCGGGCCTGACCGTAGGGCGCGAGTTGCTCGACGAACGGCACGGTCGCGTAGAGCGCGAGCAGGATCAGGGCCGAGGCGACGGCCAGGCGGTGACGCAGGAACTTTCGGAGGATCAGCCGCCACGCGGAAGCCGTGGCGACGGGGCTCTCGGCCCGGGCCTCCGGCTCGAAGGGCGCCGGATCGACGAAGTGTCCGGATGCGGGGAGCGCGTCGGTCATCGCGGGGCGGGTCATCGCAGGCCCATGCGGATGCGCGGGTCGAGCCAGACCAGGATCAGGTCCGAGATCAGCATGCCGACCAGGGTCAGGGCCGCGACGAACATCAGGATGAAGCCGGCCATGAACTGGTCCTGGCTGCGCAGGGCTTCGAGGAGCAGCGGCCCGACGGTCGGAAGGCTGAGCACCAGGGAGACCAGCACCGACCCCGAGACGAGGTGCGGCAGCAGGTTGCCGATATCCGCCACGAACGGGTTCAGCGACATCCTGAACGGGTATTTCAGCAGTGCCTGCAGGGGCGGCAGGCCCTTGGCGCGGGCGGTGACCGTGTAGGGCTTGGCCAGCTCGTCCAGCAGGTTGGCGCGCATCCGGCGGATCATGGCCGCGGTCCCGCCGAGGCCGATGACCAGCGTCGGCACGATCAGGTGCGCCATGAGCGAGCGGACCTTCTCCCAGGTCCAGGGCTGGTTGGTGAGGGCCGAGTCGTAGAGGCCGCCGATCGACAGCCCGAACCAGCGGTTGGCGTAGAACAGCAGGATCAGGGCGAGCAGGAAGCCCGGCACCGCGAGGCCGACATAGCCCAGCAGGGTGACGACGGCGTCGCCGAACGTGTTGCGGTGCGTGGCGGAGTAGATCGCCGCCGGGATCGCCACGAGGTGGACGAACACCACCGCCGTCAGGTTGATCAGGAGGGTGAGCCACAGGGCGTCGCCGACCACGTCCGCCACCGGCTTGTCGTACTCGAACGACCAACCCCAGTCGCCCTGCAGCAGCCCCGAGAACCCGATCGATCCGGGCAGCACGCCGATCCACATCAGGTATTGCTGCCAGACCGGCCGGTCGAGCCCGTACTGCTTGATGAGCAACTCGGCCTTCGCCACGGAACTCGCGTCGCCGGTGGCCCGCAGCTCCATGATCCGGTTGGTCAGGTAGTCGCCTGGCGGCAGCTTGATGATCACGAAGACGAGGGCCGAGATGACCAGAAGCGTCACCGCCATGGTGACGACGCGGCGAAGGATCTGGGCGATCACCGGACCTCCGCGCGCTTGTCGGCGCCGGTCTCGGCGCCCCTGTCCCAGAACAGCTCGTCGATGCGCTGCACGCCGATCATCGCGGTGGGTTCCCAGGAATAGAGGGCGCGCTTCGGCAGGTTGATCAGGCGATCGGCGCCGACCACCGGCTGGAGCGCGCCCGCCACCGTGCCGATCACCCAGGTGTTGCGCGCGTGGTTCATCAGCATCTCGCGCCAGATCGCGGCCTGCCGGCCGGCATCGTCGGTGTGGCGCCACTCCCGGTCCAGCGCGATGAGACGCTGAACCTCCGGGACGTCGCAGGGCTCGCCGCTCTTGCCCCGGCTCTCGACGTTCATGCTCCACAAGGGCCAGGAATAGTGCTCCGGCTGGGCCGGGCTCAGCTCCGTCGGCGGCATGATCGCGGTCGGGACGGCGAGGTCGAGGCCCTGGGCAGCGACCATGACGGTCACGCCCGCGATCGAGCGCCGGTGCAGGTTCGTGCGCTCCTGCGGCTTGGTGATCAGGCGGATCCCGACCTCGCGCCAGAACTCCGTGATGAGCAGAAGCGCGTCGAGGACCATCTCGGCCTCGCCGTCGCTCTCCACCACCAGCTCCAGCGCCCGCCCGCCCGGCAGCAGCCGGGTGCCGGACCCGTCGCGGGCCGTGAGCCCGATCTCGTCCAGCAGCTTGGCGGCCTGGGCCGGGTCGTAGGCGGCGTTGAGGGTCCGCATCGCGGGCTCGAACAGTGCGCTCTCCGGCACGATCGTGTCGTTGCCCTCGGTGCCCAGGCCGAACAGGAGCGTGTTGTTCAGGGTCCGCCGATCGATGGCGAGCGACAGGGCGTGCCGGTAACGCGCGTCGCGGTTGAGCTGCCGCCACGCCGGATCGGTCGTGGTCAGGTTCGGGTAGAGCGCGATCTCCGAGCCGCGGGCCACGGGCCACAGGTTGGTGCGGTAGCGGTGCGCCGCCTCACCCTCCTTGAGGCTCGGGATGTCGGGCATCATCAGGCCGCGGAACATCAGGTCCGCCTCGCCGGCATTGGTCTTGGCGACGAGGAGCCCCTGCGAGGCCACGTCCATCACGATAGTGTCGACGTAGGGCAGCTGCGTGCCGGCCGTGTCGACCCGGTGATAGCTGCGGTTGCGCTCGAACCGGAACCGGGTGGCCGGCGAGCGGGTCCGCGGCACCCAGCCCTGGAGGGTCGGGCAGTCCGGGTTATTGAGCTCGTAATTGTCGTCGAGGCGATTGTGCAGGGCGGCCCAGCTGCGGAGCTTCAGCGCCTTGGCCTTCGCGTCGGCCGCATCCTTCCCGATGTAGCGAGCGTGGTACGGCTTGAGATAGTGCGACGGCCGGTAGATCAGCGGGTCGCGCGGCGCCGCCAGGGCCGGCAGGAACATCGGGTTCGGCCGGTCCCAGGTGTAGCGGACGGTGACCGCATCGAGGAACTCGACGGTCGGCAGCTTGTCGTCCACGCGGAAGAAGGCCGGCGGCCCGTCGGGGCTCAGCGCCTTCTCGTTGGCGACGTCCTCCCAGTAGTAGCGGAAATCCTCCGCGGTGAACGGGTGCCCGTCCGACCATCGATGGCCCTGGCGGAGCGTGAAGGTGAAGCGGCCGCCCTCGACGTCGACGCGCTCCAGCACGTCGGGCCGCAGGTTGAGGTCGGCATCGTAGCCGACGAGGCGGGTGTAGCCGTAGACCGACAGGTAGCGGACGTCCCGCGCCTTGGCGATCAGAGTCCGGATCGTGCCGCCCGCGCTGCCGAGGCGGCGTCCGTGGGCCGCGAGGTCGGCCACGTAGGGCGCGGTCGGCGGCCCGGGCGCCTCGGTCGGCGGGGTGTCGGCGAAGGCCCGCGACGGCGCGCGCGACCAGACCGCCGCGGCGCCGAGCCCGGCGAGGAGCGCGCGGCGGGACACGGCGCCGTCCCCTGCGTCGCTGCGCGGGAACGCGGACGGGGCGGCGCTCCCGAGATCCCAGGCCTTCATGGGCTGCCCCGCAGCGTCACGGAGGTGAGCCGCGCGGGCGAGTAGCCGGTCGCCCTGTGCAGGTCGTCGAAGGCGTGGGACCGGGCGATCAGCCCGGCGGCCTGCTGCACCAGGGCGTCGTCGCCCGGCTGCTCGAAGTGGCGGCCGTTCCGCGTCCAGCGGATCGGCTCCGGGCTGCGCTCGGGCCCGGTGATCATCGCGATGGTCGGATGCGCGGGGCCGCCATGGGCGTGGATCCGGTGCCCGGCCGCGTCGTCGTCGAACAGCAGCCGGGTCAGCCCGCGGGCCCGCGCCTCCACGACCCGCCGGCCCTGGGCGACGTGGTCGTCGAAGAACGCGACCGTCCGCGCCGGGTCGAGCACGGACCAGTCGGCGGTCGACCAATCCGCGGTGCTGTAGCGCGCCTGCCGGTCGCGGTACTGCAGGCCCGACAGGTCCGGATCGTGGCAGAAGACCTGCGCCTGCGGGCGGGCCTGCCGGATCACCCAGGTCGTGAGCCCGCGGAAGACGCCCGATTCGATCACGAAGTCGGGCTTCAGCGCCCGCATGGCGACGTAGAGCTGCAGCGCGCCGTTGAAGCCGCTGCCGCCGCGCCGCTGCCGCACGGGGGCGGTGGGTATCAGCGCCCAGAACGCCCGGACCTGCTCGAGCACGTCGCCGTCGGGGACGAGGCCCGCGGCGGCGAGATCGCGGTCCAGGATCGCGGCGGCCGATTCGAGCAGGGTGGCGACTTCGCGCGGCGAGGTCGGCCGGTGACTCCAGTCGGGAGCGGCCGGGACGAGGTCGTAGCCGAGGCGGTCGAAGAGCGGCGACAGCACCTTGCGGCGCAGGCGCTCCAGCATCACGGGCGGCCGGGCCTGCATCACGCGGCCTCCGCCCTGTGGGCGGCGCCGAAGCGCACTCGGTGTCCGGCCTCGACCGGGCGCATCGCGCCGGCCTCGTCCGGGGCCAGGCGGAAGGGCTCCTCCCAGCGGGTCGGGTCGTTGCGGTCGGCGGCGACGGCCGCGAAATCGAGGGGATGGTCCAGGCTCGGATCGGGCACGGCGGCGAGCAGCGCCCGCGTGTAGGGATGGACGGGCCGGCGGAACAGGGCCGCGCGAGGCGCCTCCTCGACGATGCGGCCCCGGCACATCACGCTGATGGTGTCCGCCATGTAGTCGATCACTGCCAGATTGTGGGAAACGATGAGGTAGGAGAGGCCCAGGGCGGCCTGAAGATCCTTGAGCAGATTCAAGATCTGCGCCTGGACCGACACGTCGAGGGCCGAGACCGGCTCGTCGAGCACCAGCAGCCGCGGCTTCGCGGCGAGGGCCCGGGCGATGCCGATGCGCTGCCGCTGCCCGCCGGAGAAGGCGTGCGGGTAGCGGCCGAGAACGCCGGGCTCCAGGCCGACCATGGCCATCAGGGCGCGGCAGCGCTCCCGGCGCTCCGCCGCCGGGACGCCGTGGATCTCCATCGGCTCCGACAGGATCTGCCGGACGGTCATGCGCGGATCGAGGGACGCGTAGGGATCCTGGAACACGAACTGAACCGTGCGGCGGTAGGCGAAGAGGGCGTCGCCGCTCAGGGCGTGGACGTCGCGCGGGCCGCTGCCGTCGTCGAACAGGATCCGCCCGGAATCCGGCCGGAGCGCCCGCATGATCATCTTCGAGACCGTGGTCTTGCCCGACCCGGACTCGCCCACGAGCCCCAGCGTCTGGCCCGCCGCGAGGCTCAAGGAGACGTCGGACACGGCGTGGACGATCCGCGGCTTCTGCCACAGCCGACCGGCGCGCAGCGTGAAGCTCTTGCTCACACCCTCCACCTGGAGGATCGGGCCGGCCAGCGGCGCGGGAGTCTGGCCGGGCGGGATCTCGGCCTTGGCCGGGCGGATCGGCGTCAACCGCTCGCCGGGCGCCATGTCGAAGCGCGGCACCGCGTGGAGAAGCGCGCGGAGATAGGCGTGGCCCGGCGCGCGCATCACCGTATCGCGCGGGCCCGCCTCCACGAGGCGGCCGCGGTAGAGGACGGCCACGTCGTGGGCGATGTTGGCGACCACGCCGAGATCGTGGGTGATTAGCAGGATCGCCATGCCGGTCTCCTCCTGGAGCCGGGCCAGCAGGGCGAGGATCTGAGCCTGGGTGGTGACGTCGAGGGCGGTGGTCGGCTCGTCCGCGACCAAGAGCGCGGGTTTCAGGATCAGCGCCATGGCGATCATGGCGCGCTGGCGAAGGCCGCCGGACAGCTCGAACGGGTAGGTCCGCAAGGCGCGGTGCGGGTCGGGGAAGCCGACCCGGGCCAGAGCCTCCTCGGTCCGGGCATCGGCCTCCTTGCGGTCCGCCCCGGTATGGATCCGCAGCGCCTCGCCGATCTGGTCGCCCACCGTGTGGAGCGGTGACAGGCAGGTCATCGGCTCCTGGAAGATCATGGAGATGCGCTGGCCGCGGATCGCCCGCATCGCCTCTCCCTCGGACGCGAGACGCGCGATGTCGGTCTCGGTCTCGCCGTCCCGGAACAGGATCTGGCCGCGGGTGATGGCCGCGGCGGGCGGCAGGATCCGCAGGATCGCCTGGGCGGTCACCGACTTGCCCGAGCCGGACTCGCCGACGAGGGCGAGGGTGCGGCCGCGGTGCACGTCGAGGGACAGGCCGTGCAGCGCCTCGAACGGACCGCTCTCCGTGCGGAACGCGACCGCGAGGTCGCGGATGGACAATAGCGGGCTCAACCCGTCCTCGCGATCTGTGAGACCTGAGACTTAGATGCCGTCGCCGACATGTCCATCGCGGGCGCGGCGAAGTGTTCCCGAAGATCCACGACCTGTATCGCGGGATGCCCCAGGAGGTTCGCCACCAGCGCGCGGACGAAGCCCCAGACGGCCTCGTCGTGGACGCGGTGATGGGTGAGGAGGCCCAGCGGCCGCTCCGGCGCGCGGGTGATGTCGGCGACGAGGTCGCGCAGCAGAGCTTCCGGATCGCTCAGGGACCGGGAGCCCCGCCAGTCGATCGGGTCGAGGGTGGCGTCGAGGCGGCGCAGACCCGGGATCGACGGACCCGGCACGGCCGAGAGGCCGCGATAGCCGAGATCCGGCAGGGCGGCGGTGAGATCCGGCGCGACGCGGTTCCACGGCGGCACGAAGACCGGCAGCAGCGACGCCGCCGGCAGCCGCTGCCGGGCGATTTGCAGGCCGGCAGCGGCGTCGGCGATCAGGCTGTCGAGGGGTCGGTGCGCGCCGAACTCCGCCCGCTTCTCGCCCGACGGGGCGTGGTTGTGATGGGCGAGGCCGTGGACGGCGACGGATACGCCGACAGCCGCTTCGAGCCGCCGCGGCAGCGAGGCCTCGATGCCGGCCGGAATGGCGGCGAGGAGCAGCGGGACGCCATGGTGCTCGGCGAGACCGATGAGGCGGTCGAGGTCCGGACCGCCCGCGACCGCGTCGTCGTCGCGCCAGAACAGCCGAACGCGCCGGCCCCGCGCCGCCACCGCGTCGAGCGCGCGGTGTACAGAATCGAAGGCCGGATCCGCCGACAGGCTTCGACCGCGGCGCCTTCGCTCACCCTCGTGCAGGGTCTCGACCAGCGCGACCGAGCGCGCGGCACCGCCCAGATCGATCCGGTGGGCCCCGGGCGCGGGGAGGGCGCCCTGCGCCGCGATGGCCTGCACCAGGGTCCCGGGCGTCAGCTCTGACTCCGGCAGCACCCGGGCGAGGCCCCGGGCGGCGAGGCGCTCGGCACGCAGGCGCTGCTCGGTCTCGCCGCCGGCCTCGAAGGGCACGAGGACGGCGGGTGTGCCGGTGGCGAGGAGATCCACGGCCGTGTTGTAGCCGCACTGGCTGACCGAGAGGGCGGAGCCGGCCAGGAGGGCGCGGTAATCGGGCCGGGCGCGGCCGAGGATGCCGGGCGCGAGGCCGCGGCCGATCTCGGACAGCGCTGCCTCGGGCACGCCGTGGCCGGCCAGGATCCGCCAGCCGAGATCCGGCCACTGCCGTGCCGCATCGGCGGCCGCGCGCAGCAGGACCACTCCCGCCGGCCCGGATCCGGCGGCGACCAGCACGCTGCAGCGGTGCGAGGCCGGCGCGGGCGCGGTCCCGTCGTCCACGTAGCCGGTGTAGCGGACCTTCGCGGCGGTCGGCGCGTCGAGGGGCCACGAGGCCTCGAGGGGGATGAGGGCCGGATCGCCGTGCACCAGCACGGCGTCGTAGAGGTGCGCCACCCGCGCGTGCGATTCGGCGACGCGCTGCGGCTTCGTCGAGGCCACGAGGACGTCGCGCACGGAGGCGAGGACGAGCGGGCGCGGCCGGCGGGCGCGAGCCGCCTCCACCAACGCCATGAACTCGGGTGCCAGCGCGCGCCGGCCGAACGGGAACAGCTCGGTGACGACCGCGTCCGGCTCGAAGTCTGCCAGAGCCTCGACCATGAGGGCGCGGCGGCGCTCGAGCAGCGCCGGTCCGGCCGCGTGTCCGTCGGCGTCCAGCAGGGTGGAGAAGTCCGTGCCGGCGATGCGGAGCGGCGGCAGCTGCACGAGGCGCAGGCCGTCCGGGCGGACCATCGGCGCCGGGACGCCGCCCGAGACCAGCACCGTCTCGTGGCCGGCCGCCGCGAAGGCGCGGGCGAGGGCGGCCGCGCGGGTGAGGTGCCCCGCGCCGAGCAGATGCGTGACCGCGATCAGGACGCGCACGCGGACAGCTCCGGTTCGTGGGCAGCGTCGCCCTGCGGCAGACCCGCGGAGGCGCGCAGCCGGCCGGCGATCAGCGCGATCGCCGTTTCCTCGGAGAAGTCCTGCACGAGCCGGGCCAAGGCCGCCGCGCCGAGCCGCTGACGGTGGCCCGGATCGCCCGCGAGACGGGTGAGGGCCCCGGCGAGCGCCGCCGGCTGGCCGGGCGGGACCAGGACGCCGTGGACACCGTCGGTGATGAATTCCGGCGTGCCGGCGAAGGCGGTCGCCAGGATCGGGAGCGTCTGGCTCGCGGCCTCCATCAGCACGTTCGGCAGGCCGTCGCGGTCGCCGCCGGGGGCGGGCTTCGTCGGCAGGACGAAGAGGTCGGCCACGCGCATGGCGTCGATCACCGCGGGCTGCGCCAGCGCGCCGCGGAAACGGACCCGCTCCGCGAGGCCGCCGGCCGCGACCCGCGCCTCCAGGGCCGCGCGCAGCTCGCCGCCGCCGATCAGGTCGAGCTGCCAGTGCAGGTCCGAGGGCAGGGCGGCGAGGGCGTCGATAAGGTCGTCGTGCCCCTTCTTGGCGACGAGCCGGCCGACGCAGAGGAGCCGGAGGGGGCGGTCCGGGTCCGTCCCGTCGCGCGGCTCGCGCGGCGGCGGTGGAATGGGAAAGCGCGCGCGGTCGAGCCCGTGGTAGGCGAGCTGCGTCCGGCCCGGCGCGAGACCCTGCAGGCGGACGAGCCCGTCGCGGGTGCAGGTCACGCCCCATTCGGCGTCGCGCAGCTTCTCGGTCAGTTCCCAGTCGGGCGTCGTCCAGATGTCCTTGGCGTGCGCCGAGAAGCTCCACCGGCGCCCGGTCAGGAGCGCGGCGTAGCGGGCGACGCTGGCAGGCGTGTGCAGGAAATGCACGTGGATATGGGCGACCTCGTCCGGCACTTCCCGGGCGAGGACCAGCGCCTGCCCGAGGCGCCGCAGCCGCGACGCCGTCGGGTCGCGCCGGAGATCGCGGGCGAACAGCGCCAGCAGCGCGGGCAGGTTCGGCCGCCGGAGCGCCGCGCCCAGGCCGCGGAGCACCCGCAGCGGCGCGTCGCGCAGGTACTCGGGCAGGTAGGCGACGTCCGCGCGGATCTGCGCGTGCATGGGATGGCGCGCCCGGTCGGTCGGGCGCCGGAGCGACCAGATCTCAAGGGCCAGGCCGCAGCGCTCGAGCGCCAGCAACTCCTGCGCGATGAAGGTCTCGGAGAGCCGCGGATAGCCCTTCAGCACCACGGCGACCCGCTTGGCGCTCACGAGTAGGCCTTCAGGTACGGGCGGGCTTCCGCGTCCGCGCCGCCGCGGGCGGTCAGCGCCCGGACGCGGCGCGCGACCGCGTCGAGGCCGTCGAGCAGACCCGGCACCAGCACCCGCGACGGCGGGTCCTGTACCTGCAGGTCGCGGAGCGCCGCCGCCATGCGCGCGGGCGCGCGGCCTTCCGCCTCCATCAGCACCCGCGCGAGGCCGAGCCGCTCGGCCGCGACTGCCCGGATCGCCTGCTCCCGCCGTGGCTCGGTCCGGGGCACGAGGATCGCCCGGCGGTCGAACGACAGGATCTCGCAGAAGGTGTTGTAGCCCCCCATGGCGACGACGCCGGCGGCCTTGCGCATCAGGAACTCGATCTCGCTGTCGAAGGTGATGGCCGCGATCCGGTCGCCGAGGCGGCGGATGCGCGCCGCGAACGCGTCCCGGGTCCCGGCATCGAGGAAGGGACCGAAGGCGATGAGCGCGGGCAGCGGGATCGCGGGATCGGCCTCGTAGGCGGCGATCACCCAGTCGATCAGGGCGGCCCCGTCGCCGCCGCCGCCCGGCGTCACCAGGATGAACGGGGCGTCGGCGATCGGGGGCTCCTCGCGGCCGGCGCGGCGCTCCGGGAGGTCCCGGCGGAGATAGCCTGTGTAGATCAGGCGCCCGTCGATGCGGGCGGCCATCTCGGGCTCCATCGGCAGCGCCGCCAGGGGCTCGTGGATGCGGCTCAGGCCGTAGACCCAGATCTCGTCGTAGAAGCGCGCCATGGTCTCGGCCGCGCCCTTGCGCTCCCATTCGGGGACGAGGCGGTCGGCGTCGTCGAGGACGTCGCGCAGGCCCAGGACGAGGCGGATGTCGCGGGCGGCGGCCTGCTCCAGCACCGGCAGCAGCTCGCCGTGGAAGCCGGCCGGTTCCTTGTCGACGATTATCAGGTCCGGGCGAAAGGCGGCGCTGGCCTGGGCGATGATCGCGGAGCGCTGCTCGACGGTGCGCGCCAGCGGCGTCGCGCCGTCCAGGCTGGCATAGCCGCCGTCGGCGAACTTGGTCACCGGCGGCAGCCGGACCGTCCGGACGCCCGGTGCGAAGGCGAAGCGGTCGACCACCGGCGAGCCCGAGACGATCATCGCCCGGGCGCCGCGATTGCACGCCACGATCGCGTTGGCGATCGCCCGCGAGCGGCGCAGATGCCCGAGCCCGAAAGTATCGTGGCTGTAGATCAGGACGCGCGGGGCCGATGACGCCTCGTCCAGTCGCATCGATGTGATCGCCCCGGTTTGACGGCGCGAGGATCGCAGCCGCCGCCCTCTTGCACAAGCCGGGCCGGGCCGCAAACACTCCTGTTAACGGGCCCGGAACCGCGCGCGCCTAGGCTGTCGCGGAATCCGGACGCGGAAATCCTCCGTCATGCCTGCGCCCATCGAGACCCGCGCGCCGGGCTCACCGCCAGCACGCGCAGCCGCGCTCTGGTCAGATCTCGCGGATCTCCTGAGCAGCGACGCCCGTCTGCTCGCGTTCGCCAGGCGGGCGGCCTGGGTGCTGGTCCCGTTCGGCCTCGCCATGGTCCTTCTGGTCTACGGGACCGGCCCGGAGCCGCGGCGCAACTGGTACGGCGACCCGCTCGGCAACGACTTCGTCCAGGTCTGGGTGGCGGGCCGTTCGGCGCTGGAGGGGCAAGCAGCGGAGCCCTACGACCTGCCGGTGCATCTGGCGAACCTGAAGGCGGCCTGCGGGCAGGAATGCCGTTTCGCTTGGCACTATCCGCCGGTGTTCCTCCTGCCGGCGGCCGCGATGGCGCTGCTGGACCTGCAGCCGGCATACCTGCTCTGGACCGCGCTCTCCCTCGCCCTGTTCGCGCTCGCGATGCGGGTGGCGGCCGGCCGGCGGGACTTGGCCTTGATCGTGCTCGCGCACCCGCTGGTGCTCTGCAACCTCGCCTACGGCCAGAACGGCCTGTTCACCGCGTCGCTGCTGACCCTCGGCGCGGTGCTCGTCGATCGTCGCCCGTGGCTGGCCGGCCTCTGCTTCGGCCTGCTGGCCTACAAGCCGCACTTCGCTGCGCTGGCCCCTCTGCTCCTGCTCGTGACGGGGCGGCGAGACTGTCTGGTCGCCTGCGTGTCGACGGTGCTGGCCCTCTGCCTCGCGTCGCTCGCGCTGTTCGGGACCGCGCCGTGGATCGGCTTCTTCGGCACGCTGGGGGATACGAACCGGATCATCCTGCGGAACGCGGCGGCGGGCCTCGACCTCAACGCCAGCGCGTTCGGCGCGGTGCGCCTGCTCGGCGGCTCGATGATCGCCGCCTGGACGGCGCAGGGAATCGTCGCCGCGCTGGCGCTCGGCCTCGCGTGCCGCGCGTGGTGCCGGCCCTGCGACCCGACGCTGCGGGCGGCAGCGCTCGTCGTCTCTGCGCCGCTGCTGTCACCCTACCTCCCGGTCTACGACCTGGCGCCGCTCGTTCCGGCGGCGCTCCTGCTGGCGCTCGCCGCGCACCGGGCCGGCGGTTTGCGTCCGTACGAGCGGGCCCTGCTCTGCGCGGTACCGCTCTTCGCGGTCGTCCGGGAGGCGGCGGGAATGGCCGGCTTTCCCCTGGGCCTCGTGCTGAGCCTCGCGACGTTCGCCTGCATCGCCGGGCGCACCGGACCGCGGAGCCTGTCCCCGGACCGGCAGCGATCCGGGGCGGGCGGCGTCGAGGCCCGCGCTCTCACGGTGCCAGCGGCCGCGGGATCCGGAACGGCAGCATGAGCCGCACCATCGGGTTGCGGAACCGGTCGAGCGACAGGCTCTCGTGCATGGCCCGCACCGGCTCGCCGCCGAGCGTCGAGGCGAGCAGCGAGCGGGCGTAGAACGGCGTGTCCTCGTAGGTCGCCAGCACCCGCGACCGGCCGCCGTCGCTGCGGGTCTCGCGCGGCATCCGCCAGAAGCGCGTCGCCGGAAGCGCCGCGCCGGGCGGCGGCCGGATCTCGCGGCGGCTGCCGTCGGCGGAGAACCGGAGCGACAGGTTCTGGCCGCCGCCGTCGCGGTGACGGACATCGTACAGGATCGCCGCGCCGTCCGGCAGATCGGCCCGGCACCAGGTCCATCGCGAGAACGCGGCCTCCAGAGGCTCGTCACCGTCGTTGGTGTCGAAGTAGCCGCTGCCGCTCCAGCGGAGGTCCGGCTGGTCGAAGTCCACCTCGACCCGCGAGGACGGCGACATCGGCCACCAGCGGTGGCGGCCGGCCCGGTCGAGATGGAACGGGCCCGCCGTGAACCCGCGCGGCTCGAGGCGCACCGTGCCGCGGATCCTGCGGGGCAGGGGGGCACCGCGCTCGTCGATCCGCACCGTGAGCGCCGTGCCGTCCCAGTGCATGGCGCTCGGGCCCACGGCGATGTGGTCGGCGCTGCGCGACAGGCTGGCGGCGCGGCGCTCGGTCATCGCGAACCTGCCGCGGTCACCGTAGAGCACCACGTTCATGGCGCAGTGGGCGAAGGGGTCCTTCTCGGCGCTCCAGGCGTAGTAGGGCGAGAACACGCTGCCGATGAAGGCGATGATCGTGAGACCCTGGCGGCCGTCGTCGCTCACCGCATCGACGTACCACCACGCGTAGCCGCCCCGCGCGACCGCGCCATCGAATCGCGGTCGTCCAGGATCGCTGCCGCTGCCAGCCGCCCCGACTGCGCCGCCATCGGCACGCCCGGGCCGGGATGGATCGAGCCCCCCGCGAGATAGAGGCCCGGCAGCGCCGTCCGCGCGCCCGCGCGCTTGAAGGTCGTCGCCCAGCCCTGCGCCGCCCGTCCGTAGAGGGCTCCGCCCGTCCCGGGGAAGAGGGCGTCGAAGTCCCGCGGCGTCGTCGTGACCGCCGACGACGTGAAGTCCAGGGTGAGCCCGCAGGCCTCCAGCCGGCGGATCATGTTCCTCTCGCATCTCTCGGTCTCCGGCGGCGTGAGGGGTCTTTCCCGGCCATCCGCCGGAGCGTTGACGAGCAAGAGCAGACGTTCCGGCCCCTGCGGCGCGGCACCCGCCGCGTCCCGGTCCTGGGCACAGACGTAGACGGTGGGGTCGTCGGGCAGGCGGCGGGCGCGCAGCAGCGTGTCGAACTCGGCCCGGTAGTCGCGCGAGAAGAAGACCGTGTGGTGCGCCAGCGGGAAACCCGCCGGCACCGCCTCCGCGCAGATCGTGACGGCGGAGAGCGAGCGCTCTCCGGGAGCCAGCCGCTCGCCGGCGGCGGCGGTCTCGGGCCCGAGCAGGCCCGCGCCCAGGGCGGCGCAGTCCGCGTTGCAGACGACGTAGTCGGCGGGCACCGTCGCGCCGTCGGTCAGGCGCACCCCGGTGACGCGGCCGCTGTCCGTGACGATCCGCGCGACCTCCGCTCCGTAGCGGACGGTCGCGCCCCGCTCGGCGGCCAGATCGGCCACTGCCCGCGCGAGGCCACTGAGCCCTCCCGCGACGGTCCAGACGCCGGCCTGCTCCACATGGGCGACGAGCATCAGCGTCGCCGGTGCCGTGAAGGGCGAGGCGCCGCAATAGGTGGCGTAGCGGCCGAACAGCTGCAGCAGCCGCGGGTCGCGGAAATACGCGCCCAGGGCCGACCAGAGCGTCGTGAAGGGCTGGATCCGCCAGAGATCGCCGAGGCCCGACAGCCCGACCCGCTGCGCGAGGCCGGCGGGACCCGTCCGGCCCTCGCGGATGAAGGGCCCTTCGAGGGTGCGGTAGACCTCGGCCGAGCGGGCGCAGAAGCGCCGGTATCCGTCCGCCTCGCGCGGTCCCGCGAAGGCCGCGATCGCGGCCGCCGACGCGTCGATATCGGCGAAGAGGTCGAGACGCGCGTCGCGGCTCCAGGCGTGGCGGGCGAGGAGCCGGGCCGGTGCCAGGGCGATCCGGTCGCCGAGCTCGGCGCCGCACTCGGCGAACAGCTCCTCGAAGACCCAGCGCATCGTGAAGACGGTCGGGCCGGCCTCGACGGCGCGGCCCCCGACCGGGACGGCGCGCATCTTCCCGCCGGGACCCTGCGCGCGCTCGAGGACGGTCGTGTCGAGACCGGCATGGGCGAGCCGGAGGGCGGCGGCGAGGCCGCCGATCCCGGCACCGATCACGACGACGCGCTCCTGCGCCACGGCCGCTCCGAACTCCCCCGTCACGGGATTGATCTCCCCTCCGCAAAGTGTCAATAAGAAATGACACTTGTTGCTGACAACCGCATACAACACGGGAGGCAACGCGATGGAGTCCGGTCGGCGGATCGAGATGGCGCTGGATCGCGCCGTTGCGCACGCGGAGGCGCCCGGCGCGCCGCCCCTTCTGGCAGAGGCACTCCGGTACGCGGTGTTTCCGGGCGGCCACCGGATCCGGCCGCGCCTGTGCCTCTCGGTGGCCCGCGCCTGCGGGGACGACGACCCGGCGGGGTCCGTCGCGGCCGCCGCCGCCATCGAGTTCCTGCACTGCGCGTCCCTGGTCCACGACGACCTGCCGTGCTTCGACGACGCGCCGATGCGGCGGCAGAAGCCCTCCGTCCACGTCGCCTTCGGCGAGCCGATCGCCGTCCTGACCGGCGACGCCCTCATCGTCCTCGCCTTCGAAACCCTCGCACGATCCGTCGGGCGGCATCCGACGCGCCTCGGTCGGCTCGTCGGGCTCCTCGGCCGCGCCGCCGGGTCGCCGTCCGGCATCGCGGCCGGGCAGGCCTGGGAATCGGAGGCCCATATCAGCCTCAGCGACTACCAGCAGGCGAAGACGGGCGCGCTGTTCGCCGCCGCCACCGTGGCCGGCGCCGCCGCCGCGGGGGCGGAGCCGGAGCCCTGGCGACGCCTCGGCGAGTGCCTGGGCGAGGCCTATCAGGTCGCCGACGACCTGCGCGACGTCGCCTGCCGGCAGGAGGAGATCGGCAAACCCGCCGGGCGCGACGCCACGCTGGGCCGTCCCAACGCCGCCGCCCTCCTGGGCACCGGCGGCGCGATGGAGCGCCTGTCTCGGCTGACCCACGAGGCGGTCGCGGCGATCCCGGCCTGTCCGGGCGCGGCGGCGCTCACCGCCGAGATCGAGACGCAGGCGCGGCTGTTCCTGCCCGCGAGCCTGCGGGCGGTGGCGGTCTGAGCGCCGGATCGCTCCCCGGAACCGGCACGGTGCCGCCCGTCCCGCGCGTCCGGGCGGACAGGTGGCTCGCGTGGCGCAATCGCCTCGTCGCGAGCCCCCGCTTCCAGCGCTGGGCGGCGGGTTTTCCGCTGACCCGCCGCATCGCGCAGCGCAACACGCGCGCGCTGTTCGATCTCTGCGCCGGCTTCGTCTACGCGCAGGTTCTGACCGCCTGCATCCGCCTCGACCTGTTCGCGATCCTCGCCGAGGGCCCCCTGACAGTCGACGCGTTGGCGCGCCGGCTCGACCTCCCGCCGGACGCGGCGCGGCGCCTGCTGCGCGCCGCCGAGTCCCTCGCGCTGCTGCGCGCCCTGTCGGGCGACCGGTTCGGGCTGGCCGACCTGGGCGCCGCGCTCGTCGGCAATCCCGGCATCGCCGCCATGATCGAGCATCACGCGCTGCTCTACGCCGATCTGGCGGACCCGGTCGCGCTGCTGCGCGGACAGGCCCAGCCGACCCGCCTCGCGGGCTACTGGCCCTACGCGGCGGGCGCGGCCGGCGACGCGCAGACGGTGGCCCCCTACAGCGGCCTGATGGGCGCGTCGCAGGCGCTGATCGCCGAGGACGTGCTCGACGCCTGCGATCTGTCGCGCGTCCGGCATCTCATGGATGTCGGCGGCGGCGAGGGCGCCTTCCTGCAGGCCCTGGCGATGCGGCACGCGGCACCCCGCCTGACCCTGTTCGACCTGCCGGCCGTCGCCGACCGCGCCGCCGCGCGTCTCGGGCAATCCGGCCTCGGCGAGAGAATCGCCTGCCGCGGTGGCGACTTCCACGACGGGCTGCCCGCGGGCGCCGACACGATCTCCCTGGTGCGGATCGTCCACGATCACGACGACGTCCCGGCGCAGGCGCTGCTCAGGGCAGCGTACGCCGCGCTGCCGCCGGGCGGCACGCTCCTGATCGCCGAGCCCATGGCCGGGACGCCCGGCGCCGAGCCGGTCGGCGACGCCTATTTCGGCTTCTACCTCCTGGCGATGGGCTCCGGCCGGCCGCGCCGCGCCGAGGAGCTCTGCGCGATGCTCGCGGCCGCAGGTTTCACCGCCACGCGCGAGCATCCGACACGACGCCCCCTGCTCGCGCGGGTGCTCAGAGCCCAAAAAACAGGCTCAGGAAAGTAAGTGTGACTTGACGCTGAACTGTGTCTATCTAGGATGACACATAGCGGCTTCGCACCAGAGAGAGTCGCAACGCAAAGGGTGGACGATTCCAGCCATGGACGCTCTGGCCGTCATTCTGGAAAACCCGGAGCACCTCTCGGTTCAGCGCCTGGCACTGACGCCGCCCGGTGACGCGGACGCGGTCGTTGCCGTGTCCTGGAGCGGGATCAGCACGGGCACCGAGCGCCTACTCTGGTCAGGGCGGATGCCGCCGTTCCCCGGCATGGGGTACCCGCTGGTGCCCGGCTACGAATCCGTCGGGACCGTCGTGGAGGCGGATGCCGGCGCCACGGTCCGGGTCGGCCAGACCGTCTACGTCCCGGGGGCCCGCTGCTTCGGTTCCGTCCGCGGCCTGTTCGGGGGTGCGGCGTCCCATCTGGTCGCCCCGGCCGCGCGCCTCGTGCCGGTGGACGAGGCCCTGGGTGAGCAGGCCTGCCTCCTGGCTCTGGCCGCAACGGCCCATCGCGCCCTCGGACGCCTCGTCCCCGGCGCGACGCCGCTCATCGTCGGACACGGCGTGCTCGGCCGCCTCCTCGCCCGGCTGACCCTGGCGGCGGGCGCCGCACCCACCGTCTGGGAGACGGATCCCGTCCGCGCCGCGGGCGACCACGGCTACACGGTCGTCGCGCCCGACGCGGATCCGCGTCGCGACTACGCGACGATCACGGATGTCAGCGGGAACGCCGCCGGCCTCGACGAGCTGATCGCCCGAATGGCACCGGGGGGCGAGATCGTCCTCGCCGGGTTCTACGAGGCGCCCCTCAGCTTCGCCTTCCCGCCCGCCTTCATGCGTGAGGCCCGGATCCGGATCTCCGCAGAGTTCCGGCCCGAGGACACGGCGGCGGTGACGCGTCTGATCGACAGCGGCCGGCTCTCGCTCGATGGGCTGATTACCCACCGTGCCCCGGCGGCACAGGCCCAGTACGCCTACCGCACCGCGTTCGCGGATCCGGGCTGCCTGAAGATGATCCTCGACTGGAGGGACGCCGCGTGAACGTTCAGCTCAACAAGGCCGCCCTGTCCCAAGCGACCCAGCTCCGCGCCGAGGCCGCGATCGAACCCGATGCGGTCGCCACCGCGCCGGCGAAGAAGGAGACGCAGATCATCGCGATCTACGGCAAGGGCGGCATCGGCAAGTCGTTCACGCTCGCCAATCTCAGCTACATGATGGCCCAGCAGGGCAAGAAGGTCCTGCTGATCGGCTGCGACCCGAAGAGCGACACGACCTCGCTCCTCTTCGGCGGCAAGGCCTGCCCGACGATCATCGAGACCTCGACCAAGAAGAAGCTCGCCGGCGAGGCGGTCGCCATCGGCGACGTCTGCTTCAAGCGCGACGGCGTCTACGCCATGGAGCTCGGCGGGCCGGAGGTCGGGCGCGGCTGCGGCGGACGCGGCATCATCCACGGCTTCGAGCTACTCGAGAAGCTCGGGTTCCACGAGTGGGGCTTCGACTTCGTCCTGCTCGACTTCCTGGGCGACGTGGTCTGCGGCGGCTTCGGCCTGCCGATCGCCCGGGACATGTGCCAGAAGGTCATCGTCGTCGGCTCGAACGACCTGCAGTCGCTCTACGTCGCCAACAACGTCTGCTCCGCGGTGGAGTATTTCCGCAAGCTCGGCGGCAATGTCGGCGTCGGCGGCCTCGTGATCAACAAGGATGACGGCACCGGCGAGGCGCAGGCCTTCGCGGAGGCCGCCGGCATCCCGGTCCTGGCCTCGATCCCGGCCGACGAGGACATCCGCCGCAAGAGCGCCAATTACGAGATCATCGGCAAGCCGGAGGGGCGCTGGGGCACCCTGTTCGCGGAACTCGCCGCGAACGTCGCCGAGGCCGCGCCGCACCGCCCGACGCCGCTCTCGCAGGACGGGCTGCTCGGCCTGTTCTCCAGCGAGACCACGGGCCGCGACGTGGTCCTGGTCCCCGCGACCCACGAGGACATGTGCGGCGTCGCCCACGTGACCAAGCCGTCCCTCGAAGTCATGTACGACGAGGTCTGACGCGCATGGCCGTCTCCCTCGACATCGCCGATCTGCGGGCCCGCAAGGCGCCGGCCAACGTCGACTTCGCCGCCGCGCAGAGCGACGGCCTGGGCTGCCACGCAGGCAAGGACGCGATGGTGGCGGCCGCTGAGGCCGCCGGCATGTCGGAGACCCTGGCGCAGCTCCGCAGCGACTATCCGCAGGGACCGCACGACCAGCCGCAGAGCATGTGCCCGGCCTTCGGCTCGCTGCGCGTCG
Source organism: Methylobacterium sp. NMS14P (assembly GCF_028583545.1). NCBI lineage: Bacteria > Pseudomonadati > Pseudomonadota > Alphaproteobacteria > Hyphomicrobiales > Methylobacteriaceae > Methylobacterium > Methylobacterium sp. NMS14P. The sequence continues at coordinate 3,163,946 of NZ_CP087106.1, read as the reverse complement.
GCCTGCGCATGCGGCGCACGGCGACGATCCTGTCGGGTTCGGCCTGCTGCGTGTACGGCCTGACCTTCACGTCGCACTTCTACGGGGCGCGGCGCAGCGTCGGCTACGTGCCGTTCAACTCCGAGACTCTCGTCACCGGCAAGCTGTTCGAGGACATCCGCGAGGCGGTCCACGCCACCGCGAAGCCCGACGATTACGACGCCGTCGTGGTCATCAACCTCTGCGTCCCGACCGCCTCCGGCGTGCCGCTCCGGCTGCTGCCGAAGGAGATCGACGGCGTCCGGGTGATCGGCATCGACGTGCCGGGCTTCGGCGTGCCGACCCATGCCGAGGCCAAGGACGTCCTGGCCGGCGCGATGCTGAAGGTCGCGCGCTCGGAAGCCGAGCAGGGCCCGGTTGCGGCGCCGCGCGGTGGACGTTCCGAGCGCCCGAGCGTGGCGCTCCTCGGCGAGGTGTTTCCGGCCGACCCGGTGGTGATCGGCTCGCTCCTGGAGCCGCTGGGGCTGGCCGCCGGCCCGGTGGTGCCGACCCGCGAGTGGCGCGAGCTCTACGCCGCCCTCGACTGCGCCGCGGTGGCGGCGATCCACCCGTTCTACACGGCCTCGATCCGCGAGTTCGAGGCGGCGGGCCGCCCGGTCGTCGGCTCGGCGCCCGTGGGCGTCGACGGCACCGCCGACTGGCTCGACCGGATCGGCGCGGCCTGCGGGGTGGCGCGGGCCACCGTCGAGGCGGCCAAGAACAAGATCCTGCCCGGCATTCGCGGGGCGCTCGGCGCAATGCCGATCAAGGGACGGATCACGCTCTCGGGCTACGAGGGGTCGGAGCTGCTGGTGGCCCGCCTCCTCGTCGAGAGCGGCGCCGAGGTTCCGTACGTCGGCACGGCGTGCCCGCGGACGCCCTGGTCCGAGTCGGACCGCGACTGGCTGGAGGCCCGCGGCACGCAGGTGCATTACCGGGCCTCGCTCGAGGACGATCTCTACGCCCTCGACACGCTGAAGCCCGACCTCGCCATCGGCACGACCCCGGTCGTGCAGCGGGCCAAGGAGCGCGGCACCCCGGCGCTCTACTTCACCAACCTGATCTCGGCCCGGCCGCTGATGGGTGCGGCCGGCGCCGGGTCGCTCGCCACGGTGATCAACGCCGCCCTCGGGAACAGGGCGCGCTTCGACGCCATGCGCGACTTCTTCGAGGGCGTCGGCACCGGCCACGCCGCTGGCGTCTGGCAGGAGGTGCCGCAGAAGCGCCAGGGACCGAAGATCGAGGGTCCGAAGAAGCCGATCGGGGAGATGGCCTGATGCTCATCCTCGATCACGACAGGGCCGGCGGCTACTGGGGCGCGGTCTACGTCTTCACGGCGATCAAGGGCCTGCAAGTCGTCATCGACGGTCCCGTCGGCTGCGAGAACCTGCCGGTCACCTCAGTCCTGCATTACACCGACGCGCTGCCGCCGCACGAATTGCCTATCGTGGTGACCGGGCTCGCCGAGGAGGAACTCGGCCGGCACGGGACCGAGGGCGCGATGAAGCGCGCCCACGCCACCCTCGATCCGGGCCAGCCCAGCGTGGTGGTCACCGGCTCCATCGCCGAGATGATCGGCGGCGGCGTGACCCCCGAGGGCACCGGCCTCCAGCGCTTCCTGCCGCGCACCATCGACGAGGACCAGTGGCAGGCCGCCGACCGGGCGATGCGCTGGCTCTGGCAGGAATACGGGGCGAAGAAGTTCGCCAAGAAGGGCATCCCGGCCCGGCCCGAGAAGAAGCCCGGCGAGAAGCCGCGGGTGAACCTGATCGGCCCGGCCTACGGCACCTTCAACATGCCGTCCGACCTCGCCGAGATCCGCCGGCTGGTCGAGGGCATCGGCGCCGAGGTGAACCTCACCTTCCCGCTCGGCGCGCACCTCGCCGACGTGCCGAAGCTGGTCAACGCCGACGCCAATGTCTGCCTCTACCGGGAGTTCGGCCGCCTGCTCTGCGAGGATCTCGAGCGGCCCTACCTCCAGGCGCCGATCGGCATCCTGTCGACGACCAAGTTCCTGCGCTCGCTCGGCGCGATCCTGGGCCTCGATCCCGAGCCGTTCATCGAGCGGGAGCGGCACACGACCATCAAGCCGGTCTGGGATCTCTGGCGCTCGGTGACCCAGGACTTCTTCGGCACCGCGAGCTTCGGCATCGTCGCCACCGAGACCTACGCGCGCGGCGTGCGCCACTTCCTCGAAGACGAGATGGGCCTGCCCTGCCACTTCGCCTTCGGGCGCTCGGCCGGTCTGAAGCCCGACAATGTGGCCGTCCGCGCCGCCATCGCGGCCAAGCCGCCGCTGGTGCTGTTCGGTTCGTTCAACGAGCGCATGTACCTCGCCGAGACCGGAGCCCGGGCAGCCTACGTCCCGGCCTCGTTCCCCGGCGCCATCATCCGGCGGCACACCGGCACGCCCTTCATGGGCTACGCCGGGGCGACCTACCTGGTCCAGGAGGTCTGCAACGCCCTGTTCGACACCCTCTTCCACATCCTGCCGCTCGCCCGCGACATGGACAAGGTCGAGGCGACACCGGCCCGGCGCCACGCCGAGCTGCCGTGGGACGAGGCCGCCCGGCAGGCGCTCGACGCCCTGGTCGAGGCCCAGCCGGTGCTCGCCCGCATCTCCGCCGCCAAGCGCCTGCGCGACGCCGCCGAGCGGGCTGCCCGGGACACCGAGGCCGCCGCCGTGGCGCCCGCCCACGTGGCGCGGGCCCGGGCCGCCCTCGCGGCGGGTGTCCCGGCATGAGCCGCCTTTCCGTTTCACCCAGAGGAGACCTGACGATGCGAACGATGGTCCCGACCGGCCGCCAGCACCAGGAAGCGTTTCAGTTCCGGCTGATCCTGGCGGCGACCTACCCGTTCTTCCTCGCCGCCGCGGCGCTGAACCGGTTTCGGCCGAGCCGCGAGACGGCCCGCCCGGGCCTGACGCCGGCGCGCCGCTCGGTCTTCGGCGAGGCCCGCGCCATGGCGGTTCAGGCGATCCCCTTCGCCTTCATGGGCTGAAACGCCCCTGAGCGAGATGCTTCCGTCCGGTCACGCGGGGGAAGTTGGGCTGCGACCGCCGCAAGGCATCGTGGCTGTACCCGTCGCGCCTCGTCAGAGGCGCGGCCAACACACGGAGGTCTGAACGATGGCGAGTGGACCCGTCACAACAGAAAGACCGAGCAGCCTGTCCGGGCTGACGGAACCGGAAGCCAAGGAGTTCCACGCGATCTTCCTGACGAGCTTCCTCATCTTCACGGCGATCGCCGTGGTCGCCCACATCCTCGTCTGGCTGTGGCGTCCGTGGCTCCCCGGACCGCAGGGCTACGCCTCTCTCGAGGGCGTTCGCGATGCGGCCCACGCCCTCGTCACGATGATCGGCTGAGGAGGATCGGATGCACAAGGTTTGGTTGCTCTTCGATCCGCGGCGCACGCTGGTGGCTCTGTTCACCTTCCTCTTCATCCTCGCGCTGCTGATCCACTTCATCCTGCTCTCGACCGACCGGTTCAACTGGCTGGACGGCCCGAGAAACAACAAGGCGGCCGAGAATACCATCACGCTCGCGCTGCCGCAGATGCCGGCCTGACCGCCGGTCCGGACCGCGGCGCGCGAGGGCCGCGGTCACCCTTCCTTCCTCTTCTCCGGCCTGACTGAGGAGCAGCCGCCATGGCGATGCTGAGCTTCGAGCGCAAATACAGGGTCCGCGGCGGCACCTTGCTCGGAGGCGACCTGTTCGACTTCTGGGTCGGCCCGTTCTTCGTCGGCTTCTTCGGCGTGGTCGGCATGTTCTTCACGGTCCTGGGCACCGCGCTCGTCATCTACGGCGCGGCGATCGGGCCGACCTGGAACATCTGGCAGATCAACATCGCGCCGCCGGATATCAGCTACGGCCTGAGGCTCGCGCCGCTGAAGGAAGGCGGCCTCTGGCAGATCATCACCATGTGCGCGCTCGGCTCGTTCGTGTCCTGGGCGCTGCGCGAGGTCGAGATCTGTCGCAAGCTCGGCATCGGCTACCACGTGCCCGCGGCTTTCGGGATGGCGATCTTCGCCTACTTCACCCTCGTGGTGATCCGGCCACTGCTGATGGGCGCCTGGGGCTACGGCTTCCCGTACGGCATTCTCAGCCACCTCGATTGGGTGTCCAACACCGGATACCAGTATCTACACTTCCACTATAACCCCGCGCACATGCTGGCCGTGACGTTCTTCTTCACGACGACGCTGGCCCTGGCGATGCACGGCGGCCTGATCCTGTCGGCGACCAACCCGAAGAAGGGCGAGACCGTCAAGACGCCCGAGCACGAGGACACCTTCTTCCGCGACACGATCGGCTACTCGATCGGTACGCTCGGCATCCACCGTCTCGGCCTGTTCCTGGCCCTGTCGGCGGGGTTCTGGAGCGCGGTCTGCATCGTCATCAGCGGGCCGTTCTGGACGCAGGGCTGGCCGCAATGGTGGGGCTGGTGGCTCAACCTGCCGGTCTGGCGATGACGGGTCGGACGCGAACGGAACGAGGGGACTAACGCGGGTCGCCGCCGCCCAGCGCGGCACTCCGGGGGAGGGCAGGCCATGGCCTATTACCAGAACATCTTCACGCAGGTTCAGGTGCGCCCGCTCGTGCCGGATCAGGGCGTCCCGGTGGCGGTCGACGAGCGGGTCGGCAAGCCGTTCAACAGCTACCTGTTCGGGCTGATCGGCAACAGTCAGGTCGGGCCAATCTACATCGGCTACATCGCGGCCCTGTCGATCACCTGCGGTGTCATCGCCTTCGAGATCATCGGGCTCAACATGTGGGCCTCGGTGAACTGGGACCCGGTCCAGTTCGTCCGGCAATTGCCGTGGCTCGCCCTGGAGCCGCCGCTCCCGAAATACGGACTCAAAGTCCTCCCGCCCCTCAATGAGGGCGGCTGGTGGCTGATCGCCGGCTTCTTCCTGACCGCCTCGATCCTGCTCTGGTGGGTCCACCTCTACAGGCGCGCGCGGGCGCTCGGCCTCGGCCTCCACGTGCCGTGGGCCTTCGCGTCGGCGATCTGGCTCTACCTCGTCCTCGGCTTCATCCGTCCGGTGCTGATGGGCTCGTGGTCGGAGGCCGTACCGTTCGGCATCTTCCCGCACCTCGACTGGACCGCGGCCTTCTCGCTCCGCTACGGGAACCTCTTCTACAACCCGTTCCACATGCTCTCGATCACGTTCCTCTACGGATCGACGCTGCTGTTCGCGATGCACGGGGGCACGATCCTGGCCTGCTCGCGCTACGGCGCGGAGCGCGAGATCGACCAGATCGTCGACCGCGGTACGGCCACCGAGCGCGCCGCCCTGTTCTGGCGCTGGACCATGGGCTTTAACGCCACGATGGAGTCGGTGCACCGCTGGGCGTGGTGGTTCGCGGTGCTGACCACGCTCACCGGCGGAATCGGCATCCTGCTCACCGGGACCGTGGTCGACAACTGGTACCTCTGGGCAGTCAAGCACGGCGTCGCGCCCTCGTACCCGCAGGTCTACGGCCCGATCGTGGATCCCGCCCATCTCGCACCCGGCATGAAGCCGTGAGGAGGCCGTCATGAAGACGATTCTGGCGGTAGCCGGCGGGGCGCTGGCCCTCTTCCTCACCATCGCGATGTTCGGCGGCGCCGGCTGGACCCATCCGCCGATGGCGAACAAGCAGACCGGCTTCCGCGGGACGGGCATGGACCTGATCCGCACCAGAGCCGGCAACGAGGCGCTGTCGGACGCCAACAGGGCGCCCGCGCCGGCCGATCCGGCCGATGCGGGCGGCGACAAGGCCTCGGCCGTCTATCAGAATGTCCAAGTCCTGGGCGATCTCTCGGCCGAGCAGTTCAACCGTCTGATGGTGTCGATCACCGAGTGGGTCGCGCCGCAGCAGGGCTGCACGTACTGCCACAGCACCGAGAACATGGCGTCCGACGAGCTCTACCAGAAGCGCGTCGCCCGCCGGATGATCCAGATGACGCAGTACATCAACTCCACGTGGAAGGAGAATCACGTCCATCAGGCGGGCGTGACCTGCTACACCTGCCACCGCGGCAACCCGGTTCCGGCCAATATCTGGTTCGACCATCCGGTTCAGGGGGCGGGGCGCTTCATCCCGCGCAACAACAGCCAGAACTTGGCCTCCGCGGAAGTCGGCAACACGTCGCTGCCGTACGACGTCTATCAGGCCTTCTACCAGCACAAGGAGACGTCGGAGGACGCGGTCCGGGTCAACGCCACCACGGCGCTACCCGAGACGAAGGGCAAGCCGATCCAGGACGCGGAGAAGACCTTCGCGATCATGATCAGCATGTCGCAGTCGCTCGGGGTGAACTGCACCTTCTGCCACAACACCCGCTCGGTGGCGCAGTGGGACACCAGCACGCCCAACCGGGTCCATGCCTGGTACGGCATCCGCATGGTGCGTGACCTCAACCAGGACTACCTAGAACCGCTGACCTCGACGTTCCCGCGCAACCGACTCGGGATCCTGGGCGACGCGCCGAAGATCAACTGCGCCACCTGCCACAACGGCGCCAACAAGCCGCTCAACGGCGCCAACGTGATCGAGCCCTATCCGGAGCTGTCGCACCCGACGATCGCCGTGAGCCTGCCGACCGGCGAGGCCAAGGACCCGATCCCCGGGACCGAGACCCCGACGCCGAAGCCCTGATCGGCGCGCGGAGCGGCCGGACCGACCGGCCGCTCCGCTCAAGCTACAGGGAACCTCCGCTGAGTAGGGACGTCGATCTCGGCGGCCAAGCTCGGCCCACAGGAGGCGCCCGTGACCATCACCATCTCGAACCTCCAGCCGCTGATCGCGATACTGGCCGGGATCCTGATCCTGGTGATGCCGCGGCTGCTAAACTACATCGTCGCGATCTACCTGATCGTCGTCGGCGTGATCGGGCTCGGAATCCTGCATTGAGGCGCTGCGCCCGCACCGCGACGTCGCGGGCCTGACAGACCGCCGAACCCGTCAGCCACGCACGCACAGGGCCATCGCGCGTTCATCTTGCGTTGCGCTGCGGGATGGTCCAACCCCGCCCATCAGCTCGGCCGGCGCCGGGCACCAGATACGGACGGGATCGACATGGCGACCGGCAGCGCGAAGTGGGTCTACGCCTTCGGCGACGGCAAGGCGGAGGGCAAGTCGCAGATGCGCGACCTGCTCGGCGGCAAGGGCGCCAACCTCGCCGAGATGTCCAACCTGGGCCTGCCCGTCCCGCCCGGCTTCACCATCACCACCGAGGTCTGCACTTATTTCTACGAGCACGGCAAGGCCTACCCGCCGGAGCTGAAGGATCAGGTCTCGGCGGCCCTCGCGCAGGTGGGCGCGCTCACCGACCGCAAGTTCGGCGACTCGACCAACCCGCTCCTGGTGTCGGTCCGCTCGGGCGCCCGCGCCTCGATGCCCGGCATGATGGACACGGTGCTCAACCTCGGCCTCAACGACGAGACCGTCCTGGCGCTCGCCAAGGAGGCCGACGACGAGCGCTTCGCCTACGATTCCTACCGCCGCTTCATCACCATGTACTCGAACGTCGTTCTCGGCGTTGAGCACCACGCCTTCGAGGAGGCGCTGGAGCAGTACAAGGAGGGCAAGGGCTTCGACCTGGACACCGAGCTCGGCGCCGGCGACTGGAAGACCCTCATCCAGACCTACAAGAAGATCGTACGCGACGAGCACGGCTCTGACTTCCCGCAGGGCGCGGACGACCAGCTCTGGGGCGCGATCGGCGCCGTGTTCAATTCCTGGATGATTCCCCGCGCGAAGAAGTACCGGGAGCTGAACAACATCCCGGAGAGCTGGGGCACGGCCGTCAACGTGCAGGCCATGGTGTTCGGCAACATGGGCGACACCTCGGCCACCGGCGTCGCCTTCACCCGTAACCCCTCCACCGGCGAGAAGGCGCTCTACGGCGAGTTCCTGATCAACGCGCAGGGCGAGGACGTGGTGGCGGGCATCCGCACACCGCAGAACATCACCGAGAAGGCCCGGATCGAGGCCGAGAGCGACAAGCCTTCGATGGAGAAGGCCATGCCGGAGAGCTTCGCGGAGCTGACCCGGATCTACGGGATCCTGGAGTCGCATTACCGCGACATGCAGGACATGGAATTCACCATCGAGAAGGGCAAGCTCTGGATGCTCCAGACCCGCAACGGCAAGCGCACGGCCAAGGCCGCCCTGCGCATCGCCGTTGATCTGGCGGGCGAGGGGCTGATCTCCCGCGAGGAGGCGATCGGCCGGGTCGAGCCCGGCGCCCTCGACCAGCTCCTGCACCCGACGATCGACCCGAAGGCCGACCGCAAGGTCATCGCCTCCGGCCTCCCGGCCTCGCCCGGCGCGGCGACCGGCGAGATCGTGTTCAACTCCGAGGACGCGGAGGCGCACCGCAAGGCCGAGCGCAAATGCATCCTGGTGCGGATCGAGACCTCGCCCGAGGACATCCACGGCATGCACGCCGCCGAGGGCATCCTCACCACCCGCGGCGGCATGACCAGCCACGCGGCCGTGGTGGCCCGCGGCATGGGCAAGCCCTGCGTCTCCGGCGTCGGCTCCATCCGGATCGATTACAAGGCGCAGACCCTGACGGTCGGCGGTGTGACGCTGAAGGCCGGCGACAAGATCACCATCGACGGTTCCACCGGCCAGGTGATCCAGGGCGAGGTGAAGATGCTGGAGCCCGAGCTCTCGGGGGACTTCGCCACCCTGATGGAGTGGGCCGACGCGATCCGCCGCATGAAGGTCCGCGCCAACGCCGATACGCCGACCGATGCCCGCACCGCGCGCAACTTCGGCGCCGAGGGCATCGGCCTCTGCCGTACCGAGCACATGTTCTTCGAGGGTGATCGCATCATCGCGGTGCGCGAGATGATCCTGGCGGACGACGCCGAGGGCCGTCGCGCGGCGCTGGCGAAGATCCTGCCCTACCAGCGGCAGGACTTCCTAGAGCTGTTCATGATCATGTCCGGCCTGCCGGTGACGATCCGCCTCCTCGACCCGCCGCTGCACGAGTTCCTGCCGCACACCGACGCCGAGGTCGCCGAGGTCGTCAAGGCGACGGGCGTTTCCGAGGAGAAGATCCGGCACCGGACGCGCGAGCTGTCCGAGCACAACCCCATGCTCGGCTTCCGCGGCTGCCGGCTCGCGATCGCCTTCCCGGAGATCGCCGAGATGCAGGCCCGCGCGATCTTCGAGGCCGCCGTCCAGGCGGCCGCGGACACCGGCAAGGCGGTGACCCCCGAGGTGATGGTGCCGCTGGTCTTCACCCGCGCCGAGTTCGACATCGTGAAGGCCCGCATCGACGCCATGGCGAAGGCCGTGGCCGAGGAGAAGGGCGCGCCCCTCGACTACCAGGTCGGCACGATGATCGAGCTGCCGCGCGCCGCCCTCAAGGCCAACGAGATCGCCGAGACCGCGGAGTTCTTCTCCTTCGGCACGAACGACCTGACCCAGACGGCGCTGGGCATCTCCCGCGACGACGCCGCCACCTTCCTGGGTCCCTACACTCAGAAGGGCATCCTGCCGGCCGACCCGTTCATCACGATCGACCAGGAGGGCGTGGGCGAGCTGGTGCGCATCGGCGTCGAGCGCGGCCGCAAGACGCGTCCGGACATCAAGCTCGGCATCTGCGGCGAGCACGGCGGCGACCCCGCCTCGGTGGGCTTCTGCCAGGAAGTCGGGCTCGATTACGTGTCCTGCTCGCCCTACCGGGTGCCGATCGCCCGGCTGGCGGCTGCCCAGGCGGCGCTCGGCAAGGTCGCCGGCAAGGAGGGCTGAGGCCCGAGCGGGGGGCGCCGGGCGGCGTCCCCCTTTCGGATATCAACCATCCGTACGAGGATTGGTGGGAAAAACTCGCCTTTCGGTCGAACTCGACTCTTTGTGAGGCGTTTCTCGATTGAACGGGCCCGCCCGACGTGCGCCTTATCGGCCCGCGTCGGGTTCAGCATCGCCCGTCAGAATCGGCCGCCACCATGTCTCACAGCCCTTCGCCGCTGTGCCTCGCCGAGACCGAAGGGGTCGCGGCTGTCCCGCGGGCCGCGGTTCGCGCCTATCTCGCCCTCGTCGCCGGTCTCGGCGGTCTCGTCACGGCAGTGATGCTGATGATGTCTGTCGCCGCCAACAGCGGCAACGAGGCGGAGCGCATCTCGGCGATGCAGGAGGACAGCTACGCGACCACGCTCGTCGGCGCGCTGGCGGTCAATCTCTCCAAGCCCCTGCGCTGAGCCGGATCGCGACGTCCACCACCTCGCGGGGCTCGGTCGCTTCGCAGCATCGACGATGGCGCCCTCGCCGCGGCGTGCGGATCAGCGCGCACCTGACACGGCGCGCGCGGCCGAGCCGGTGAAGCGGGTCGGCAGGTCGTCGCCCGGGCTGCGGGGACTGAACCGCGTGGTGACCCGGTCGGGCGCGGCGCCCACGACCGCGTCGGGCGCGGCACCGCGCAGGCGCGTGGCGGCGACGTGCACGGGAACGGCCCGGCTCGCCGGGGCCGCACCCGGGCCGGCCGACACCGAATCGAACAGGGCGCGCAACTGCGCCTTCGCATCCGCGTCCGGGGCCACGAGGGAGCGCGCGCGAGCCGGGGTCGGCGCCGCGGGTTTGTCGAGGGCGCGGATCTCGCTCGCGGACGCGAAGTTGGCCATCCCGCGCTCCAGCGCCGCGAACTGCACCGGGCGCGGCGGCGGCAGCGGCATGTTCAGGCTCGCCACGACGGCCGCCATGTCCGAGGGCCGCCGCGGCGGGAGCGGCGCCGTGACGGCGGTCACCGCGTCGTCGGCGGCGGTCGGCTGACTCGCGGTCAGGAGCGACCTGGCGTCGGCGGGCTTGGCCTCGGCACCCTTCGCCTGCGCCCGCTCCACGAGCGAGCCGCGCAGGGCGTCGTCGGCCGCGGGCGCCGCGTAGGCGAGGGCGGCGCGCGCGCCCACCGGATCCTGCGGATCGGCGCTCGCCACGGCGACGACGGGCGTGCGCCGCGATTTCTTCGCTGTCTCCACGGGGGGTTGCACCGGCGCGGGCTCGGGTGTCGACCGGCCGCCGCCGAACAGGCTCGCCAGGAAGCCGAACAGGCCTGGTCCGTCCTCCTCCTCGCCGCTGGCCATCTGCGTCGTGAGGCCCGCCACGGTCCCGCCGCGGGCCAGGATCTCGGCCTTGGCTTCCTCGTAGCGGGGGAAGGGACGGTTGTCGCTCGGGAGCAGCACGGTCTTGCCGTCCGGGAACAGCCGGGCGAGCTGGTCGTGGGTCATGCGCGGCCACATCCGCACGGACCCCACGTCGAGGTGCACGAACGGCGTTCCGGCATGGGGATACCAGCCGACGCCGCCGCGCTGCATCCGGAGACCGACCTCGCGGATCCGGTCGATCGACACGTCCGGCAGGAAGAAGTCCATCGCCTTGCCGAGCATGTGCTGGCTGTACTCGGCCACCATCCTGGAGCGGCGGCGCAGCATCGCGTTGGTGCCCGGGGACCGGTAGGCCGACACGACGTGGATCGGCTGGGTCGCACCGACCTGACGATAGGCCTCCCAGACCGTATCGAACAGCCGCGGATCCATCTTGGTCGGCTCGTTCACCCGCCAGTCGCGGAGAAGCCAGTTCAGCTGCTCGAGGGCCGCGCGGTCGTAGCGGCCATCGCGCTTGAACGTGATGGTCGCGCTCTCCTGCGTGTGCGTGTGGTAGATGGTCAGGGATCGGGTATCGCCGTTGGCGACCGCGTCCTCGGTCTCGGCCGTCCCGGCGATCAGTCCGAGCACCAGGCCGGACAGGGCGAGGGTGAGATGGCGAAGGGCGCGCGGGAGACTGGGCACGACGGTCCTGATCCTCTCCCGACAGCCTGACCCGACGCCTGTTGAACCGGGTTCGCGACCGAAACGGCTAAGGCTCGACCGTGGCGAAATCGTGCCCGGCTGTGCGGCCGCGCACGCGAAAGTTGCTGCTGGCGCCGGTGGGTTACCACCACCCGCGCGGCGCCGCCTGCTGCGGCGCGGGCGTCCAGAGGCCCGGCTCGCCGTATTCCGGCGCGCCGTCGGCCCGGGCCGCGCGGCGCTGGGCGCGACGCGGCGTGTCCGCCTCCTCGTAGCGCCCGGTCGGCCACGCCTCGGCATCCGCGACCGGGCGCTCGGGCGCGCGGCGATGGACCGTCCGGGTCGCGGGCGGCTTCGGAGCGCGCTCGACCTTGCGCCGCGGCGGCTCGTCCGGGAGCCGCGCGATCGCCGGCCCGCCGCCGCCCGGCAGCCCGAGGGCCGCGCGCATCGGCGCGTCGTAGCCGTAGAGGTCGGGCAGGGTACGGTAGGCGCCGCCGTCGTCCACGAAGGCCGTGAAGTAAGCGAGGTGGACCGGGAGCTTCTCCGGCAGCCGGATCGTGCGCTCGCCCTTGCCGATCAGCTTCTTCAGGCGATCCTCGGACCAGTTCGGCAGCACCACGTCGGCGAGGCGGAACGGGTCGTCGACCCGCACGCAGCCGTGGCTGAAATCGCGTTTCGAGGCGGAGAACAGCGAGCGGTTCGGCGTGTCGTGCAGGTAGACCGCGTGCTGGTTCGGGAACATGAACTTGATGAAGCCGAGGGCGTTGCGCTCACCCGGGGGCTGGCGCAGCGAGATGTGCCCACCGCGGCGGACGACCTCGTAGCCGCCCCAGGTCTTGCCGCCGTAGCCGGCGAGCTTCGGCGCCATGGTCTTCAGGATCGACGGCGGGACGTACCAGGACGGGTTGACGACCGCGTACTCCATCATGCCCGAGAAGAGGGGCGTGCGCGATTCCGGCTTGCCGACGATGACCCGCGCCTCGTCGCGCATGACGCCGCCCCGATAGGCGCGCAGGCGGTACTCCGGCACGTTGACCAGGATGTAGTCCGAGCCCAGGTCGCCCGGCAGCCAGCGCCACCGCTCCATGTTGACGATGAGCTCGGCCTCCCCGCCCGTCGGCCGCACCGCGCGGCCGGCATCGGCGAGGGCCAGGACCGTCTGGACGTTCAGGACGCCGTTCCCCGGCAGGCCGCGGCCGCGCTGGAACTTCCCTACCGCGTCGGCGACACCGGAATCGTACTCCTCCGGCTCGCCGGGCCCCTTGTCCAGGGTCGCGGCGGGACGGCTCTCGAGGTTGAAGTGCGCCCGCAGCAGCGGGACGCGGGCATCGCGCATGCCGACGCGGAGAACCGGTCCGGCCGGGAGGCGCAGCGGCTTCACGGCGGTCGGGGCGGGTCCCCGCAGGCCGGCGAGGCGCGCCTTCAGCGCGAGATAACCCGGGGTCGCCGGATTGTAGGCCTGCAGCGCCTCGCCGGCCTTCGCGCCGGCCTCGTCGAGCTTCGCCAGGACGTCGTTCCCGGCGGGAAGATCGAGGTGCGGGGTGATCAGCCGCGAGATGGAGGCCAGGTTGATCCGGCTGCCGCGGGCATCCCGGGCGTAGAGCACCGCCGCCGCGGATAGGCGCAGATCGGCGTCGGCGACCGCCTTCTCGTCGGGCTTATCGGCGAGCGCCGGGGCCGTGTAGGCGCGGGGATCGAGACCGTCCTCGGCGGCGGCCGCCATCCGCGCGGAGACCGCCTTCGCAGCGTCGGTCCAGGCCCCGCCGGAGATCCAGAGCGGCTTGAAGCTGCGGGCCTCGTAGAAGCTCCGGATCGCGTCGCGGTCCTTGCCGGTGAGGCGCAGCAGCAGGGGCGCGGGATCCGCGAACCGGGCGAAGACCGCCGCGCCGAGCGGGTCGGCCGGGGCGACCGGAACCGCGGCGGCCGGGGCCGGGGCCGGCTCGGCCGCCGGCGCCTCCGGCTTGTAGTCGGGAAGGGCCGTGGTGGCGGGCGCCGACGGGTCCGCCTGCGCGGGGGCCGCCGGCGCAGGCAAGGCGACGGGCGGGCTCGCGGGGATATCGGTGGTCGGCTGGTCCAGCGCGACCGTCGCGGCACGGAGGGAGCCGGCCGGGGCCAGTGTGCCGCCGAGGAGGGCGGCCAGCGCGATGAGGCTGGAGCGCGGGACGCGCATCGTGATCTCCCGGGGTGCGGCGGCAGGACCGCACGCTCAGATTGTGATTATCCGCGCAAGCGTGGCTTTCAGCAACCGCAGTCATCGCGAATAGAAGGTCGGTCCTGCCGATGAATGTGTCATTTCTAATGCTGCTCAGCTTATGATCCGCTAAATCATCCGCCGGCAGCGTGCAGCAGGGCCGAAATTTTCCCTCACCGTGGCCGAAACGAATGCGCTCGGTGCGCTAGCGCACCCCGCGTTCGATCAGGCCGCGTCCTCGGTTTTAGCGTCGTCCTCCAGCCCCAGATCCTTGAGCTTGCGGTAGAGGGTGGAGCGGCCGATGCCGAGGCGGCGCGAGACCTCCGACATCCGCTGCCGATAGAACTGGAGCGCGAAGCGGATGATCTCCGCCTCCAGCACGTCCATCGGCTTCATCTCGCCGGTCTCCTCGGCGACGAGTGACATCGCGTGCGGGTCGCGCACCTCCACGCGGACGATCTCGCGCACCGGCTCGGGGGCGTAGGCCGGCATCTGCGGCTGGACCGGCGCGGCCGGGATCCGCACGTCGAAGCCCTCGACCTGCGCGGCGATCTGCGGGAACTCGGAGACGGTCAGCTCGTCGCCGTCCGCCAGCACGACGGCGCGGAACAGGGCGTTCTCCAGCTGCCGGACGTTGCCCGGCCAGGGATAGCGCGTGAGCAGGGCCATCGCCTCAGGGCTGATCGCCCGCACGCGCTTGCCTTCCTCGGCCGAGAACCGTGCGCAGAACGAGCGGACGAGGTCCGGGATGTCCTCGCGGCGCGCCCGCAGGGGCGGCAGCGTCATCGGGAAGACGTTCAGGCGGTAGTAGAGGTCCTCGCGGAACTTGCCCTGTTTCACGAGGTCGAGCAGCGACCGATTGGTGGCCGAGACGAGCCGGATGTCCACCCGCACCGAGCGCTTGCCGCCGACGGGGTCGACCTCGCCCTCCTGAAGGGCCCGGAGCAGCTTCACCTGCGCGTCGAGGGGCAGCTCGCCGATCTCGTCGAGGAACAGCGTTCCGCCCGAGGCCTCGACGAACTTGCCGGCATGCTTCTCGGTGGCGCCGGTGAACGCCCCCTTCTCGTGGCCGAACAGGGTGGATTCCACCAGGTTCTCCGGGATCGCCCCGCAATTGACTGTCACGAACGGCTTGCCGCGCCGGTCGCCGGACCCCTGGATCGCCCGGGCCAGAACCTCCTTGCCGACGCCGGACTCGCCCTCGATCAGCACCGGGATGTTCGACTTGGCGGCCCGCTCAGCGAGGCGGATCACCCGCTCCATGTCGGGGCTCTTCGAGGTGAGATCCTTGAAGGTGAGCGCGCCGGAGGCCCGGCGACGCATGCGGCGCACCTCCTCCTCGAGCGTATCGACCCGCAGGGCGTTCTTGATCGAGACCTGCAGCCGCTCCGCGCCCGCCGGCTTGACCACGAAATCCACGGCGCCGGCCCGCATGGCGCTGACCACCGTGTCGATGGACCCGTTCGAGGTCTGGACGATGACCGGCATAGCGAGGCCGCTCTTGCGCATCTCGGCCAGGACACCGAGCCCGTCGAGCCCGGGCATGACGAGGTCGAGAAGGACGACATCTGCCCCCTCGGATCTCAGCAGGGTCAGGGCGTCCGCTCCGGACTCGGCGATCCGCGCCTCGAAGCCGAAACGGCGCACGGCCGCCTCGGCCAGGCGCCGCTGGACCGGATCGTCGTCCACGATCAGCACGGTGGCGGACATAGCGGCTCCCTGAACGGCGCGCGAAGGCCGGACACGCGACGCGGGCTCGACCCGTTCGCGGCCTCCGATTCGGCGACTGTTTCGTTTCGAGCCGTAGGGTGACCGACAGTCGTAAAGTGCCGCTTAACGACGTTTGCACCGCGTCGTCACCGATCGCGCGCCGGTCCGACGAACCGCCCGCGTTGAACGCGTGGCGGCACGCTCGATATCAGGGTACGGGGCCGGAGCCCTTGGAGAGGATTGCACACCATGACGCCGAGCCACACCCCCTCGCCGGTGAGTGTCCGCCTGCCGGAGGGCGTGAGTGCCGCGCGCGCCGCCGCGAAGGCTGCCGACCTCGGCCATCTTCCGGAATGGGACCTCACGGATCTCTATTCCGGCCTCGATGATCCGAAATACTCCGGCGACATGACCCGCGCCGAGGAGGAGTGCCGCCGCTTCTCCGAGACCTATGCCGGCCGCATCGCCGAGCTCGCCGCGGGCCCGGACGCGTCCGCGCGGCTGGCCGAGGCGGTGCGGACCTATGAGGGCATCGAGGACCTGCTGGGCAAGCTCATGTCCTTCGCCGGGCTCGTCTATTCCGGCGACACCACCGACGAGGCGCGGGCCAAGTTCTACGGCGACACCCGCGAGCGGCTGACCAGCGCCTCGGCGGATCTCCTGTTCTTCGCTCTGGAGCTCAATCGCGTCGAGGACGCCGCGCTGAACGCCGCGATGGCCGAGGGGCCGCTCGCCCACTACGCGCCGTGGATCGAGGACCTGCGGCGGGAGAAGCCGCACCAGCTCGACGACCGCACCGAGAAGCTGTTCCTCGAGAAGTCGGTCACGTCGAACGCCGCGTGGGACCGGCTGTTCAACGAGACGATCGCCTCGCTGCGCTTCACCGTGCAGGGCGAGGAGATGCCGCTGGAGCCGACGCTGAACAAGCTTCAGGATCCGGACGGGGCGGTCCGCAGGGAGGCTGCCGGCGCGATCAGCGCGGTCCTGCGCGGCCAGCTGCGGGTGTTCACGCTCATCACCAACACATTGGCGAAGGACAAGGAGATCAGCGACCGCTGGCGCGGGTTCAAGGACGTGGCCGACGCGCGCCACCTGTCGAACCGGGTCGAGCCCGAGGTCGTGGAAGCGCTCGTCGACGCCGTGCGGGCGGCCTATCCCCGCCTGTCCCACCGCTACTACACGCTCAAGGCGAAGTGGTTCGGGCAGGAGGCGCTGCCCTACTGGGACCGCAACGCGCCGCTGCCCCGCGTCGAGCAGCGCACGATCCCGTGGACGGAGGCCCGCGACACGGTGCTGTCCGCCTACGACGCGTTCTCGCCGAAGATGGCGGGGATCGCGCGGCGCTTCTTCGACGAGCGCTGGATTGACGCGCCGACCCGTCCCGGAAAGGCGCCGGGCGCCTTCGCGCATCCGACGGTGCCCTCGGTCCACCCCTACGTGCTGGTCAACTACCAGGGCAAGCCGCGGGACGTGATGACGCTGGCGCACGAGCTGGGCCACGGCGTCCACCAGGTGCTCGCCGGGCCGAACGGCGCCCTGATGGCGCCGACGCCCCTGACGCTGGCCGAGACGGCGAGCGTCTTCGGCGAGATGCTGACCTTCCGCCGGCTCCTCGCCGCCACCACCGACACGACCCAGCGCCGGGCCATGCTCGCCGCCAAGGTCGAAGACATGATCAACACCGTGGTGCGCCAGATCGCGTTCTACTCATTCGAGCGGAAGGTCCATCTCGCCCGCGCCAAGGGCGAGCTGACCACCGACCAGATCAACGCGCTGTGGCTGTCCGTCCAGGCGGAGTCGCTCGGTCCGGCGATCACGCTGGATTCCGGCTACGAGCCGTTCTGGGCCTACATCCCGCACTTCATCCACTCGCCGTTCTACGTCTACGCCTACGCGTTCGGCGACTGCCTGGTGAACTCGCTCTACGGCGTCTACGCCCGGGCGGAGGACGGCTTCGTGGAGCGCTACTTCGCGCTGCTCTCGGCCGGCGGCTCGAAGCCCTACGGCGAGTTGCTCGCGCCGTTCGGTCTCGACGCGAAGGATCCGGGCTTCTGGCAGATCGGGCTCGGGATGATCGAGAGCATGATCGTCGAGCTGGAAGGCATGGAAGGTCAGGGCTGAGCGGAGTGCCGCGGGCTCGGCCGATGCCCGCGGCGCAGGGACCCACGCCCCTGGTTCGCGGCCGGGGGCGGCTTATCTGCGGATCATCGTCAGGCAAGCAGATCGAGAGATGGCCGAGACCGACCGCGAAGCCAACCGCTTCTCCGCCCGCGCCGGGCGCTACGCCAGCGTGGGCGCCAATGTCGGCGGCGTCGCCGCCCGGATGGCCATGGCGCGGCTGTTCGGGAAGGAGGGCACCACCAACGCCGCCGCCCTGGCGCAGGCCCTGGGCGGCCTGAAGGGCCCGATCATGAAGGTGGCCCAGCTGCTGGCCACCGTCCCGGACCTGCTCCCACCGGAATACGCCACCGAGTTGCAGAAGCTCCAGGCGGACGCCCCGCCGATGGGCGCGGCCTTCGTCCGGCGCCGCATGCAGTCGGAACTCGGCGCCGGCTGGCAGGCGCGTTTCGGGAGCTTCGACCTCAAGCCCGCGGCGGCGGCCTCGCTGGGCCAGGTGCACCGCGCGACCACCAAGGACGGCGAACGGCTCGCCTGCAAGCTGCAATATCCGGACATGCAGTCGGCCGTGGAGGCCGACCTCAAGCAGCTGGAGGTCGCGTTCGCGCTGCACCGCCGGATGAACTCGTGGCTCGATACGCGCGAGATCGCGAAGGAGATCGGTGCCAGGGTGCGCGAGGAACTCGACTACGAGCGCGAGGCCAAGCACGCGGCGCTCTACGGGGCCGTGCTGAAGGACATCGCGGCGGTGCGCGTGCCGCGAGTTCTTCCCGAGCTGTCGACGAAGCGCCTGCTCACGCTCGGCTGGCTCGACGGGGACAAGATCCTGGGCTTCGCCGACGAGCCCGTCGAGGTGCGTAACCGGATCGCTCAGGCGATGTTCAAGGCGTGGTGGCACCCCTTCAGCCGCGCGGCCGTGATCCACGGCGACCCGCATCTCGGCAACTACACGGTGTTCTCGGATGCCGGCGAGGCCGCGGGAATCAACCTGCTGGATTACGGCTGCGTCCGGATCTTCCATCCGCGATTCGTCGGCGGCGTCGTGGACCTCTATCGCGGCCTGCTGGAGAACGACGATGCCCGCATCGTCCACGCCTACGAGGTGTGGGGCTTCAAGGACCTCGACAAGGAGAAGATCGAGATCCTGAACATCTGGGCCCGCTTCATCTACGGGCCGCTGCTTGAGGACCGCACCCGCACCGTCGCGGACGGGGTCAAGCCGGGGGAGTACGGCCGGCGGCAGGCCTTCCAGGTCCATCAGGCGCTGAAGGAGCGCGGACCCGTGACGGTGCCGCAGGAATTCGTCTTCATGGATCGCGCGGCCGTGGGCCTCGGCGCCGTGTTCCTCCACCTCAGATCGGAGCTCAACTACCATCGGTTGTTCGAGGCCGAGATCGAGCATTTCTCGCTGGATGAACTCACTACGCGTCAGGGCCGGGCGCTCGCCGAGGCGGACCTGCCGAAACCGGCCTGAGCCGGCGCGAAGATCCACCGAGAGAGCGATCAACTTGCGTGCGTCCGATTGCGGCAGGTAAACGCTTGAGCTACATCCGACCGCGACCGCAAGAAGTCGCGTCTTAGGGAAACGAGCGCACGATGGCCGAGAGTGACACGGTGGCCGGGCACACCTACAGCCCGGCGATGGACGCGAAGACTCACGAGCAGACCTATCGCGGATTCGTCCGGTTCGTCGAAATCGCCACCGGCGTCGTGATCTGCTGGGTGCTGGCCCTCGCCATCGGCGGCATTCGCGAAGCGTGGCTGCTGGCCATCGTCGGCGTGATCGCCTCGGGAGCCGCGGGCGCGGTGGGCGCCCTCGCGCCGGCCGTGGGGTGGAAGGCCCCGCTGGTCGTCGGGATTCTCCTGGTCCTGTACCTGTTCTTCGCCTGAAACGGCCGAGCGCGGTGGCGGCAAGCGCCGCCGCGGATGACCAGCCCGCTCGCGAGCGCCGAGCGGGTCGCTGACGTATTGTTGGCAATTAAATTGGGCACAAGTTACATTCCGGCCGCATCGAACGCGGTATCGTAGATCCGCCTCTCGAAAAGCTGCGCCGGTTCGCGCATTCGAAAGGCCGAGCTTTTCCAGGGGAACCCTCGCATGCGCATTGCTGTGCTGTCCGAGACGGACTCCGCGGAGCCGCGCGTCGCCGCGGTTCCTGAGACCGTCAAGAAGTTCAAGACTCTCGGTGCCGACGTCGTGGTTCAGTCCGGTGCGGGCCAGAAGGCCGGCATCCTGGACGCCGAGTACGAGGCCGCCGGCGCCAGCATCGCCGGGAGCGCGGCCGACGCCGCCCGGGATGCCGATCTCGTCCTGAAGGTCCGGCGCCCGAGCGCCGAGGAGCTGCCGCAGTTGAAGCGCGGTGCCACCGTGATCGCGATCATGGACCCCTACGGCAATGAGGACGCCCTGAAGGCGATGGCCGAGGCCGGCGTCGACGGCTTCGCCATGGAGCTGATGCCCCGCATCACCCGCGCGCAGGTGATGGACGTCCTGTCCTCGCAGGCGAATCTCGCCGGCTATCGCGCGGTCGTCGACGGCGCCGCCGAGTACGGGCGGGCGATGCCGATGATGATGACCGCCGCCGGCACGGTGCCGGCCGCCCGCGTCTTCGTCATGGGCGTCGGCGTGGCCGGCCTCCAGGCCATCGCGACCGCCCGACGTCTCGGCGCGGTCGTCACCGCCACCGACGTCCGGCCCGCCACCAAGGAGCAGGTCGAATCGCTGGGCGCCAAGTTCGTCGCCGTCGAGGACGACGAGTTCAAGCAGGCCGAGACCGCGGGCGGTTACGCCAAGGAGATGTCGGCCGAGTACCAGAAGAAGCAGGCGGAGCTGGTCAAGGGCCACATCGCCAAGCAGGACATCGTCATCACCACCGCGCTGATCCCCGGCCGGCCGGCGCCGAAGCTCGTCTCCGAGGAGATGGTGGCGTCGATGAAGCCGGGCTCGGTGCTGGTCGACCTCGCGGTGGAGCGCGGCGGCAACGTCGCCGGCGCCAAGGCCGGCGAGGTCGTGACGAACGACCGCGGCGTGAAGATCGTCGGCCACGTCAACGTGCCGGGGCGGCTCGCCGCCACGTCGTCGAGCCTCTACGCCCGCAACCTCTACGCCTTCGTCGAGACCCTGATCGACAAGGAGTCGAAGGCGCTGGCCATCAACTGGGACGACGAGCTGGTGAAGGCCACGAACCTCACCCGCGACGGCTCGGTCGTCCACGCGTCCTTCCAGCCCAAGACCGATGGCGCAGCCTCGGAAGCGGCCTCCGTAGGGCTGGCCAAGTCGGAGGCCAACAAGGCGTCCGGTACGGCCACCCCGGCGGGCGCGCAGTGAAGCCCGGCCGAGAGGAGTAGCAGAATGGCAAACGTCATCGTCCCTCCCGATCAGGCGGCCGATCAGGCCCGCGTGCTGGCCGACGCCGCGCGCGCGGCGGCCGCGGTGGCGCGCAACGCCGCCGACCAGGCGCAGGTCATCGCCGACGGCATGGGCCACGGGCTGAGCGCCGCCACCGGCGGCGCGGTCGATCCCACGGTGTTCCGGCTCGCGATCTTCGTGCTGGCGATCTTCGTCGGATACTACGTGGTCTGGTCGGTGACGCCGGCCCTGCACACCCCGCTCATGTCGGTCACGAACGCGATCTCGTCGGTGATCATCGTGGGCGCGATCCTGGCGGTCGGCGTTCCGCTGATCGAGAAGGGCACGGGCCTCGCCCGGTTCTTCGGCTTCATCGGCATCGTGCTCGCCAGCGTGAACATTTTCGGCGGCTTCCTCGTCACGCAGCGCATGCTCGGCATGTACAAGAAGAAGGGCTGAGCCGGTGTCTGAGAACGTCTCCTCCCTTCTCTATATCGTCGCCGGCGTCCTGTTCATCATGGCGCTGCGGGGGCTCTCGCACCCCACCACGTCCCGGCAGGGCAACCTGTACGGCATGGTCGGCATGGGGCTCGCCATCCTGACGACGCTCGTCGGCCACCCGCCCGCGGGTGCCGGCGCCTGGATCCTCGTGCTGCTGGGCCTCGGCATCGGCGGCGGCGCCGGCGCGGTGATCGCCAAGCGCGTGCCGATGACTGCGATGCCGCAGCTCGTCGCGGCCTTCCACTCGCTGGTCGGTCTGGCGGCGGTGTTCGTGGCGGCCGGTGCGCTCTATGCCCCGCAGGCCTTCGGCATCATCGAGAACGGCCACTTCCACAAGCAGTCGCTGTTCGAGATGGGTCTCGGCGTCGCCATCGGCGCGATCACGTTCACCGGCTCGGTGATCGCCTTCGCCAAGCTCGACGGTCGCATGTCCGGCAAGCCGATCATGCTGCCGCAGCGCCATCTCATCAACGCGCTGCTGGCCGCCGGCCTCGTGCTGCTGCTCGCCCTGTTCATCGGCACCGAGTCGAAGGCGATCTTCTGGCTGATCGTCATCGCCTCTCTGGTGCTCGGCGGCCTGATCATCATCCCGATCGGCGGCGCCGACATGCCGGTGGTCGTGTCGATGCTCAACTCCTACTCGGGCTGGGCGGCGGCCGGCATCGGCTTCACCCTGGGGAACCTCGCGCTGATCATCACCGGCTCGCTGGTGGGCTCCTCGGGCGCGATCCTGTCGTACATCATGTGCCACGCGATGAACCGATCGTTCATCTCGGTCATCCTCGGCGGCTTCGGCGGCGACACCGCCGCGGCGGGCACCGGCCAAGTGGAGACCCGGCCCGTGAAGCAGGGCTCGGCCGACGACGCGGCCTACATCATGAAGAACGCCGAGCGGGTCATCATCGTCCCGGGCTACGGCATGGCGGTCGCCCAGGCGCAGCATTCGCTGCGCGAGATGGCCGACATGCTGAAGAAGGAGGGCGTCGACGTGAAGTACGCCATCCATCCGGTGGCGGGCCGCATGCCGGGCCACATGAACGTGCTGCTGGCCGAGGCCAACGTGCCGTACGACGAGGTCTTCGAGCTGGAGGACATCAACGGCGAGTTCCCGCAGGCGGACGTCGCCTTCGTGATCGGCGCCAACGACGTCACCAACCCGGCCGCCAAGACCGACAAGGCGTCGCCGATCTACGGCATGCCGATCCTCGACGTCGAGAAGGCCAAGACCGTGCTGTTCATCAAGCGCGGCATGGGCTCCGGCTACGCGGGCGTCGAGAACGAGGTGTTCTTCCGCGACAACACCATGATGCTGTTCGGCGACGCCAAAAAGGTCGTCGACCAGATCCTGAAGTCGTTCTGAGACCCGGGTCTCCGGCAGATCCGAGGGGCGGGCAGCGATGCCCGCCCCTTTTTGTTGTGGCGGGTCGCGTTCGCCGTGGCTGTTGCGGCGGGGCGCGAGATTCCCCGCACCGCCCGGTGTAGGGTGGCACCCGTGTCGTCCGCTCCGCTCCTCGCCGAACCGCCGCCCTTCCTCGGCGTCGCCGCCTCCGTGACCGGTCGGCGCTGGCAGGAGCGCTGCGGCGGCGCGTCCGTCCAGAATCACATCGCCAAGATGGTCCAGGCTCACGGTCTCCCGGAGCTGCTGGCCCGGGTGCTGGCGGGACGCGGTATCGTCCCCGAGGCGGCACCCCGCCACCTCGCGCCGCGGCTGCGGGACCTGATGCCGGATCCGGACACGCTGCTCGACATGGAGGCGGCCGTTCGACGCCTCGTCCGGGCCGTGAAGCGCGGGGAGACGGTGGCGGTGTTCGGCGATTACGATGTCGACGGCGCCGCGAGCGCGGCGCTGCTCGCCGGCTACCTCCGCAAGCTGGGACTGCGCGCGCCCATCCACATCCCCGACCGGATCACCGAGGGCTACGGCCCCAACGTCGCGGCGATCACCGCGCTGGCGGCGGAGGGCGCGACGCTCCTCGTCTGCGTCGATTGCGGGACGAGCGGTCACGCGCCCCTGGAGGAGGCCGAGAAATCCGGCCTCGACGTCATCGTCCTCGACCACCATGCCGCCTCCGAGGTGCTCCCGCCGGCCCGCGCCGTGGTCAACCCGAACCGCCTCGACGACCTCTCGGGCCTCGGCCATCTCTGCGCCGCCGGTATCGTCTTCCTGACCCTGGTCGCGCTGAATCGCGCCCTGCGGCAGGACGGCTTCTTCGGCGCCCACCGACCCGAGCCGCAGCTCACCGACGCCCTCGACCTCGTGGCGCTGGCGACCGTCGCCGACGTCGTGCCCCTCACGGGCCTCAACCGAGCGTTCGTGATCCAGGGGCTCACGGTGATGCGCCATCGCGGCCGCACCGGGCTCGCGGCGCTGCTGGACGCGGCCTCGCTCGGCGAGCCGCCGGAAGCGTGGCATCTCGGCTTCGTGCTCGGGCCGCGCATCAATGCCGGCGGGCGCATCGGCGACGCGGCGCTGGGCGCCCGCCTGCTGACCACGGCGGACCCGGGCGAGGCGGCCCGGATCGCCGCAGACCTCGACCGCCTCAACCGCGAGCGTCAGGCGATCGAGGCGCAGGCCGTCCTGGAGGCCGAGGCCGAGATGGACCGGGTCCTGACGCTCGATCCGGCCCGCACCGTGCTGGTGACCGCCAGCGCCGAGTGGCATCCCGGCATCGTCGGCCTCATCGCCTCGCGGTTGAAGGAGCGCTTCAACCGCCCGGCCTTCGCGTTCGCGATCCGCCCGGACGGGACCGCCACGGGTTCGGGTCGCTCGATCCCGGGCGCGGATCTCGGGCTCGCGGTCCGCGCCTGCGTCGAGGCGCGGCTCGCCAGCAAGGGCGGCGGCCATGCCATGGCGGCCGGCGTGACCGTGCGGGCCGACGACATCCCGCGCTTCGAGGCGCATCTCGCCATGCTGCTCGGGGCGAGCGTCGCGGTGGCCCGGGCGGCCGACGCCTTGCTGATCGACGGCGGCCTCAGCGCCGGCGGCGCCACCGCGGAGACGGTCCGGCTGCTGCAGCAGGCCGGACCGTTCGGCCAGGGGGCGCCCGAGCCGCTCTTCGCGCTGGGCCGGCATCGCCTCGTCGACGCCGGCGTGGTCGGCTCGAACCATGTCAGGGCCCGACTGCGCAGCCGCGACGGGCAGGTGGTCGGCGCGATCTGCTTCCGCGCGTCCGAACGACCGCTCGGCCTGGCCTTGCTGAACGGGATCGGCCGGGAGATGCACGTGGCCGGGACGCTATCCTGCGACCGCTGGCGCGGCGCCGAGCGCGCCCAGCTCCGGATCGTCGATCTGGCGCCGTCCGATCCGTGAGACGCCGCGGCGCGTCAGCCGCCGGCCATCACGAGCGCCCAGAAGCGCTTGTATCGCGTGGTGGGGGCATCGACCCGGGCGATCCCGATCCTGCGGATCTGCGGCAACAGCATGTTCTTGTTGTGCTCGGGACTGGCCTTCCAGCGGGCGAGCACCTGCTCCAGGGTCTCGGACCCGGCGCTCAGATTCTCGGCCGCCCAGGATCTCGCGAGCCCGGCCGACGCCATGCGCGAGGTGAAGCTGCCGCCGACATCGTGGCTGAGCTGGCCGCGGCGGGCGTTGTTGCCGGCCTGGAAGGCCGCCGCCTTCACGAGAACCGAATCGACCACGACCGGGCTCAGACCGTGCTGGACCCGGTATGCGGAGATCGCCGCGGCGGCGGCGACCTCGTCGAGCACGGCGGTGTGCGTCGCGTTCTCGACGGAAGTCTCGGGCAGGACCGAGAGGCCGCCGCACCCGGACAGGGCCAGCAGGAGGGCGGCGGCGAGGGCGAGACTGAGCTTGGGCACGGTCCGGTCGGCGGTGAGTGTCACGGGACCGCCTCCCTCCGGCGCGGTTGCGGCGAAAGCGCGGCGCCCGGTGCGTCCGGACGATCCCGCCGAGCAGCGTGGCGCCGGCGCCACGCCGGGACCGGATCAGGCCGCCAGGGCGCTGCCCTTGAGCATGGAGGGCGCGAAGGCGCGCAGGAGATCCGGATCCAGGTGCCCGGCGCTGTCGGCCATGATCGACAGCGCTTCCGCGGGAGTGGCAGGCTGCCGATAGGTTCGCCGCTCGGTGAGGGCGGAGAACACGTCGCAGATCGTCACGATCCGCACGAGGTCCGAGATTGCCGGACCGGACAGCCGATCGGGATAGCCCTTTCCGTCAAGACGCTCGTGGTGATGACGGACCACGTCGATCACCGCCTCCTCGAAATCGCCGTGCACGCGAAGCAGATCGGCGCCGATATCGGGATGGCGCTGCATCAGCCGCAATTCCTCGGGATTGAGCGGCCCCGGCTTGTTGAGGATCTCTACGGGAATACGCGCCTTGCCGATGTCGTGCAGCAGCGCCGAGCGCACCAGCAACGCCAGGTCGGTCTGACTGAGCCCGATCTGCGAGCCGAAGGTCGCGGCATGGCCAGCGACACCGAGAGTGTGCTGGTAAACACCGATCTCGTGGCGCCACACCTCGGCGAGCCACTCGGCAATCCCGACCTCGGAGACGGCCGCGAGAACCAGCTCGGTTCCGCGATCCGCGTCGGCACGCTGCAGCCGGGCCCCGAGGGCAGCGCTGTCGAAGATCTCGGCGACGGCGGCGGTGGCGCCCGAGACGCGCTCCAGGAGCCGTCGCTGCCGCAACTGAGCGGAGCGCGTCGCCTCCTCGACCATAGCGAAGACGTTCGCCAATACGAGCTGCCGCGGCGACGCGGCCGGCAGCTGACGGAGGTAGCGAGCGGCCGGCATGGGTTCGCCGCGCACGAGGACGAGGCGCGGGACCGGCGGTCCGTGATGGGCGAGTGTGGCTTGCAGCTTGGCGCTATGGGCTGGCGGCAGGTCCAGGATGACGAGATGTGGCCGCCCTGACGGCAGCGGGACACCGGGCGGGATCGCCCGGCAGTCCATGACCAGCGCGATCGCGCGCTCGAGGGCCAATCGCTCGGACGGACGATCCGAGACGAGCAGGACGAAGGGCCCGTCCGAGAAACGCGATGCGGCGCCGAGGGCCAACGCGGTAGCTCCTCGCCCGCACGGTCAACGATCAGTTCACCCTACGCGTAAAATTTGAGGAAAGCGTTACCCCTACGCAGTCGCTGGCGCCGCGGACTCGCTCTGTCCTCAGGCGAGCTTCGCGGACCCGACGTCGGCGGTCGGCTCCGCGGTCTCACGGCCCCCCTCGGCAGCGGAGAGGAAATCCGCGAACTTCACGGTCAGCAGCGCCTGGCAGGCGGCGAAGGCGACAAAGATGGCGAGGAAGCTGGCGATCATCGGACTCTCCGGCGCGGTCTGAACCGCCTCATGTTGCGATGCGATACGTGTCATGCCGCCACGCAACTTGGTATGCCAGATTACGAATGCCGATTATGCCGTGCATGCATGGAATGCGTGCCCAAGCGCGCATTGAGCAAGAATGCCGCAGTGTCATGCATCAAAGTAGATAGCTGACAGGGGACGTGCGGACACTCGGACATCGAAATTTTGCGCCGCAGCAATCATAGCGAGCGATCGAATTTGAGACACGCGATCGATCGCGGCTCAGTTCGGCATCAAAGCTGGCGAGACTCAGCCCGATCGATGGCACCCGTCTAGCGGGCGCAG
Organism: Methylobacterium sp. NMS14P; assembly: GCF_028583545.1. Lineage (NCBI taxonomy): Bacteria > Pseudomonadati > Pseudomonadota > Alphaproteobacteria > Hyphomicrobiales > Methylobacteriaceae > Methylobacterium > Methylobacterium sp. NMS14P. Next base: position 3,136,674 of record NZ_CP087106.1, on the reverse strand, counting down.
GCCGGATCACGGATGCCACGGCACGCAACGCCCGCGAGACAACCGTCAGACCGGGTTTGAGGGCCGATCAGTCCAGGTAGTCGCCGTAGGTGTCGACGTGTTGAGCCAGCCCGAGACCGTGCTCTCGGACGAGCCGCTCGGCCAGATCGGCATCGCGGGCTTCGAGCGCCGAGATGATGGCGACGTGCTCCCGGATCGAGCGTTCCGCCCGGTCGCCCTGCCGGAGCGCGGTGCTGCGGATGCCGCGGACATGCATCAGCAGGTTGCTGGTCAGATCGGCGATCGCCTCGCAGTGACCCAGCGCGATGATGCGCTGATGGAAGCGGATGTTCGCATCCGAGTACTCGTCAATGTGCTCGGACGGCTGCCCCTCGAAGAACTCCGGAAACGATTCGCGCAGGGAGCGCAGTTGCGCGTCGGTGGCGCGCGCGCAGGCGAGACGGGCCGCCATGCTCTCCAGCGCCGTCCACGCGTGGATCATGCTGACGATCTCGCGCTTGTTCTTCTTGATCACGAAGACGCCGCGCCGCGCTTCGGAGCGGACGAAGCCTTCCTGCTCCAGAACCGTCAGTGCCTCGCGCACCGGCGTGCGGCTGACACCGAGATCCTGCGACAGCTTGCGCTCGTCGAGCCGCACCTCGTCCGGACGCCCGTAGATGTCCATGTTGGTGATGGCCGTCTTGAGCGCCTCGTAGGCCAATGTCCGGAGACTGGAGCTGGCGACGATGGGCTTCACGCTCAGCGGTTCGGAATTCGACATCCCTCGTCCAGTCAGCTCGCACGCATGATGTCTCGCACGCATTCTCTGTCGTGCGCTCTCAGACGACCTAACCCAAACCTTGGCAAGATCCTAGTCGATTGCGGAGCGGTCCCACAGACCTGTGACCTTTGCCGGCATTCGGCGCCTCAAAAGTTGTGCGGGTACAACCGCAATCCGGTGCCCCGGCACCCACGTTTTCGCCATAGGGTTTAATCCAATCCCGAAAACCTGTATTTTTCTGCAGGTCCGATTGACAGATTCGGGCGATAGCAGCACCATTCTGCTGGCATACCGTCGACCACAGAAGATGAGTTGTGGTTCCGACGGGCGTGCCTTTGTACTTCAGACATTATTTGCCCGCGGGCCAAGAATTTTTCGAAGCATCCCGGCCAACTTGTTCTGCCAAGCCGCGCTGCGGCAGGGCATAGAACCGGTCCGAGCACGTAGCCCAACAATAATACTGCCCAGGAGGGAACGGTATGTCCGAGATCGTCAAACCGGTGGGGCGCGGCCGCTGGCTGCAACTCGCCTTCGGCGTCGTCTGCATGTGCATGATTGCCAACATGCAGTACGGCTGGACCTTCTTCGTGAGCCCGATGCAGGAGCGGCACGGCTGGGATCGCGCGGCGATCCAGGTGGCTTTCACGCTGTTCGTGGTTACCGAGACGTGGCTGGTCCCGATCGAGGGCTGGTTCGTCGATAAGTACGGCCCGCGGATCGTGACGCTGTTCGGCGGCCTGCTCTGCGCCGTCGCCTGGGTGATCAATTCCTACGCGGATTCGCTCACGGTGCTCTACATCGCGGCCGCGATCGGCGGCACCGGCGCGGGCGCGGTCTACGGAACCTGCGTCGGCAACTCGCTGAAGTGGTTCCCCGACCGCCGCGGCCTCGCCGCCGGCATCACCGCCATGGGCTTCGGCGCGGGCTCGGCGCTGACGGTCGTGCCGATCCAGGCGATGATCAAGTCGCAGGGTTACGAAGCGGCGTTCTTCTACTTCGGCATCGGGCAGGGCGTGATCGTCATGCTGATCGCCCTGTTCCTGCGGTCGCCGGCCAAGGGGCAGGTTCCGGAGGTCGCCCGGGTCAGCCAGTCGAAGCGCGACTACAAGCCCTCCGAGATGGTCCGCACGCCGATCTTCTGGGTCATGTACGCGATGTTCGTCATGATGGCCGCCGGCGGACTGATGGCCACCGCGCAGCTCGGTCCGATCGCCAAGGACTTCAAGATCGCCGACGTCCCGGTCTCGCTCCTCGGGATCACGCTGCCGGCGCTGACCTTCGCGGCGACACTCGACCGGGTGCTCAACGGCGTGACACGTCCGTTCTTCGGCTGGGTTTCCGACCATATCGGCCGTGAGAACACGATGTTCCTGTCCTTCGCGATCGAGGGCCTCGGCATCTACGCGCTGAGCCAGTTCGGCCAGAACCCGATCGCCTTCGTGCTGCTGACCGGTCTCGTGTTCTTCGCCTGGGGCGAGATCTACTCGCTGTTCCCGGCAACCTGCGGCGACACGTTCGGCTCGAAGTACGCGGCGACCAATGCCGGCCTGCTCTACACTGCCAAAGGCACGGCGGCGCTGATCGTCCCCTACACCAGCGTGCTCACGACCATGACCGGGAGCTGGCACACGGTCTTCCTGGCGGCCGCGGCCCTCAACATCCTGGCGGCCCTGCTGGCGCTGTTCGTCCTCAAGCCGATGCGCGCCGCCTACACCAAGAAGCCCGAGGCAGGCCTCGCGCCGGTGCTGGCCCAGTAGAAGGCCCCGATCGTCCGGCGCCGCGGCGCCGAACCGACACGAATGAGCCCGGCGCCGACTTTACGGCGCCGGGCTTCCTGCATACCGGGAACCAGGCCTTCCGGAGATCGGGCATGGACAGGGACGAGCGGATCGCGCGGGAGAGCGTCGTGGAGGCGGCACGGGCGCTCGACGCCCAGGGGTTGAACCGCGGCACGTCGGGCAATGTCTCGGTGCGCTTCCGCGACGGGCTCCTGATCACGCCCTCCGGCATGCCCACGGAGCGGACCGGACCGGACGACGTGGTCCGGATGGGCCTCGACGGCGCGCACGCGCCGGATCGGAAGCCGTCATCGGAGTGGCGCTTCCACCGGGACATCCTGGCGTCCCGTCCGGAATTCCACGCGGTGGTCCACGCGCATCCGGTCTACTGCACGGCCTTCGCGATCTGCGGGGAGGCCGTCCCGGCGGTCCACTACATGATCGCGGCCTTCGGCGGTCCGACGGTGCGCTGCGCGCCCTACGCGCCGTACGGCACCGCGGAGCTCTCGGACCTCGCCCTCGCGGCGCTCGTCGACCGCAACGTCTGCCTCCTCGCCAACCACGGCATGATCGCGGCCGGCGCGAGCCTGGAGAAGGCGCTGTGGCTCGCCGTCGAGCTGGAGACGCTCTGCCAGCAATACGCCGTCGCGCGGCAGATCGGGACGCCGATCATCCTGTCCGACGACGAGATCGGCGCCACGGTCGAGCGCTTCCGCGGCTACGGCCTGAACGCGGCGCGGCCGGCGGCGCCGGAGTCGACCTGAAGCGCGGTGGGCCTAGCGCCCGAGAACCTGCCCGACCGCCAGCCCGACGTCACGGGCGAATTCGGCCGCCGCGACCTTCTTGCCGCCCTCCGCCTTGACCTTTCGGATCTCGATCCGGCCGCCCTGGGCGCAGACGCTGAACCCGTCGCCGTCGACGGCGACCACCTCGCCCGGCTTGCCCACGACGTCGGCGAGCTTGCGGATCCGATGCAGGCTGCAATCGAAGATCTGGAGCTTCTTGCCGTTGTGCGTGGTCCAGGCACCGGGCGCCGGGTTGGCCGCGCGGATCAGGTTGTAGATCTGCTCGGCGTGGGACGACCAGTGGATCTCCGCCTCGGCGGCGCGGAACCAGCCCTCGTAGCTCGCGGCGTCCTCATCCTGATCGATCTCGACATGCTGACCGGCCACGACCAGATCGGCCGCCTCGAGCATGGCCGCGACGCCCATCGGGAACAGGTTGTCGAAGTAGACGTCGCCCAGGGTCGCGTCGGCGCCGATCGAGCAGGATTTCTGCAGGATCACCGGGCCCTCGTCGAGGCCGTCGGTGGGCCGGAAGATCGTCAGGCCGGTCTGCAGCTCGCCCCGGGCGATCGGCCAGTTGATCGACGACGGGCCGCGGTAACGCGGTAGCAGGCTCGGATGATACTGGATGGTGCCATGCTTCGGGATGTTGACGAAGCTCTGCGGCGCGAACTGGAGCACGTAGGCCATGATGCCGATATCGGCGTTCAGGCCGCGCATCGCGGCCTCGGCCTCGGGGCTCTTCAGGCTGGGGAACTGGAAGACCGTCAGCCCCTTCTCAACGGCCGCCGTCTTCAGGACGTCCGGCTTGGCGCCGGGCTTCTCGGGCGCGCAGAACACCGCCGCAACCTCATCGCCTCGTTCGAGGAACGCCTCCAGGACCGCTTTTCCGAAATCCTGTTGACCGATGAAGGCGATGCGCATGCAGGCTCCTGGGTGTCGTCCGGGCCCTGAGCGGGGCCGGGAAGGAACGGACCGAACGCGGGCTCGGCGGCGCGCGACCGTGCCCCGGCTGTCGAACGGCGTCACCCGGTATCCGGGGCCGCGCGGCACGCACGGCCCCGGAATGTAACATCAGCGATCCGGGTCCTCGACCGCGGATCGTCAGAAACCGATCACTCCGCCGCGATCTTCTGGACCACGCCGATCGCGCCGGATTCGGAGATCTCGCCGACCTCGGCCTCGGAATAGCCGAGCACGGAGCGCAGGATCTCCTCGGTGTGCTCGCCGAGGAGCGGCGAGCGGCTCACCTCGCTCGGGCTCGCCGACAGCTTGATGGGGTTGCCCACCGTCAGGTACTTGCCGCGGGTCGGGTGATCGACCTCCACGATGGTGCCGGTCTTCCGCAGCGACTCGTCCTCGGCGATTTCCTTCATCGACAGGATCGGGCCGCAGGGGATGTCGTACTTGTTCAAGGTGTCCATCACCTCGAACTTGGACACCTTCATCGTCCAGGCCTCGATCCGCGTGAAGATCTCGTTGAGGTGCGGCAGGCGGGCCTTCGGGGTGGCGTAGTCCGGATCGGTCTTCCAATCCGGCTCACCGATGATGTCGCAGATCGGCTCCCAGACGGCGGCCTGGGTGATGACGTAGATGTAGGCGTTCGGATCCTGCTCCCAGCCCTTGCAGCGCAGGATGCGGCCCGGCTGGCCGCCACCGGAATCGTTGCCGGCGCGCGGGGTCGCCTCGCCGAACGGGATGCCCTCGCCGAACTGGCTGTACTCCTTGAGCGGCCCGTGCTCGAGCCTCTGCTGGTCGCGCAGCTTCACCCGGCACAGGTTGAGCACGCCGTCCTGCATGGCGCAGTCGACCTTCTGGCCGAGGCCGCTCTGGGTGCGGTGATACAGCGCCGTGACGATGCCGAGGGCGAGGTGCAGGCCCGTGCCGGAATCACCGATCTGCGCGCCCGTCACCATCGGGATGCCGTCGCGGAAGCCCGTCGTCGAGGCGGAGCCGCCGGCGCACTGCGCGACGTTCTCGTAGACCTTGCAATCCTCGTAGCGGCCCGGACCGAAGCCCTTCACGGAGGCCAGGATCATCCGCGGGTTGGCCTCGTGGATCTTCTCCCAGGTCAGGCCCATGCGGGCGAGGGCGCCGGGCGCGAAATTCTCGACCAGGACGTCGCATTCCTTGATCAGGCGCCAGAGAACCTCCTTGCCCTTGGGGTTCTTCGAATCGAGCGTGATCGACCGCTTGTTGTGGTTCAGCATCGTGAAATAGAGGCTGTCCACGTCCGGGATGTCCTGGAGCTGCTGGCGCGTGGCGTCGCCCACGCCCGGCCGCTCGACCTTGATGACGTCGGCGCCGAACCAGGCCAGGAGCTGCGTACAGGTCGGGCCGGATTGAACGTGGGTGAAGTCCAGGATGCGGACGCCTTCGAGGGCCTTGGTCATGATCGGTCTCGGAGCTGGAGTCGGTATGGGGATGTCGGAGGGCGGCTCAGGCCGCGCGGGATACCGGTTTGATGCCTGCACGGGCCCTTGACGCGCGTGCCGCGACGCCGGTGCAGGAGCCTTCCATCCTCGAACGGATCATGTCTGTTCTCCCTCCCTTGGCGCGGTCCCGTCGTATCGCGACACCGTCACGCGGACTCGGGGTGACGAGTCCGCCAGTTTGTATACCACATGCCATTCGCAGGACGCGAGTGCCTATTGTGGACGTCCCCGGCGGCGGCCGATGCCGGACCGTAAGCCGGCCCGGGCCCGCGCTCAACACGCTGCAGGGCGCGCACGCGCGTCGACGGCGGCGCCCCCTTGGCATTCGGGGACGGGCGGTCCATGATTTCGCCAAAATTGCCTCTGGCCGCGGATGAAAAACGTGCCGCAGCCGTGGGTGGAACGATGTAACGCTGCACGAGGAACGCCCATGCTCGCCAGCACCAGCCTGATCAAGTCGTCCTGGATCGCCGTCGACGTCGCCCACGATCGCGCCGAGCGCGTCCTCGTGGTCGAGACCTACATCGCCGTCAGCCCGCTGGAGCCGAACTACGACGCCGCGCAGTACGAGCGCGTGCTCGCCTGCGTCCAGAAGGTGCTGAAGACGCATCCGGAGATCGACCGCGCGTCGATCCTGAGCATGCATCGCGGCTCCGGCTGCACGGCGCTGTTCCGGGACACGCCCGCGAAGGAGCCCGCGGCCGCCTGAGGCGCTCAGGCCTCGCCGCTCTCGGTGGGCCGGGATAGATCCGGCGGCTCGAGGGCGACGCGGGCCGCGTGGAACCACCAGAGGGGGATGTCGCGATTGGCCTTCGCCAGTTCCGACGCCCATCCCTCCTTGGGCATGACGTCGGCGCGGTCGGCGAACAGGCGCAGCGCCGCCTCCGCGCGCTCCCGTCGGCACCGCTCCTCGATCGCCCGCCGCTCGGCGTCGGCGCGGGCGTCGGTCTGCTCGATGAGGCGCCGGGTCGCGAGATCGTCGGCGTCGAAGGCGAATTGCTGCCAGAACGCCTCCGCCTCCCGGGCCACATCCCGCTCGCGGCGCAGCGTCACGTGCGCCTCCTCCGCGGCGCCCCGCGCCGTCTCGGCCGCTTCGGCGCGGGCGAGGAGGCGGTTGTTGGCCTCGAGCAGCTCCCGCTCCCGCTCGGGCGACATCCGCTGTCGGCGCAGCACCCGCAGCTCCTCCTCGTCGGCGCGGCGGGCGGCCAACAGGTCCGCCAGCGGGCCGGACGCGAGCGCGTCAGCGGATCGACGATAGCGCTCGCGGAGACCCGGGTGCCGGGCGTCCAGGTCCAGGTCGGTCCAGAGGCCGCGATCCTCTCCCTCCGTCCGTTCCCACTCGTACGAGGCCTGCGCCAGAGCTTCGCGCAGGTCGTCCGGGAATCGTGCCGCCGCGTGTCCGTTCATGAACCTGCATTCGCGTTGAGCGATCGACAGAACCTAGAACGCGCGCGCACGCCGTGAGAGACCGTCGCCGTGTGACGCACGCGATTTTTTCGTCGCGGCCCGGCCGCGCGACGGCGTCAGCGGACGCCGAGCGTCGCCTGTCCGCCGAAGCGCTCGGGCTGAAATCACAGCATCGCCTAGCCCGGCCGCTCGCGCGCACCCCGTTCGCTGATCTCCGCTGGGACGGGTTCACGGTGGATCGTTGCCGATCCTGCTTGCCTGAACCTGTCGCGCGCGGGCCAGGATGCTGAGCCTCGGTCGCCGTTCCGCGCCCATTCCCGCGTCGGGCAACGGACCTCGTCGGCGGGTCTCGGTATTCGGGGACTTGGCCGACGCGGAATCGCGATGGCGCGCGCCATCCACCCGGGATACAGCGCGATGAGTGCCCTCCACGCGTCGATCGCAGTCGATGGTCCACACTGGCTACAACCCGGCGCTGGTCGCCCTGTCGATCGGCCTCGCCGTCTTCGCGTCCTACACCGCGCTGGACCTGGGGGCGCGTATCCGCGGGCCCGTCGCGGGACCGCGCTGGCCGTGGATCGCCGGTGCCGCCCTCGCCATGGGCGGCGGCATCTGGTCGATGCACTTCGTCGGCATGCTGGCCTTCGAGATGGGCATGCCGGCCGCCTACGATATCGGCCTCACCCTCATGTCCCTCGCGATCGCCGTCGCGGTGACCGGGACCGCCTTCCTGTGGGTGGCGCGCGTCGGCGAGGGGCCGGGCGGGCTTCTCGTGGCCGGCCCCCTGATGGGTCTGGGCGTGGCCGGCATGCATTACACCGGCATGGCGGCGCTCCGGATCCCGGGCGATCTCGCCTACAGCCCGGCGGTGGTCGCGCTCTCGGTGGCGATCGCCGTGACCGCGGCGACCGCGGCCCTGTGGCTCTCCTTCCGGCAGCACGGCGTCTGGCAGAAGTTCGCCGCGGCCTGCGTCATGGGCCTCGCGGTGGCGGGGATGCACTACACCGGCATGGCCGCGGCGACGATCACCGCCGAGGCGGCCGGCGCCCACGCCGCGCACGCGGTCACCCGCATCCCCGGCCAGCAGAACCTCGCCCTCTACGTCGCCGGCGCGACGTTCCTCATCCTGTTCCTGGCGATGCTCGCCTCGTCGCTGGACCAGCAGCGCGTGCAGCGCGAGCTCCTGGCGAGCGAGGCGCGCTTCCGGGCCGCCGTGCAGGCGGTGCGCGGCGTGCTCTGGACCAACGATGCCGAGGGCCGGATGCTCGGCGAGCAGCCGGGCTGGAGCGCGATCACCGGTCAGACGCGGGACCAGTATCAGGGCTACGGCTGGGCCGACGCGGTGCATCCCGACGACATGGAGGCCTCCGTCGAGAGCTGGAACGCGACCGTCCGGGCGCGGCGCACCTACGTCCACGAGCACCGGGTCCGGTCCCGCGACGGGACGTGGCGACACTTCGCGATCCGCGCCATCCCGGTCCTCGACGCGCGGGGCGAGATCCGCGAGTGGGTCGGGGTCCACACGGACATCACCGAGCAGCGCCAGGCCGAGGCCGACCTGCGCGAATCCAACGAGGAGATCCAGCGCTACGCCTACATCGTCAGCCACGACCTGCGCGCACCGCTGGTCAACGTCATGGGATTCACGAGCGAGCTGGAGGCGACCCGGACCGAGATCGCCGCGGCCCTGCGGGGGCATCCGGAGGCGGAGCGGCTCGACGCCGATCTCGGCGAGGCGCTCGGCTTCATCAAGGCGGCGGTGAACCGGATGGAGGGGTTGATCGCCGCCATCCTGAAGCTCTCCCGCGAAGGGCGGCGACAGTTCTCGCCCGAGACCCTCGACATGACGAGCCTGCTCCGCGGCGTGGCGGACGCTCAGCGGCATCAGGCGGAGGCGGTCGGGGCCACGGTGACGATCGCCCGCGACCTGCCGGAGATCGTCGCCGACCGGCTCGCGATCGAGCAGGTCTTCGGCAACCTGCTGGATAACGCAGTGAAATACCTCGACCCGAGCCGGCCTGGACGCATCGCCGTGACCGCCAAGGCGGTGGGCGACCGCGGCGTCTGCTTCTCCGTCGCCGACAACGGTCGGGGGATCGCCGCGCGGGACCATGCCCGCGTCTTCGAGCTCTTCCGCCGGTCGGGCGCCCAGGATCGCCCGGGCGAGGGGATCGGCCTCGCCCACGTGAAGGCGCTGGTGCGCTCGTTCGGGGGCCGCATCGAGATCCGTTCAGAACTCGGTGTCGGCACGACGTTCGACGTGACCTTGCCGCACGGGACAGTTACAGCGGTCCGGATAGACCCTGAACCGGCGCCCATCGCCGCCGAATGAGCGTGGAGCCGCCCGTGCATCCCGTCAGCATCGTGATGATCGAGGATGACGAGGGACATGCGCGCCTGATCGAGCGGAACATCCGCCGCGCCGGCGTCAACAACGACATCGTGCCGTTCCGGAACGGCACTTCGGCGCTGGAATATCTGCTCGGCCCGGACGGCTCCGGCGAGGCGAGCGCCCGACGGCACCTGCTGATCCTGCTCGACCTCAACCTGCCGGACATGACCGGCCTCGACATCCTCGAGAAGGTCAAGGCGAACCCGCACACGCGGCGGTCCCCGGTGGTGGTGCTGACCACGACGGACGACAGCCGCGAGATCCAGCGCTGCTACGATCTCGGGGCCAACGTCTACATCACCAAGCCGGTGAGCTATGACGGTTTCGCGAACGCGATCCGCCAGCTCGGGCTGTTCTTCTCGGTCATGCAGGTTCCGCAGAACCCATGAACGCCGGGCGTGCCAGCGTGGGCGGCACCGCTGCGGCGGCACGCATCCTCTACATCGACGACGATCCCGGCCTCGGCCGCCTGGTCCGGCGCGCCCTGGAGGCGCGCGGCTACGCGGTCGAGCTCTGTCCCGACGGCGCCGCGGGGCTGGCGCGGCTGGCGCAGGGCGGGATCGACGCCGTCGCCCTCGACCACCACATGCCCGGACAGACGGGGCTTGACCTGCTGCCGGAGATCCGCGCGCTGCCCGAGGCGCCGCCGGTCATCTACGTGACCGGCTCCGAGGACAGCCGCGTCGCGGTGGCGGCCCTGAAGGCCGGGGCGGTGGACTACGTCTGGAAGGACGTCCAGGGCCAGTTCCGGGAACTGCTCGGCGAGGCCATCGCCACCGCCCTCCGCCAGGAGAGTCTGCGGCGCGACAAGGAGCGGGCCGAGGCCGAGATGCGCGAGGCGCGCGACCGCGCCGAGCTGCTGCTGCGCGAGGTCAACCACCGCGTGGCCAACTCCCTGGCCCTCGTCGCCGCCCTGGCGCACATGCAGCGCAACGCCGTCACGGACCCGGCCGCCAAGGCGGCGCTGGACGAGATGCAGGCCCGGATCTCGGCGATCGCCGGCATTCACCGCCGCCTCTACACGTCCGACGACGTCGAATCCGTCGAGCTCGACGCCTACCTGCAGAGCCTCGTCGAGGAGTTGCAGGCCGCCATGCGGGCGAGCGGGCGGGACCACGCGATCCGCCTCCGGGCCGCACCGGTGCGGCTCTCGACCGACAAGGCCGTGTCGGTCGGCGTGGTCGTGACCGAACTCGTGACCAACGCCTACAAGTACGCCTATCCGGTCGGCACGTCGGGCGAGATCCGCGTCGCGGTCGAGTGGGACGCCGCCGACACCGTGCTGCTCGCCGTCGAGGACGACGGCATCGGCTGGACCGGGGAGGGCGAGATCCGCGGCACCGGGCTCGGGTCGCGCATCGTGCGCGCCATGGCGTCGAACCTGCGCTCGGCCCTGTCGTACGCCCCCGGCTGTCCCGGCACCAGGGCGATCCTCGCGTTCCAGGCCTGAGCGTCGGGATCTAGCCGCCTGCGCGCCCGGCGATGCGGTCGAGGGCGTCGAGCATCGGCGCCAGGGCGTCCTCGTCGAGTTGCTGGAAGCCCAGCGCCCGGCTCATGAACAGGCCCAGGATGGCGAAATACAGGACCGAGCCCTCGCCCGGGGGAGCGCCCTCGATCCGTCCGAGCTGGTCCAGCTGATCCGCCACGAAGGCCTGGAAGTCCTTCTGCGCTTCAGGCGATTCCATCGACGCCAGGAGCAGCGCGCGCGCGGCTTCGTTGTCCTCGCAATAGTGCCCGCGGATATGCGCCACCATCGCTCTGGGAAGCTGCGACGGGCCGGCCGGTATCTCCCGCGCGCAGGCATCGATCTCCGCGCGCACGTCCGCGAGCTTGCGGGCGACCAGCGCCGCCACCAGCGCGTCCTTCGACGCGTAATGGTGCAGGACCCCGCCCTTGCTCAGCCCGGCCTCGACCGCGACCGCATCGATGGTCAGCCCGCGGACGCCCCCCTTCAGGAGAACGGCCGCGGCCGCCTCCAGGATGATCTCGGGCCGCGCCGCCAGTCGCTGTCGCTTCACCTGCATCACGGACCTGCATTAAAAACCGTCTGGACGGTATGTAACGGATGGCGTAGGAACGCGCCACGCAATTCGCACGAGTCGCGCCGACACGGTCGATCGCATGAACCGCATCGCCTTCCTTCCAACGACATCCGTTCTGCTGATGTTAACCGGGCTCGCGTCGATCGGGTACGCCCGGGCCGAGCCGGAAACGGCGCTCGATTCCGCCGTCGCGCGGGTGCGAGTTGTGCAGGCACGCCGGACGCCGCTGGCGCTCGATGTCGTGGTGACCGGCGATATCCAGGCCCAGGCGCAGGTGAACGTCTCGTTCCGGACGAACGGGAAGGTGGCCGAGCGGCGCGTCGAGGTCGGCGACCACGTCGCCGCCAATCAGGTCCTCGCCGTCCTCGAACCCCTGACGCAGCAGGCCAATCTCGACAACGCCAAGGCCGCGCTCGCTTCGGCCGAAGCGCTGCTGACACAGGCGAAGATGTCCTACGAGCGTCAGAAGCAGCTCCTCGCCGGCGGCTTCACCACCCGCTCGACCTACGACAACGCCGAGCAGGAGCTGCGCACCACCCAGGCAGCGGTCGACTCGGCCAAGGCCGCGTTGGGGACCGCGCAGGAGCAGTTCTCGTACACGGAGCTGCGCGCGGGCGTGTCCGGCGTGGTGACGAGCCGCAGCTTCGAGGTCGGCCAAGTGGTCCAGTCGGGCCAGACCGTGCTGGTCGTCGCGCAGGACGGGCCCCGCGACGCGGTCTTCAACGTCTACGAGTCGCTGCTGGCCCAGCCGCCGGCCGGCGACACCATCGCGGTGGCACTCCAGTCGGACCCGTCGGTCACCGCGATCGGGACCGTGCGGGAGATCTCGCCGACGGTGGACGCCGCGAGCGGCACGGTGCGGGTCAAGATCGGCCTCAGGTCGACGCCAGCCGCCATGGGGCTCGGCGCCGTCGTGGTCGGCCGCGGGCGCTTCGCCCCGCACGAATCCGTGATCCTGCCCTGGTCGGCGCTCTACCGCTACGACGGGAAGCCCTCCGTGTGGATCTACGATCCGGACCGCAGGACCGTCTCGGTGCGCGCGGTCGAGATCGACCGCTTCGGCCCCGACATCATCGCGCTGAAGCGCGGCGTCGATCCGGGCGAGCGCGTGGTCGTCGCCGGCATCCAGTTCCTGCGCCCCGGCCAGACGGTCGCGGCCGCCGAGATCGGAGACCGGCCATGACGGCGCGCGCGTATCTCGTCCTCGGACTCGTCGCGGCGGCGCTGGCCGGGTGCAACGGTCACGGCGAGGAGGGCGGCGAGGCCGCCGCGGCCGCTCCCGTCCGTCCGGTGCTCACGCAGTTGGTCGTGCCGAGCGACACCATCACGTTCGGGCCGTTCGCCGGCACGATCGAGCCGCGCTATCAGGCGCAGCTCGGCTTCCAGATCCCCGGCCGCATGGTGGCGCGGGACGTCACGGTCGGCGACCTCGTCACCCGGGGCCAACGCCTCGCCGCTCTCGACACCATCGTGACCCGCTTCGACCTCACCCGCGCCGAGGCCGATCTCGCCGACGCGAAGGCGCAGGCCGAGAACGCCGAGGCCGCCGAGTCGCGGACCCGGCGCCTGATGTCCGGCAACGCCGTCTCGCAGGCGACGCTCGACCAGGCGGTCGCCAAGCGCGAGACCGCCCGGGCCCGGGTGGATCAGGCGATGGCGAGCCTCCAGAAGGCCCGCGACCAGATGGGCTACACCGAGCTGAAGGCCGAGTTCGACGGCGTCGTGACCCAGCGCCTCGCCGAGGTCGGCCAAGTGCTCAGCGCCGGCCAGGGCGTCGTGACCGTGGCGCGTCCGGACGTCCGCGAGGCGGTGGTCGACATTCCCGAGACCCATACCGGGGCTCTGCCGGCGGACGGCGTGTTCACCGTGGCGCTCCAGAGCGCGCCGGAGCTGACGGCGCGCGGACGCGTCCGCGAGATCGCGCCGCTCGCCGAGTCGGGGACCCGGTCCAAGCGCATCCGGATCACCCTGGACAATCCCGGCCCGGCCTTCCGGCTCGGCGCGACCATCAACGTGTCGCTCATGCGCAAGGTCCCGCCCACCGTGCGGCTACCCGCATCGGCGCTGCTCGATGACGGCGGCCGCCGCTCCGTCTGGGTCGTGTCGCCCGACGGGAATTCGGTGTCGCGCCGCGACGTCACCGTGGCCGCGGCGCGGGACACCGCGGAGGACGGCCGCGTCGCGGTCGTCGACGGACTGAAGGCGGGCGAGCGCGTCGTGGTCGCGGGCGTCCACGTCCTCAAGGAAGGCCAGGCCGTGCGCCTGACCGACGGCGCCGTCTGATCCGGCCGCACGGGGTTTTCGCGTGAAGGACTTCAACCTTTCCGACTGGGCGCTCGAGCACCGCTCGTTCGTCTGGTTCCTGATGCTGGTCTCGCTGGTCGCGGGCCTGATGGCCTATACCCGCCTCGGCCGCGAGGAGGATCCGCCGTTCACCATCAAGACCATGGTGGTGCAGACCACGTGGCCGGGGGCGACCATCAAGGACACCCTCGATCAGGTCACCGACCGGGTCGAGAAGGAGCTCCAGCAGCTCAACGGCCTCGACTACGTCCGCAGCTACACGACGCCCGGATCGTCGACGGTGTTCGTCCAGTTCCGCGACACCCTCAAGAAGAACGAGATCCAGCCGGCCTTCTACCAGGTCCGCAAGCGGCTCGGCGACATCAAGGGCCAGTTCCCGGAGGGCGTGCAGGGTCCGTTCTTCAACGACGAGTTCGGCGACGTCTACGGCAACATCTACGCCTTCACGGCCGACGGCCTGACGCACCGGCAGCTGCGCGACTACGTCGAGAGCATCCGCACCGAGGTTCTGCGGGTGCCCAACATCGGCAAGACCCAGCTGATCGGCACGCAGGACGAGACGATCTATCTCGACTTCTCAACCCGGAAGCTCGCGGGTTACGGCATCGATTTCCAGGCCCTGATCAAGGCCCTGCAGGCGCAGAACGCGGTCTCGGCGTCGGGCGTCGTCCAGGCCGGACCGGAGCGCATCTCGCTGCGGGTCAGCGGCTCCTTCGCCTCCGAGGCCTCGCTCCAAGACTTCAACCTGCGGGTCAATGACCGCTTCTTCCGCCTCGCCGACATCGCCGAGATCAGCCGCGGCTACGAGGACCCGCCCGCGCCGCTGTTCCGGGTGGACGGCAAGCCCGCGATCGGTCTCGCCATCGCGATGCGTCCGGGCGCCAACCTGCTGCATTTCGGCGAGGCGCTGAAGGAGCGCATGCGGCGGATCGAGGCGACGCTGCCGGTGGGCGTCGGTGTCCACCTCGTGTCGGACCAGCCCAAGCAGGTCGAGCACGCGGTCGGCGGCTTCACCGAGGCGCTGGTCGAGGCCGTCATCATCGTGCTGGCGGTGAGCTTCGTCAGCCTCGGTGTCCGGGCCGGCCTCGTCGTCTCGGTGTCGATCCCGCTCGTGCTGGCGATCGTCTTCGTCGTCATGCAGATCATGGACGTCACCCTGCAGCGAATCTCCCTCGGCGCGCTGATCATCGCGCTGGGCCTCCTGGTCGACGACGCCATGATCACCGTCGAGATGATGGTGGCCCGCCTGGAGCGGGGCGACACGCTCCGGAAGGCCGCCACCTTCGCGTACACGTCGACGGCGTTCCCCATGCTGACCGGGACCCTCGTCACCGTGGCGGGCTTCCTGCCGATCGGCTTCAACGGCTCCGGCGCCGGCGAGTACACCTACTCGCTGTTCGTCGTGATCGCGGCCGCGCTGCTGGTCTCCTGGGTCGTGGCGGTCCTGTTCGCGCCGCTCGTCGGCGTCACGCTCCTGCCGAAGACCATGAGGCACCACACGGAGAAGCAGGGCATCTTCACGCGCCTGTTCGTCTGGGCGCTCCGGATCGCCATGCGCTGGCACTGGACGACGGTGGTGGCCTGCCTCGGGCTGATGGCGGCGGCCATCGTCGGGATGGGCCACGTGCAGCAGCAGTTCTTCCCGTCCTCGGACCGGTCGGAGGTGCTGGTCGACCTCACCCTGCCGCAGAACGCCACCATCGCCGAGACCCGGGCGCAGATGGACCGGTTCGAGGCGAACCTGAAGGGCGATCCGGACGTGACGAGCTGGTCGTCCTACGTCGGCGAGGGCGCGGTGCGCTTCTACCTCCCGCTCGACCAGCAGCTCGCCAACGCGTTCTTCGGCCAGATCGTCGTCGTCACGAAGTCGCTGGAGGTCCGCGACCGCGTGATGGCGCGTCTCCAGACCATCGGCCTGCGCGACTTCGTCGGCACCGACGTGCTGGTGCAGCCCCTGAGCCTCGGGCCGCCCGTGGGCCGGCCGGTGCAGTACCGCCTCAGCGGCCCGAACATGGAGACGGTGCGCCGCCTCTCGCTCGACCTCGGCAACGTGGTCGCGGCCGACAAGCGCCTCGACGTGCCGACCTTCGACTGGAACGAGCCCGGCAAGGTCCTGCGGGTCGAGATCCTCCAGGACAAGGCGCGCCAGCTCGGCGTCACCAGCCAGGACGTCGCCGGCATCCTGAACGGGATCGAGGGCGGGCAGGCGATCACCCAGGTCCGCGACTCGATCTACCTGGTGAACGTCGTCGGTCGCGCCCGCGCGGCCGAGCGGTCCTCCCTGGACACGCTGCAGTCGCTGCAGGTCGGCCTCGCCAACGGCACGGTGGTGCCGGTGCTCGCCTTCGCGCGGATCGGCTACGACCTCGAGCAGCCGATCGTCTGGCGCCGCGACCGCCTGCCGACCGTGACGGTGCGCGCCACCATCCACGACGCGACCCAGCCGGCCACCATCGTGGCCGCCCTGCAGCCCGGCATCGACGCCTTCATCAAGGCGCTCCCGGAGGGCTACACGGTGCAGACCGGCGGCGCCGTCGAGGAATCCGCCAAGGGCCAGGGCCCGATCGCCGCGGTCGTCCCGGTCATGCTGCTCGCCATGGCGTTCCTGCTGATGATGCAGCTCCAGAGCTTCGGGCGGATGCTCCTCGTCTTCGCGGTCGCGCCGCTCGGCCTGATCGGCGTCGTGCCGGCACTGCTCCTGTTCGACAAGCCGATGGGCTTCGTCGCCATCCTGGGCATCCTGGCGCTCATCGGGATCATCATCCGCAACGCGGTGATCCTGGTGAGCCAGATCGAGGAGTTCCGGGACGAGGGGATGGCGCCCTGGCAGGCGGTGTTCGAGGCGACCCACCACCGCATGCGCCCCATCCTCCTGACCGCCGCGGCGGCGAGCCTGGGCCTCATCCCCATCGCCCGCGAGGTGTTCTGGGGCCCCATGGCCTTCGCGATGATCGGCGGGATCCTGGCGGCGACGTTCCTGACGCTCCTGTTCCTGCCGGCCCTCTACATCGGCTGCTACCGCATCCGCCCGGAGGCGGGCGGCACGCCGGCGGCGCACGCCGGCTGATCGGCCGGTTCACGCGATCGCGGCGCCCGCGGGCGCTGCGAGAAACGGTCGGCCCGCCCCTCCGCCCCCTCAGGGCGGGCCGACCGTGACGATCTTTCGCGCGGGCGGGGCCGCGTCGCCGGAAACCCGGCGGGGCTCTGGCGCGTAGGGTGCGACGGAAACGAGGACCGTCCGACCCATGAACGCCTTCATCGCCGTCGTCCTGCTCTGTGCCAACGGGATCACCCAGGATGCCTGCACGGACGCCCAGGCGCTCGAAGTGCGCAAGGTCCGGGTCGCCAACGAACTCGGCTGCGCCACCGGGTGGCAGGAGATCATCGCCCGCACCGAGCTGCGCGAGGAGATCGGCAAGACCGCCTACCTGAAGACGGAGTGCCGCCGGGTGAAGGAGCCGCGGTGACGCCGGCGGCCGCTATTTCTCGTACTTGATGTAGGCGAAGCGCGGATCGGTCGGGGTTCCCTCGAGCCCCTGTCCCTCGAGGCCCGGCTGCCAGGACACGACCTCCTCGATCTTCCGGGCGAGGGCGAAGTCCTTGTCGGTGATGCCCTTGGCCGCGTGGTTCATCAGCCGGACCTCGACCCAGGCGTAGGACGCCGTGATGTCCGGATGGTGCCACGCCGCCTCGGCGAGGTGGCCGACCGTGTTGATCACCATCAGGGTGCTCTTCCAGCCGGACGTCTTGTAGGTGCGCCGGATCCACCCGTCCTCCAGCCGCCACGCGGGCAGCTCGGCCTTCAGCCGCGCCTCCACGGTCGCGTCGTCCAGTGCACCTTCGCGTCGCTCGCTCATGATCCGCGTCTCCGATGAAACCGTCGCGGCCGAGGGTGCCGCCGCGGCCGGTTGCGCGCAAGCGTGTTTGCCACGGTGGACGGAAACCGGCGTGAGCCCTATGACCTTTTGCCAATGGCGTCCGGCACGGTCGGCACTCCAGTCTGCCGCCGCTGAAGACTGCGCAATACGATGGGAGAAGGCGTGATGCTGTCACGGCGCGCGATGCTCGCCGGGGGCCTGCTCGGCGGCCTCGGCCTGCGGGCGGCGCGCGCCGACGTGCCGACGATCCGCCTCGGGAGCTTGCCCTTCGGCACGTCCACCTGGGAGGCGGCGGTGATCAAGGCCCGCGGCCTCGACACGGCCAACGGCTTCGAGCTCGACGCGGTCAAGCTCGCCGGAAACGACGCGGCCCGGATCAGCTTCATCGGCGGGCAGGTCGACACGATCATCGGCGACCTGCTCTGGGCCGCGCGCCTCGGCAACGACGGTCAGGCGGTGCGCTTCATCCCGTACTCGACCTCCGAGGGCGGCGTCATGGTGCCGGGCGGCAGCCCGGTGAGGAGCCTGAAGGACCTCGCGGGCAAGCGCCTCGGGGTGGCCGGCGGCCCCCTGGACAAGAACTGGCTGCTCCTCCGGGCACAGGCCAAGGACGCGGCCGGCATCGACCTCGAGCAGGCCGCCGAGATCGCCTACGGCGCGCCGCCGCTGATCACGCTGAAGCTGGAGCAGGGCGCCCTCGACGCGGCGCTGACCTACTGGACCTATTGCGCCCGCCTGAAGGCCAAGGGGTACCGGCAGCTCGTCGGGGCCGAGGACATCATGCACGCCCTCGGGGTCCCCGGCGACGTGGCGCTGATCGGCTACCTGTTCCAGGACGCCACCGTGAAGGAGAAGCCCGCGGCCGTGGCGGCCTTCGCCCGGGCCTCGCGGGCCGCCAAGGACATGCTCGCCTCCGATCCGAGCACGTGGCAGATCGTGCGCCCGCTGATGGCGGCGGAGGACGAGGCGACCTTCGAGGCCCTGAAGCACGATTTCCTGGCCGGCATTCCGCGCCGCTCCATCGCGGAGGAACGCGCCGACGCCGAGAAGCTCTACGCGGTGATGGCGCGGCTCGGCGGCGCCCGCCTCGTCGGCAAGGGCGACGCGCTTCCACCGGACCTCTACTACACCGGCCGCAATGGTTGAGACGCCCGCCCGGCGGGCACGCGCGTCGGCCGTCCCGAGCGACGGGACCGCATGGGCGCGCTGACCCGCCTCGCGTCCCTGGCCGTGCTCCTCGCCGCCTGGCAGATCGCCGCGCTGGAAGCGGGCTCGCGCCTGCTGCCGGCACCCCTGGCCGTGCTGCGCTTCGTCGTTCAGGAGGCGGAACGCGGCGACCTCGCCCACAACGTGGGCATGACGCTGCTCCGCGTGGCGATCTCCTTCACCGTGGCGATGGTTCTCGGCGTCATCCTCGGCGTCGCGCTCGGACGGTCCAGGGCGGCCGACCTCAACCTCGACACGCCGCTGCTAGTCCTCCTCAACACGCCGGCCCTGGTGATCACGGTCCTGGCCTATGTCTGGGTGGGGCTCACCGAGACCGCCGCGATCCTGGCGGTGGTGCTCAACAAGCTCCCGAACGTCGCGGTGATCGTGCGCGAGGGCGCGCGGAACCTCGATCCCGGGCTCGACGAGATGGCCCGCGCCTACCGGCTCGACCGGCGCAGCTGGGCCCTCGACATCCTGATCCCGCAGCTCCAGCCCTACATGGTCACGGCGGCGCGGTCGGGCCTGTCGCTCGCCTGGAAGATCGTGCTCGTGGTGGAGCTGCTCGGGCGCCCGGACGGGGTCGGCTTCGCGATCAACTACTACTTCGTCCAGAGCACCGACGTGGCGGCCATCATCGGCTACAGCCTCGTCTTCATGGCCGTGATGATCGGCATCGACGTCCTCCTGCTGCAGCGGCTCGAAGCCTATGTCCGTCGCTGGCGCTGAGCCCGTCCTCCAGGTCGCGATCGCGTCGAAATGGTACCGGCCCGCCCGGGCCGAGCCGGTCGAAGCCGTCCGCAACCTGACCTTCGGCGTCGCCGCCGGGGAGATCGTCTGCCTGATCGGGCCGTCGGGCGCCGGGAAGACCACCACCCTGCGGATCCTGCTCGGCCTCGACACGGCCTTCGAGGGCCGCGTCTCCGGCGCGGACCGCGCGGGCATCGTGTTCCAGGAGCCGCGGCTGCTGCCCTGGCGCAGCGTCGAGCACAACGTCCGCCTCGGTCTCCCCCGGCCGCGGCGCCGCCGCGACCTCGACGACCTGTTCGCGCGGCTCGGCCTGTCGGCGTGGCGGACGCGCTACCCGAAGGCCCTGTCGCTGGGCATGCAGCGGCGCGTCGCGCTGGCGCGCGCGCTGGCCGACGGGCCGCGCGTCCTCGTGCTCGACGAGCCGTTCGTGTCTCTCGACGACGCCGCCGCCGCCGAGTTGCGCGGCCTCGTGGTGGACACGGTGGACCGGGCCGGCATGAGCGTCCTGATGGTGACGCACAACGTCGCCGAGGCGATCGGGATCGCCGACCGCCTGCTGCTGGTCTCGCGGCGCCCGGCGAGCCTCATCGCCGACGTGCGCCTCGACCGGCCGCGCCGCGACCGCGACCGCGCCTGGGCCGAGACGACCCGGGCGAACCTCGCCGCGCGGCATCCCGAGATCATCGCGCAGTGACCCGCGCTGCGCCGGCCGTTCGGACGGTCCCCCGCGTCCGGATCGGGCTCTGAGGTCCGGGCCCGCCAGGCACTGAAGGATCATCCGTCTTCCGCCCCGACCTCGGCCGGTCCGATGCCGCACCCACCCTTTCCCCGCGCGGCCCGAGCGGCGTAGGATCGATCGACGGGGGTGCGCATGGCCGACCTGGACGCCAAACATCGGGCCTTCGTGGCGCTGCACGAGCGGCCGGGCGCGTTCGTCGTGGCGAACCCCTGGGACGCCGGCTCGTCGCGGATCCTGACCGCCCTCGGCTACGAGGCGCTGGCGACGACGAGCGCCGGATTCGCGTTCGCCATCGGACGGCGGGACTCGGCCGCGTCCCTGTCCCGCGACGCGATCCTGGAGAACGCCCGCGCCATCGTGGACGCGACCCACCTGCCCGTGACGGCCGATCTGGAGGACGGGTTCGGGGCCGACCCGGAAGCGTGCGCGCTGACGATCGCCCGGGCCTCCGCGATCGGGCTGGTCGGCGGGTCGATCGAGGACGCGACAGGGGACGCTGCCCGACCGATCTTCGATTTCGGTCTCGCCGTCGAGCGGGTCGCCGCCGCGGCCGAGGCCGCGCGACGGCTTCCATTCGTGCTGACCGCGCGCGCCGAGAACCACCTGTGCGGCAGGCCCGATCTCGACGACACGATCCGCCGCCTCCAGGCTTACGAGAAGGCCGGGGCGCACGTGCTCTACGCCCCCAACCTGCCGGACCTCGACGCCATCCGGACGGTCTGCGCCGCGGTGAGCCGTCCGGTGAACGTCGTCGCCGGCCTGTCGCCCCGGCAATACACGGTGGCCGAGCTGCAGGCGGTCGGCGTGAAGCGGATCAGCGTCGGCGGGTCGTTCGCGCGGGCGGCCCTCGGCGGTCTCGCGCGCGCGGCCCGGGAGGTGCTCGAGCGCGGTACCTTCACCTACGCGTCCGAGGCCATGCCGGGCAACGAGGCGAAATCCTACATGGCGGATGAGCCGCGGTAGGCGCGACCGCACGGGGTCGCTGTCCTACGGCCCGCAGCCCGGCCGCGAACGAGCGTCGATCGGCCTGGACGCCCGAGCCGCGAAGGATCGGGCGGCACGGTTTGTCATCGCGTCGAGATACGGACAAGAAGGCCGCCGCTATACCGATGCGCCCGTCGAGCCGGATCCACCGCGGTCGGCCCCGCGCATCGCGGGTCGCCGGCCCGACCGGCCGCGGCGGCCCGTCGATACCTGAGCGTCCCGATGTCCCGCGAGTCCCCTTCCGCCATCGACCTTGCACCCGCCGTCGCCGACCGATCGGCGACCGGCAACGTGGTCAGGCTGGCCGTCGCGCAGGCCCTCGCCGGGGCGAACTCGACCGTCGTGTTCGCGACGGGCGCGGTCGTCGGCAACATGCTCGCGCCCAGCCAGGTCCTGGCCACGCTGCCGATCTCGATCTTCGTCGTCGGGATG
This sequence comes from Methylobacterium sp. NMS14P, assembly GCF_028583545.1. Classification (NCBI taxonomy): domain Bacteria; kingdom Pseudomonadati; phylum Pseudomonadota; class Alphaproteobacteria; order Hyphomicrobiales; family Methylobacteriaceae; genus Methylobacterium; species Methylobacterium sp. NMS14P. The sequence continues at coordinate 3,114,782 of NZ_CP087106.1, read as the reverse complement.
GCCGCCTGCGCCCTGCCGACCGGCAGCATCGCCAGGCGCTACGGGCGTCGCACCGTCTTCATGGTCGGCACCGGGTGCGGTGTGCTCGTCGGCGTGCTCTCGGCCTGGGCAATCGCCACGGCCAATTTCTGGCTGTTCTGCGCGGCGATGTTCTTCGGCGGCGCCTACGCCGCCGTGGTCTTCTCGTTCCGCTTCGCGGCCGCGGACTGCGTTCCGGCCGAACGGAGGCCGCGGGCGCTGTCGGCGGTCATGGCCGGCGGCGTCTTCGGCGGGGTGATCGGGCCGCAGCTCGTCACCCACACCATGAACCTGTGGCCTCCCTACCTGTTCGCGGCCACCTTCCTGGCCCAGGCGGCCGTCGCCGGTGCGGCCGCCCTCGTCCTGGCCGGCGTTCGCCTGCCGCGACCGGCCGCCGAGACCGTCGCCGGCGGGCGACCGCTGGCCGTCATTCTCGCGCAGCCGCGCTTCGGCATCGCGGTGATCTGCGGGGCCGTGTCCTACCTGCTGATGAACTTCGTCATGACGGCCGCCCCGCTGGCCATGCGCCTGTGCGGCCACGCGCAGGAGGAGGCCAATCTCGGCCTGCAATGGCACGTCATCGCCATGTACGGCCCGAGCTTCTTCACCGGGCGACTGATCACGCGCTTCGGCGCGTCCCGCGTGGTGGCAGCCGGCCTCACCCTGACGGGCGCGGCCGCGCTCGTCGGGCTCGCGGGCGCGGACGTCGGGCACTTCTGGCTGTCCCTCGTCCTCCTGGGCGTCGGCTGGAACTTCGGCTTCGTCGGCGCCTCCGCGATGGTGCTCGACTGCCATCGCCCGGAGGAGCGGACGCGGGTGCAGTCGATCAACGACTTCATCGTGTTCGGGATGGTGGCCGTAGGCTCATTCTCGTCCGGGGGCCTGCTGACGAGCTACGGCTGGGACACGGTCCTCCGGGTGTCGTTCGCGCCCCTGGCGCTGGCCGCGACGGCGCTCGCGCTCACGACCGCGCGCGGCGCGCACCGACCCGGCGGGGCGTGAGCGCGGCACCGAGGCCGGGCTCCGGCGGGTTGCCGCGGACGCGTGTCGCGACAGTCGCGGCATCGGCCGCGCGATCTCAGGCCCCGCGGGCTCCGTTCGGATCCTCGGTCTCCGGCAGGGCGACGTAGATCAGCACGCCGAGCACCGTCATGGCGAAACGGAAGGCGGATTGCTGGCCGTTCCAGGTCTTCGACATCCACATGCCGAACCACTCGCCGCCGATGCCCAGGAAGCCGGCCTGCCAGACCAGGAAGCCGAGGCTCAGGCCGGCGATCGCCCAGGTCTTGGCCTTGGCGAAGTCGCCGCGCGGGGCGCGCAGCCGCGCGAGCATCAGCGCGACGCCGACCCAGAGCAGGACCGCCGTCACGGCCTCAGCGGCGACGATCAGCGTGAAGGCACCGCGCTGCAGAGCCGGATCGGTGATCGAGCGGTCGCCGATCCCGGAATCCGGCAGGATCGTATCCATCGACAGGACGTGCTGCACGAAGGCGAGGTTGACGGCCGGCTCCACGACGTTGCCGTACACGACCAGCGTGCAGGTCAGCGCCAGGGCGCCCACGAGGGCGGCCTTCGAGAGGCGGATGGCGAGCATGAACGGCCCTCCTGACACGCGGGCGTCGGCACCGGATTGGCCCCGGACAGGGCTCAACCGGTGGCCGGCGGCCCTCAGTTCGCCTTCGCCTCGACCTCGAGCCGGTCGAGGACGGCCGCCGGCGAGCGCGCCGCGCCGAGGTCGATGAAGCCGATGCCGGCCGGCTCCTTGGACTTCGCGTGCACCACGAGCTTGCCGGGCTTCATCACGAACTGGCCCATGGCGGCGCCGATGCCCTTGGCGGCCGCGCTGTTGCCGAGGATGATCGGCACGCCGAGCAGGCTGGCGGTGACGTATTCCTTGCGCAGCTCGTCCGGCTTGAGGCTGAGATCCTTCGACTGCGCGGCCAGGAAGCGCTCGAACAGGCCGGCATTCTCCACCGTCAGGTCGAGGGTCTTGGCGCTCCCCGAGAACATCACCATCGTCGCCGCCGGCAGGGTGCCGGAGAACAGCTCGGGCCCGATGCCTCCGAGCGTGCCGGACAGGCGGACCGTGCCGATGTCGCGCCCGGAAATCGTGACCTCGCGCAGGGCAAGGTCGCGGGCCTTCTCGTCCAGGCTCGCGTCGGCCACGAGGTTGAGGTCGAGGTCCCGGTAGCCGTAAGCCGGCAGCAGGCCGACGAGCGGCGCACCCGCGAGCAGGTCGGCGGGCATGCTCAGGCCGGTGAGGCTGATCCGGGTCGCGCTGGGCACGCCCTCGGTCATCGGGCCGAAGGCCAGGGCCGCCTCGCGCAGGCCGATGCGGGGGGCCGGCCGCGGCGACACCGTGACCGCGAGGGGATCCCCGGTCTTGTCGGCCGGCCTGGGCTGCTCGGGCGTCCGCGCCGACCGGCCCGGCTCGGGCAGCGCGCCGCGAACCGGGGGCCGGACGTCGCGGGGCGGCGCCCGCTCGGGCTCGGCCTCGGGCGGCAGATCGATCGACAGGTCGGTGAGGGTGAGCGTGCCGAGCTTCGGCGTCAGGCGACGCAGCTCGACGTCGGAGAAGTCGGTCCCGCCCGTCGGCTCGGCGGCGATGCCCTGGAGGGTCGCGACGGTGGGCGCCAGGGAGGTCCCCAGCGCGGCGACGCGGCCGACATGGATCCGCAGGGCGCCGCGGGTCATCGACAGGTTGTCCAGCGTGGTGCCTCCCTCCGAGCCCGCGGAGGTGTAGGCGGCCCGGCCGATCTCGAACAGCACCGGCCCCTTCGGATCGGTGTCGCTGACGCTCAGGCCCTGCATCTCCAGGCTGCCGACCGAGGTGGCGTCGATGAGATCGGCGGCGGCCGCCGCCAGCGGGCGCCGGTCGCTGGTGCCGTCGAAGCCGTTGGCCACGATGGCGAAGGCGCCGCCCCAGCCGTCCGGGACCTGCCGGCCGCCGAGGTCGCGGCCGTCGAGGCGGGCGATCTTCACGGTGGTGCCGCGCGCGTCCGAGTAGGTGACGTCCGAGACCTGGATGGTGCCGTAGACGCGCTGGACCGGCCCCTTGCCGTCGCCCGGCACCGTGTAGAGCCGGCTGAGCGCCGCGAGATCCAGGTCCGTAGCGCGCACCTGACCGTAGGTCCCGGAGCCGCGGTTCGGCCCCGCGACGGAGCTGACCGTCGCGCCGGCCGCCGTCAGCTCGCCGACGCGGCCGGCGCGGATGTCGCGGGCGACCACGTCGCGGTAGGTGACGGTCTGGCGGTTGTCGCCGGGACCCGCGTTCTCAGAGGTGAGGACCGGGACGGTCAGGCTGCCGGCATCGAGCCGGGCGAGACGCTGCTCCCAGGGCACGCTGGAATCGGGCCGCAGGATCGCCGCGAGGTCCTCCTTGGAGAGGCGCGTGCCGCTCGCCGTCAGCTTTGGGGCCCTCAGCAGCGTGCCGCCGAGCGGGATCACCACGTCGCTGACCGTCACGTCCTGGACGGCTGCGGCGCCCTCCTGCGCGGCGAGCGGCGCCGGCGCGAGGCCGAGGAGGGCCAGCATGGCGGCCGTCGCCCAGGCCGACCGGAGGCGGAGACGGGCCTTCGGGTGGTTCATGGCAGGTCCGGACCAAGGCTCTCGCGGGAATGCCTTAGCCGTGCCGCGTTTTGCCGGGCGAGGCAATCGCGCGCGCCGGCCCGGGCGATCGAGCCGGGACCGGTGTCGTACGGACGCAACGGCGCGGCGGCGCCGCGCCGGGCGCTACAACGAGAAGGAGGTGCCGCAGCCGCAGGAGGCGGTGGCGAGCGGGTTCTCGATCTTGAAGGACTGCCCGATCAGATCGTTCACGAAATCGATGGTCGAGCCGCTCATGTACTCGAGCGAGACCGGATCGACGATCACGGTGGCGCCGTCGCGCTCGATCGCGACGTCCTGCGACTCCCGGGCGCGGGTTATGTCGAAGGCGTACGAGAAGCCCGAGCAGCCGCCGCCGTTGACGCTGATCCGCAGCGACGAGCCGGCCGGCTCCGCCACCATGATCTCGTTGATGCGCTTGGCCGCGCGGGCGGTCAGGGTGATCTCAGCCATCGGTCTCTGGCCACGCATTCGTTCGGTGGACGGCGCGCCCGGCCCGTTGCCGAAGGCGCCCTGACCCACAAGATATGGGCCGCAAGCCCGCGCCGCAACGCGCCGGGCGGGGAGCCGTCATGAGCAGGGTGCGTGAGTTCGAGAGCGGATGCCGTGCGACCGAGCGGTGAGCGCTGGCGCGCGCCCTACGCCACCGACCCGGCCCGCACCCGGGGACGCCTGATCCCGGAGGCCGGCTCGCCGACCCGCAGCGACTTCCAGCGCGACCGGGACCGGATCATCCACTCGACGGCGTTCCGGCGTCTGAAGCACAAGACGCAGGTCTTCGTGCATCACGAGGGCGATCATTACCGCACCCGCCTGACCCACACGCTGGAGGTGAGCCAGATCGGCCGGGCGCTCGCCCGCGCCCTCGGGCTCGACGAGGATCTCGCGGAGGCGCTGGCGCTCAGCCACGACCTCGGCCACACCTGCTTCGGCCATACCGGCGAGGACGCCCTCGACGCCTGCATGGCCCGCTACGGCGGGTTCGACCACAACGCCCAGGCGCTGCGGATCGTCACCCGGCTGGAGCGGCGCTACGCCGGCTTCGACGGGCTGAACCTCGCCTGGGAGACGCTGGAGGGCCTCGTCAAGCACAACGGTCCGCTGCTCACCGCGGACGGCCGGCCGACGCCCCGCTACGCCGCCCGCGGCATCCCGGCGGCGATCCTGGAACACGACGCGCTGAACCCCCTCGACCTGTGGAGCCAGGCCGGCCCCGAGGCCCAGGCCGCCTCCCTGGCGGACGACATCGCCTACGCCGCCCACGACCTCGACGACGGGCTGCGCGCCGGGCTGTTCGAGATCCCGGAGCTGCGGGCGGTCCCGTTCCTGGCCGGGCTGCTCGACGAGATCGACCGCCTGCATCCGGGCCTGGAGCCGTCGCGGATGATCCACGAGCTCGCCCGGCGGGTGATCACCCGCTTCGTCGAGGACGTCATCCGCGAGGGCGGCCGCCGCATCGCCGAGGCGGATCCGCATCGCGTCGAGGACATCCGGACCGCGGATCAGCCGGTCATCGTCTTCTCGCCGGAGATCGCGGCGGCCGACGCCGACATCATGCGCTTCCTGTGGGAGCGGATGTACCGGCATCCCGGGGTGGTGGCGGTGCGAAAGAAGGCCGACACCATCGTCAACGACCTGTTCGCCGCCTTCACCGCGGCGCCGGCCCGGATGCCGGAGGAGTGGAGCGCCGGGCTCGAAGGGGCCGCCGAGGCCCGCGTCGCCCGCCGGGTCGCCGACTACATCGCCGGCATGACCGACACCTACGCGGTCCTGGCGCACCGCAAGCTCTACGCGACGACGCCGGACCTCCACTGGGAGCTGCCCAGCCGGGGCCTGCCCCTCGCCGAGCCCTGAGGGCCCGGCGCGGGTCGGCCTTGTGTCAGCAGCCGCAGCCGCAGGTGAAGCTGCCGTAGCACCCGCCGTAGCCGTAGCCACCGTAGCCGGCGGGATAGGCGTAGCCGTAACCGCCGTAAGCGGCCGGGTAGCCGTAGCCGTAGCCGCCATAACCGTAGCCGCCGTAGACGCTGCCGGCGGCGAGCCCGAGCCCGAGGCCGATCCCCGCGCCGGCCAGCCCGTAGCCGAGGGCCCGACCGTAGCCGCCACGATAGCCGTAACCGTAGCCGCGCCCGTAGAAGCCGCGGGCCACGTAGCCGCCGCGGTAGCCGTAGCCGCCCCGGTAACCGCCGCGGAAGCCGCCGCCGTAGAATCCGCCGCCATGGAATCCGCCACCGCGGAACCCGCCCGCCTCGGCACTCGGCGCGGCCAGGATGAGCGCGCAGAGCGCCGTGCCCGCAATCGTCAAGGTCTTCATCAGTAACTCCGCGATCGGCCTACTCACGATCGCCGACGATGACACCGTGTCGTCTCGATCGAGACAAGACGGACACTGGGCGATCCGTATTCGTCGCGCGGGATAACCCGTCGGCGACGCGCACGTGGTTACCGGAGCGATGCCGCGACCGCGGATTCCGCGGGGTCGGTGCGCGGCCCCGCGCCGTGACACCCTCCCGCCCCCTTGCTAGACCGCCGGGGCGGGCGCAGGCCGGACGGGCCGGGCGACGAGACCCCCGCGCGAGCGAGATCGAGACCCATGAACATCTTCGCCCTGTTCGAGGCGCGCGTGCGCGAGGCCGTGGAGGCGCTGACCCGCGCCGGCCACCTGCCCGAGGGCCTCGACCTGGGCCGCGTGGTCGTCGAGCCGCCCCGCGACGCGTCGCACGGCGACCTCGCCACGAACGCCGCCCTGGTGCTCGCCAAGGAGGCGCGGGCCAACCCGAAGGCGCTGGGCGAGGCCCTGGCGGCCGAGCTCCGCGCGGATCCGCGGATCGTCGAGGCGAGCGTCGCCGGACCGGGCTTCATCAACCTGCGGCTCGACCCCGCGATCTTCCACGCGGTCGTGCGCGACGCGCTGACCGCGCCGGAGGCGTTCGGCCGCGCGCAGCTACCCGGCGGCACCATCAACGTCGAGTACGTGTCGGCGAACCCGACGGGGCCGATGCATGTCGGCCACGGCCGCGGCGCGGTGTTCGGCGACGCCCTGTGCAACCTGCTGGTCGCTGCTGGCCGGCAGGTGACGCGGGAATACTACATCAACGACGCCGGCGCGCAGGTCGACGTGCTGGCCCGCTCCGCCTTCCAGCGCTACCGCGAGGCCCTGGGCGAGACCTTCGCGATCTCGGAAGGCCTCTACCCGGGCGACTACCTCAAGCCCGTGGGCGCCCAGCTGGCCGAGACCCACGGCCGCGCGCTCCTCGACCTGCCCGAGGCCGAGTGGCTGCCCGCGGTGCGCGCGACCGCGCTCGGCATGATGATGGACATGATCCGGGCCGACCTGGAGGCGATCGGCATCCGCCACGACGTGTTCTTCTCCGAGCGCACGCTCCAAGAGAGCGGGGCCGTGAAGTCCCTGCTCGCGGAGCTGCGCGCCAAGGGCCTCGTCTACGAGGGCCGCCTCCCGCCGCCCAAGGGGCAGCTGCCCGAGGACTGGGAGGACCGCGAGCAGACGCTGTTCCGCACCAAGGAATTCGGCGACGACAGCGACCGGCCGCTGCTGAAGTCGGACGGCTCGTACACGTACTTCGCCTCCGACATCGCCTACCACCGCGCCAAGTACCTCGCCGGCGCGACCGAGCTGATCGACGTCCTCGGCGCCGATCACGGCGGCTACGTGAAGCGCATGCAGGCCGCCGTGAAGGCGGTCAGCGACGGCAAGGCCACGCTCGACGTCAAGCTCTGCCAGCTGGTGCGGCTGTTGCGCGCAGGCGAGCCCGTCAAGATGTCGAAGCGGGCCGGCGAGTTCGTGACCCTGCGCGACGTGATCGACGAGGTCGGCCGCGACGCGATCCGGTTCATGATGCTCTACCGGAAGAACGACGCGACCCTGGATTTCGACCTCGCCAAGGTGGTGGAGCAGTCGAAGGACAACCCGGTCTTCTACGTCCAGTACGCCCATGCCCGCGTCCGCTCGGTGCAGCGGCAGGCGCGCGAGGCCTTCCCGGACGCCGCCCTCTCGGCCGCCGCGCTGGCCCGCGAGGCGGACCTCGCCGTGCTGAGCGATCCGGGCGAGATCGAGATGATGCGCCTGATCGCGCAGTACCCGCGGGTCCTCGAATCCGCCGCCCTGGCGCACGAGCCGCACAGAATCGCCTTCCATCTCTATGAACTCGCCTCGGCGCTGCATAGTTTCTGGAACAAGGGCAAAGACTTGCCGCAATTACGGTTTGTTAATGCAACCGACCGAAAGTCGACGTGGGCCCGGCTGGCGCTCGTCGAAGCTCTGCGGAGCACGCTGGCGGCCGGCCTTGCGATTCTCGGTGTGACCGCGCCGGACGAGATGCGATAGGCCCGGGTGCATCGGGCCGGTCTTCGGCGTTGATGTGAGGATGCTGCCATGACGAACGCTTCGCGCGCTCAGGTCGATTTGGACGCCCTCGCGCGCGATCTGCGTCAGGAGCAGGGCCAGGCGCCGCAGGCGTCCGGCAAGGCCGACCCGCTGGCGGAACTCGCCCGCATCGTCGGCCAGGACGATCCGTTCCGGGCGCTGCTCGCCGCCCGCGACGAGATGCGCGCCGTCGCGCCCGCCGCGCCGCAGCAGGCCGGCTGGAATGCTCGGGTCGAGCCGAGCTTCGCTCCGGAGGCCGCCAAGGGCACCCCGGCCGACGCGTTCGACCAGTACCTCGCCTCCGTGGAGCAGGACACGCACCGCGAGGGCGCCGGCTACGCCCCGGAGAACGGCCCGACCTCGACCGGCGACGAGGAGACCTACGCGGACAGCCGCGCGCTGCGTCGCGCCAATCCGCGGCGGCGCCTCGTCTCGGTGGGCGCCGGCGTGGCCGTGGTGGCGATCGCCGTCACCGGGGCGCTCACCTACAAGGGCCTGAGCAACTCGGGCCACGGCGGCGTGCCGGTGGTCCAGGCCGATTCCACGCCCCTCAAGGTCGCCCCGAAGGTCGCCGACGGCGTCGAGATCCCGGATCAGAACCGGCAGATCTACGATCCGAAGGGCAAGAAGGACGGCCAGATCAAGATCGTGAACCGCGAGGAGCAGCCCCTCGACGTGGCCGAGGCCGCGAAGGCGGCCCAGGGCCCGTCGCAGCCGACCGGCGCCCAGGGCGGCACGACGCCGGGCAACGGCCCGTTCGAGGCGTTCGGCGAGCCGCGCCGCGTCCGCACCGTCGCGGTCAAGCCCGAGGCGCCGCCCGCGCCGCCGCCGCGCGAGCAGCAGGCCGCCGATGCCGGGCCGGCCCCGATCCCCACCATGGTCCTGCCGAGCGACGAGGCGCCGGCCTCGCCGCCCGCGAAGTCCAGGCCCGTCCGCCAAACCGCCACCGCCATGCCGGCGACCACGGCCACGCCCGTCGACGCGCAGCCGGAAGCCGCGGTCGAGCAGCCGGCGCCCAAGCCGGTCGCGGTGAAGCCGCCGCCGAAGGCGGCCCAGCGCATCGCCGCCGTCGCGCCGGGCGGCGCGGCCGCGCCCGACACCACCGCCAGCACCGCGACCGACGACGACGCCGTGAAGTCCGGCCCGGTGACCGGCTTCTCGGTGCAGCTCGGGGTGCGCAGCTCCGCCGCCGAGGCCAAGGCCGCGTTCCGCCAGATGCAGGCCAAGTACGCGCAGCTCGCCGGCAAGCCCGAGCTGATCCGGCAGGCCGAGGTCAACGGCAAGACGATCTACCGCGTCCGCGTCGGGCCGCTGGAGAAGGCCCAGGCCGCGAGCCTGTGCAGTGCCCTGCAGGGCGAGGGCGGTCAGTGCTTCGTGGCCAAGAACTGACATCCTGACGGCCCATCGCGGACGGGACGGCGTGCCCGACCGCGGTGATCCGCGTCGCCCGTCCGACCGAGTCTCCACGGCAACACGGTCGGTGCGATCGACCCGGCCCGCGCCCCGGGGCCGCGGTTTGGTCTTGCCGGCTCCCCGTTCCCGCCCGACTCTGTCGCCATCGATTCGAGCCGCCCGGCGGTCCCGCCGCCGTACTCGCGCCGTCACCGAGCTGTTTCCGAGCCGATCCAGATGACCTCCCGTGCCCTGATCCTCGGCTGCACCGGCCCGTCGCTCACGGCGGAGGAGATGGCCTTCTTCCGGGACGTGAAGCCCTGGGGCTTCATCCTGTTCAAGCGGAACGTCGGGACCCCCGACGAGGTCCGCGCCCTCACCGGCGCGCTCCGGGACTGCGTCGGGTCCGACCGGGCGCCGATCCTGATCGACCAGGAAGGCGGCCGGGTCCAGCGCATGGGTCCGCCCCACTGGCCGGCCTACCCGGCCGGAGGCCGCTACGGCCGACTGAACGGCAGCGCCGCGACGGTCGCCCGCCTCGGGGCGCGCCTGATGGCGCACGACCTCGCGCAGGTCGGCATCAACGTCGACTGCGCTCCCGTCCTCGACGTGCCGGCGCCGGGCTCGCACGACATAATCGGCGACCGGGCCTACGGGACGAGCCCGGAGCGCGTCGCCGAGATCGGCCGCGCCGTCGCCGAGGGCCTGATGGCCGGCGGCGTGCTGCCGGTGATGAAGCACATCCCCGGGCACGGGCGCGCCACCTGCGACAGCCACCACGGCCTCCCGGTGGTCGACGCCACCCGCGCGGATCTCGCCGGGCAGGATTTCCGGACCTTCCGGGCCCTCGCCGACCTGCCGATGGCGATGAGCGCGCACGTCGTCTTCACCGCCATCGATCCGGACCGGCCGGCCACGCAGTCGGCCACCGTCATCCGCGACATCATCCGCGGCGCCATCGGGTTCGACGGCCTGCTGATGACCGACGACCTGTCCATGCACGCGCTGACCGGCACGTTCCGCGACCGGACAGAGCGCGCCTTCGCGGCCGGGATCGATATCGGGCTCCACTGCAACGGCGCGATGGACGAGATGCGCGCCGTGGCCGAGGCGGCGCCCGAACTGACGGGCGAGGCCGCGCGCCGCGCCGCCGCCGCGCTGGCGCGGCTCGACCCCGCCGGCGACGGGCTCGACGTCGCGGAAGCCCGCGACCGCTTCGCCGCGGCGCTCGCCGCCGCCTGACCTGAGACACCTTGCGGCCTTCCACCGCGGCCTTCCACCGGCCGTGGCATCGCCTCTGCTTGTGTTCGGGCGGCGCGATCCCTAGGTTCGCCCCGAAATCCTCAACCGGACGTGGCGTCACGCTCCCGCTTCTTCGGGGCGCCCGCAGGAGGTTGCCATGGGCAGCATGAGTATCTGGCACTGGGTCATCGTCGCGGTCATCGTGATGCTGCTCTTCGGGCGCGGCAAGGTGTCCGACCTGATGGGCGACGTCGCGAAGGGCATCAAAGCCTTCAAGAAGGGCATGGCCGAGGACGAGACCCCGCCGGCGGCCCAGGCCGCGCCGCCCCCGGCCGAGCCGGTCCGCACCATCCCGCATGCCGCCGAGACCAGCCCCGGCACCGCGATCCCGGCGAGCCATCTCCCCAGCGGCGAGCGCAAGCCGGTCTGACGGCGAGCTTGACTGTAGGACTGTCAGAGCGCGCGCGCTCGTGTAGAGCCTGACGGGGTCCGGCCGCCGTGCCGGATCTCGGGGCAGCAGGACCGTCGACGACATGCTGGACATGAGCTGGGGCGAGGTGATGCTGATCGGCGGCGTCGCCCTGATCGTCATCGGACCGAAGGATCTGCCGAAGGCGCTGCGCACCGTCGGTCAGATCACTTCGAAGCTGCGCCGCATGGCCGGCGAGTTTCAGATGCAGTTCAACGAGGCGATCCGCGAGGCGGAGCTCGACGACGTCCGGCGCGAGGTCGACGGGATCCGCAACACCGTCCGCACGGCGGGCTCGGCCTTCAATCCCGTGCAGACGATCCGCGACGAGCTGAAGGGCGCCGTCGAGGGCCGGGCCAAGATGGGTCCGGAGAAGATGGGTCCGGAGATGCCCGGCCCCGAAACCCCTCCCGTCGAGACCCGGTCCCTGGCCGACGCCACGGCACAGCTGAAGGCCGAGCAGGAAGCCGCGGGGACGCCTGCCGCCGCCGGGACGCATTCGGCGTTGCCCGCCGGCAAGTCGACCGAGCCCGCAGCGCCCGAGGTCCCGGAGGCACCCCTGCCCGTGCCCGGGTCGGTGGATGATCCGTACGGGCCTCCGCCCGAGCCGCCCGCCGCGCACACCGCCACCGAAGAGTCCAAGAACGGCACGGCTGCGCGATGATCAGCGAGGCGGACGAGGCCGAGATCGAGGCGTCGCGGGCGCCCCTGCTCGAACACCTGATCGAATTGCGGGCGCGGCTGATCAAGTCGCTGATCGCCTTCGTGCTGATGTTCTTCGCGTGCTTCTTCTTCTCGCGCGACATCTACAATGTGCTAGTCTACCCCTACGTCTCGATCGTGGGTGCGCAGAACGCCGAGCTGATCGCCACGCACTTCCTCGAGCAGGTGTTCACCAACATCAAGCTCAGCGTCTTCGGCGCGGCCTTCCTCGCCTTCCCGGTGATCGCGACGCAGATCTACGCCTTCGTGGCGCCCGGCCTCTACCGCAACGAGCGGAAGGCGTTCCTGCCCTACTTGGTGGCCACGCCGATCTTCTTCCTGCTCGGCGCGCTGGTGGTGTTCTTCCTGGCGATGCCGCTGCTGATCAAGTTCTCGGTGTCGCTCCAGCAGGTGGGTGTGGCCGGCGAGCCGACGATCAAGCTGCTCCCGAAGGTCGACGAGTACCTGTCGCTGATCATGACGCTGATCTTCGCGTTCGGGATCGCGTTCCAGCTGCCGGTGATCCTGACGCTGCTCGGCCAGATCGGGATCATCGACGCGGCCTTCCTGCGGGAGAAGCGCCGCTACGCGATCGTGCTGGTCTTCGTCGCCGCCGCCATCCTGACGCCGCCGGACGTGATCTCGCAGCTCTCCCTCGCGATCCCGATGCTGCTCCTCTACGAGGCCTCGGTGTTCTCGGTGGCGCGGGTCGAGAAGCTGCGCGCCGCGCGGCGGGCCGCGGAGGAGCTCGAACCCTGAGGCGGCGCGCCGGGCTCAGTCCGGTGCGCGCAGGCGGTAACCGACGCCGGTCTCGGTGAGCAGGTAGCGCGGGCGCTCCGGGTCCGGCTCGAGCTTCTGGCGCAGCTGCCGGATGTAGACGCGCAGGTACTGCGGATCCGACGAGGCCGGCGCGTGGCGCATGAGATGCGCGTGGGTGAGCACCTTGCCGGCGTGCTGCACCAGCACGCGCAGGAACTCATACTCGCGCGGGGACAGCTTCACCTCGCGCTCGCCGACCCGGACGACGCGGCGGACGAGGTCGACCGAGAGGTCGTCGACCCGGAAGATCGGCCGCTCGCCCTGCATGGCGAGACGGTGGCGCAGGGCCGTGCGGATGCGCGCCAGCAGCTCGTTCATGCCGAAGGGCTTGGTGACGTAGTCGTCGGCGCCGAGATCGAGGGCCTCGACCTTGCCGCGCTCGTCGTCGCGGCTCGACAGGATCACGACCGGCAGGTCGGGCCAGCGCTCGCGGATCGCCGCCAGGAGGGCGTGGCCGGCCATGTCGGGCAGGCCGAGGTCGAGGATCGCGAGATCGACGCCACCGGCCTCCAGGGCGGCGAGCGCCGCGGCCCCGTCGGCGGCCTCGGCGACCGCGTAGTCCTGCGTCCCGAGCCCGGTCCGGAGCAGCCGGCGGATCGGCGGCTCGTCGTCGATCACCAGGATGCGGGCTATGCTCACGCGTTCCGTCCCTCGTGGCGGTCTCGGGCGGCCTATTCGGGCCGCAGCAGCACGTGCCGCTTCTTGCCGAAGGAGAGCTTGATCACCCCGTCCGCGGTCACGTCGCCGCGGCCGAGGACGGCCTTCTCGTCCGTGACCGCCACGTCGTTGACCCGCAGGCCGCCGCCCTTGATCTGACGGCGCGCCTCGCTGGTGGACGGCACGAGCTTGGCGACCTCCGGTCCGAAGGCGGTGAGCACCCCGAGGCCGGCCTCCAGGGTGGCGGTCGGCACGGTGACGCTCGGCAGGTCGGCGGCCAGCGTCCCCTCGACGAAGGTCTTGCGGGCGGTCTCGGCGGCGGCCTCCGCGGCGTCGCGGCCGTGCATCAGCGCGGTGGCCTCGGTGGCCAGCACCGTCTTGGCCGCGTTGATCTCGGAGCCGGCGAGGGCGGCGAGGCGCGCGATCTCCTCCATGGGCAGCAGGGTGAACAGCTTGAGGAAGCGGGCCACGTCCGCGTCCTCCGTGTTCCGCCAGAACTGCCAGTAATCGTAGGGCTTCAGCATCTCCGGGTTGAGCCAGACGGCGCCGGCCGCAGTCTTGCCCATTTTGGCGCCCGACGACGTGGTCAGCAGCGGGCAGGTCAGGGCGTAGAGCTGCGGCGTGCCCATGCGGCGGCCGAGATCGATGCCGTTGACGATGTTGCCCCACTGGTCCGAGCCGCCCATCTGCATGACGCAGCCGTAGCGGCGATTCAGCTCCACGAAGTCGTAGGACTGGAGGATCATGTAGTTGAACTCGAGGAACGACAGTTCCTGGTCGCGCTCCAGCCGCAGGCGCACGCTGTCCATCGACAGCATGCGGTTCACCGAGAAATGGCGGCCGATGTCGCGCAGCATCTCGATGTAGTTGAGCTTGGTCAGCCACTCGGCGTTGTCGACCATCACGGCGTCGCCGGTCCGCTCGCCGAAGCGCAGGAACCGGTCGAAGGTCTTGCGGATCTCCGCCTTGTTGGCGTCGATCTGCTCGACGGTGAGGATCTTGCGGGTCTCGTCGCGGCCGGACGGGTCGCCGACCCGGGTCGTGCCGCCGCCCATCAGGGCGATCGGCTTGCCCCCGGTGGCCTGCAGCCAGTGCAGCATCATGATCGACAGGAGGTGCCCGACATGGAGCGAGGGCGCCGTGCAGTCGTAGCCGACATAGGTGGTCAGGCGGCCCTCGAGGGCCGCGGCGTCGATGCCGGCGAGGTCCGAGGTCTGGTGGATATAGCCGCGCTCGGTCAGGATCCGCAGGAAGTCGGATTTCGGCGCGAAGCTCTCGGCGGTCATGGATGCCATCTCGGGTCGCGCGCTGGCGCGACAGGCCGAGGCCCCGCATGCTAGCTCGCGCTGGGTTCAGGATACGGCGCGCTCTTAGCAGGGCGTTGGCCGAAAGGCACGGGGCAGCACGGCATGGCGATGATGCGCGCGATCGGACTGATGAGCGGCACCTCGCTGGACGGCGTCGACATCGCGCTGATCGAGACCGACGGCGAGCGCGTCCACGTGGTCAAGGGCCACAACAACTTCCTCGAACCGCTGGGCCCGACCGGCTATCGCGGCTACGCCGACGACGAGAAGGCGCTGCTGCGCGCCGCCACCAAGGACGCCGAATCCGTCCTCCATCCCGGCGACCGACCCGGGCGGCTGCCCGAGGCCGAGGCCTTCGTCACCCTCGCCCATGCCGAGGCCGTCGAGCGCTTCCTGGAGGAGCACGGCCTGACCGCCTCGGAGATCGACGTGATCGGCTTCCACGGACAGACCGTGATCCACCGCCCGGACCAGCGGATCTCGATCCAGATCGGCGACGGGCAGGCGCTGGCGACCCGGCTCGGCATCCCGGTCGTCTCGGACCTGCGCCGGGCCGACATCGAGGCGGGCGGGCAGGGGGCGCCGCTGGTGCCGGTCTTCCACAAGGCGCTGGCCGAGGCGTCGGGCTTCGACGGGCCCTTCGGCATCCTCAACATCGGCGGCGTCGCCAACGCGACGCTGATCGACTCGAAGGGCGGCGTCATCGCCTTCGACACCGGTCCCGGCAACGCCCTGATCGACGAGTGGATGCAGGAGCGCGAGGGCAAGAACCTCGACGACGGCGGCCGCACCGCGGCCCGGGGCCGCCCGGACGAGCAGCTGCTGGCCTGGCTCCTGACCCACCCGTTTTTCTTCCGCAAGCCGCCGAAGTCGCTGGACCGGAACTGGTTCTCCCACAAGCTCGCCGGCCAGCTGTCCACCGAGGACGGCGCCGCGACGCTGACGGCCTTCACGGCGCGGGCGGTGGCCCGCGCCCTCGACCACGCCCCCGAGGTCCCGACCCGCTGGATCGTGGCCGGCGGCGGCGCCCGCAACGGCGAGCTGGTGCGCCTCCTGAACTACCACCTGCGCGCCGAGATCACGACCGCAGACGCGATCGGCTGGTCCTCCGCCTACCTGGAGGCGCAGGCCTTCGCGTACCTGGCGGTGCGCTCGCTCCGGGGTCTGCCGATCACCTTCCCGTCGACCACCGGGGTGCGCGAGGCCATCACCGGCGGGGTGCTGGCGCGGCCGTGAGCCTCGGCTACGCGCTCCGGCGGATCGTCGAGGAATACCCGCTCGCCCGGCTCGACCCGCCGGCCGGGCATCCGCTCGCCACGGTGATCCGGAAAGGCGCGCCGGACGAGCTGCGCGGCGCGCTGGATCCGATCGACGGGCCGTTCCTCGTGAAGGGCAGCCCCGGGCGGGGGAGCAAGTGGGCGGCGATCCCCTGGATCGCCGTGTTCGATCCCGCCGTCACCACCAGCGCGACGCGGGGCTACTACCTCGTCTATCTGTTCCCGGCGCATCGCGAGGCGGTGCACCTGTCACTCGCCCAAGGAACGGTCGCGGCGATCCGGGCCCATGGTCCGGCGACGGCCGGCGCCCACCTCCGCACCAGCGGCGCGGCGCTCCGGGCGCGGATGTCCGACTTCACCGACGCGCTGCCGAACGCGACGATCGCTCTCGGCAGCGCGGGCGAGTTGCCTGAGGGCTACGAGGCCGCCCACATCCTCGGCCTCACCTACGGCCTTGCCGATCTCGGCGACGAGCGCCGGCTGCACCGGGATCTCACCGCGGCGGTCGCGGCGTACCGGGCGCTGAAGGCGCGGGGCGGGCTCGATCTGCCCGGTTCACCTAAGGCGTCATGAGCCTGCCGGCCGCTCCGGTCCATCGCCGCGCGCGCGTATGCCCGGCCGCCCTGCACGGGCCGCGTTTGTGCCCCCGCCGCTCCCGCGCTAAGGCAGCCGCGCCATGTCGCACAACACCTTCGGCCACCTGTTCCGCGTCACGACCTTCGGCGAGAGCCACGGGATCGCGCTCGGCTGCGTCGTCGACGGCTGCCCGCCCGGCCTGCCCCTGGAGGCCGAGGAGATCCAGGCCGAGCTGGATCGCCGGAAGCCCGGCCAGTCGCGCTTCACGACGCAGCGCCGCGAGCCCGATCAGGTGAAGATCCTTTCCGGCGTGTTCGCCGACGACCGCACCGGCGGCCGCCAGCTCACCACCGGCACGCCGATCGCGCTGATGATCGAGAACACGGATCAGCGCTCGAAGGACTACTCGGAGATCCGCGACAGCTACCGCCCCGGCCACGCCGACTACACCTACGACGTGAAGTACGGCATCCGCGACTATCGCGGCGGCGGGCGCTCCTCGGCGCGGGAGACTGCCGCGCGGGTCGCGGCCGGCGCCGTGGCCCGCAAGGTCATCCCGGGCGTGACCATCCGGGCGGCCCTGGTACAGATGGGCCCGCACGCCATCGACCGGTCCCGCTGGGACTGGGACGCGGTCGGCAACAACCCGTTCTTCTGCCCCGATGCCGAGACGGCGACCTTCTACGAGACCTATCTCGACGGACTCCGGAAGGACGGCTCGTCGGTCGGCGCCGTGATCGAGGTGGTGGCCGAGGGCGTGCCGCCCGGCCTCGGCGCGCCGGTCTACGGCAAGCTGGACGCCGACCTCGCCGCCGCGATGATGTCGATCAACGCCGTGAAGGGCGTCGAGATCGGCGACGGGTTCGCGGCGGCGGCCCTGCGCGGCGAGGACAACGCGGACGAGATGCGGGCCGGCAACGGCGGCCGGCCGCGGTTCCTGGCGAACCACGCGGGCGGCATCCTGGGCGGCATCTCCAACGGCGAGCCGGTCGTGGTGCGCTTCGCCGTCAAGCCGACCTCCTCGATCCTGACCCCGCGCCGCTCCGTCACCCGCGACGGCGGCGAGGTGGATCTCGTCACCAAGGGCCGGCACGATCCCTGTGTCGGTATCCGCGCCGTGCCGGTCGCGGAGGCCATGATGGCCTGCGTGCTGGCCGATCACTATCTGCGCCATCGCGGACAGGTCGGATCTCAGCCCTGATCCGGGTCCGTCCCAACGATTCGAGAATGCCCGTGCCACACTGCTCCGTCACAGAGGCCATCGCGGCCTTCGCCCGCGGCGAGATCGTGGTCGTCACCGACGACGACGATCGCGAGAACGAGGGCGACCTCGTCGTCGCCGCCTCGCTCTGCACGCCGGAGAAGATGGCGTTCATCATCCGCAACACGTGCGGGATCGTCTGCGCGCCGCTGACGCAGAGCGAGGCGCGGCGGCTCCATCTCGCTCCCATGGTGGCGTCGAACGACGCGCCGCTCGGGACGGCCTTCACCGTCACGGTCGACGTCAAGCACGGCCTGACGACGGGGATCTCGGCGGAGCAGCGCTGCAACACGGTGCGAGCGCTCGCCAACGGCAACATGGGCGCGGGCGACTTCGTGCGGCCCGGCCACGTCTTCCCGCTCATCGCCCGCGACGGCGGCGTGCTCATGCGCTCGGGCCACACCGAGGCCGCGGTCGACCTGTGCCGCCTCGCCGAGCTGCCCCCCGTCGGCGTGATCTGCGAGCTCGCCAACGACGACGGTACCGTGATGAAGGGGCCGCAGATCGAGGCCTTCGCCGAGAAGCACGGCCTCAAGCAGGTCTCGGTGGCCGACCTCATCGCCTACCGGCAGGCGCGCGACAGGCTGGTGGAGCGGGTCGGCCACTTCACGGTTCGCTCCAACCACGGCGACGTGAACGCCTACGTGTTCTCGACGCCCTTCGAGTCGATCCAGCAGTTCGCCTTCGTGATGGGCGAGATCGGCGACGGCCGGGACGTGCTCGTGCGCCTGCACCGCTCCAACGTCGCCGCGGACGTGATCGGCGGCGGCAAGCAGATCGACGCCGTGCTGAAGCGCTTCGCGGCCGCCGGGCGCGGCGTGCTGGTCTATCTCCGGGACGGCACCGCGGGCGTGCCGGTCAAGAGCGTCACCGAGGAGGGGACGGAGGCGCTGCGGGCGCGGCAGTGGCGCGAGATCGGGCTCGGCGCCCAGATCCTGCGCGATCTCGGCGTGGTCTCGATCCGCAACCTCGCGACCTCGTCGCGCTCCTATGTCGGCCTGTCGGGCTTCGGCATCGAACTCCTGGGCGACGAGCCCCTCGAGGGCTGACTGAGGGCCTGGAAGCCCAGTCAGGCGCGGCGCAGGACGGTCCAGACCGCCGCGCCGGCCATGATCGCGGCGGCACCGCGGTTCAGCCGCGCGCGGAAGGTCGGCCGTCGCAG
The DNA here is from genome assembly GCF_028583545.1 of Methylobacterium sp. NMS14P. Lineage (NCBI taxonomy): Bacteria > Pseudomonadati > Pseudomonadota > Alphaproteobacteria > Hyphomicrobiales > Methylobacteriaceae > Methylobacterium > Methylobacterium sp. NMS14P. Next base: position 3,095,913 of record NZ_CP087106.1, on the reverse strand, counting down.
CGACGCGCGCGCCCGCGCCGCCAGCGCCGCGTAGGGCGTCATCACGGCGAGTAGGATCGCGACGGTGACGACGAGGAGGGTGGCGAAATCCGTCGCTGTCACGCCGCGCAGGTCGACGAGCGTGGGCAGGATCGCGAGGTAGAAGACGATCGTCTTCGGATTGCCCAGCGTGATGGTCAGCCCGGCGACGAAGCCGGTCCACGGCCGGTCGCGGCATTCGCCTTCGACCCGGGCTCCGGCTCCGGCCGCGCGCCAGAGCCGGAGCGCCAGATAGGCGAGGTAGAGCGCCGCGCCGTAGCGGACGACGACGAAGACCGCGCCGAACGCCTCCGCGATCAGCGACAGGCCGAAGATCGCGGCGGCGAGGTAGGTCAGGTCGCCCAGGATCAGGCCGAGCGAGAAGGCCATCGCGGCACCGAAGCCCGAGCCCAGGGCCCGGGCGACGAGCGCGACGACACCCGGCCCCGGTATTGCGGCGGCGACCCCGAGGGCCAGCGCGTAGGTCAGGAAGCCCGCGAGCGTCATCGAACGGTGCCAAGGCACGCGGCAGGGCAGGCGGCAGGGCCGCAACGCCGCGGCAGATCCGGTCGGCTCCGTGGCGACATGGCTGCGAACTCCCCCGAGACACCGCTCACGGCGTGCCGCCGGTCGAGCGCAACGGCCCCGTCAGCGCCCCATCAGCGCGTCGACGTGGGCCGCCACCGATTTGCCGAGACCCTCGAGGCTGTAGCCGCCCTCGAGGATAGAGACGACCCGGCCGCCCGCGCAGCGCTCCGCCAGGTCCATCAGGCGGCGAGTCGCCCAGCCGAAATCCTCGGCCTCGAGGCGCAGGTTGGCGAGCGGGTCCAGCCGGTGCGCGTCGAAACCGGCGGAGATCACGATCACGTCCGGCCGGAACGTCTCCAGGCGGGAGAGGATGCCGGTCTCGAACGCCTCGCGGAACACCTCGCCGTCGTCGTTCGGCCGCAGCGGCACGTTGACGATCGTGTCCTTCTCGCCCCGCTCGGACGGCGATCCGGTCCCCGGATAGAGCGGCATCTGGTGGGTCGAGCAGTAGAGCACCGAGGCGTCGTTCCAGAAGATGTCCTGACTGCCGTTGCCGTGGTGGACGTCCCAGTCCACCAGGGCCACCCGCTCGGCGCCGTGCTTCTTCCGGGCGTGCAGGGCCGCGATGGCGGCGTGGTTGAACAGGCAGAAGCCCATCGCGCGGGTCCGCTCCGCGTGGTGGCCGGGTGGGCGCATGGCCACGAAGGCGTTGCGGCACTCGCCGCCGACGACGGCGTCGACGGCGTGCATCCCGCCGCCCACGGCCCGCAGCGTCGCCTCCAGGCTGCCTGCCGACAGGATCGTGTCGGAATCGATGCCGACCATCCCGTGCTCGGGCACCGCTGCCACGAGCGCATCCACGTACTCCCGCGGGTGCGCGAGGGTGACGGCCTCGATCTCGCCCCGGGGCGCCGTGGCCCGCACCAGACCGGCGAAGCGCTCGTCCTCCAGGGCCCGCTCCACCGCGCGCATCCGGGCCGGCCGTTCCGGATGCCCCTCGGGGACCTCGTGATCGAAGCTGGCAGGATGGCTCACGTAGAGGGTGGTCACGAGGGTCGCTCCCGGGATGCTCGCCTGTCGCGCACCGGCAACAGGCGCCGGCAATGTGCCACGGGCCCAACGCGCGGACTACGGCGGGGTGCCGTTGCCCCCTTATGGTTGCGTGATTCTTCCTCGGGGCGGGCCCGGATCATCAATCCGCGCGCTCCGTCCGCGGCCGCGACGATCTTCGAGGCGGGGACATGCGCATCATCTCGGTACTCGGCTGCGCCCTGCTGCTGGCAGGCTGCACCTTCAAGGGCGTGCCCGATCCCGCGCTCTCGGCCCGCGACGCCGAGTACATGGCCCTCGTGCCCGAGGCCGAGTTCGATCCGCACTTCGCCCGCTACGAGATCGCAGACCCGACCCGGGAAGCGCCCGGCACGATCGTGGTCGAGACCAAGGAGCGTCAGCTCTACCTCGTCCTGCCGAACGGCCGGGCGATGCGCTACGGCGTCTCGGTGGGCGACGAGGCCTACGGCTGGACCGGCACCGCCAGGATCGACCGGAAGGCGGAATGGCCGGCCTGGAACCCGCCGGCCGAGATGATCCGGCGCTGGCCGCACGTCCACGCGATGCAGGGCGGCCCGATGAACCCGCTCGGCGCCCGCGCCCTGTACCTCTCGGATCGCGGCCGGGACACGCTCTACCGGATCCACGGCACGAACGAGCCCGAGAAGATCGGCCAGGCGGTCTCCTCCGGCTGCATCCGGATGCGCAACATCGACGTGGTCGACCTCTACAACCGGGTCCCCGTCGGGGCGACGGTCATCGTCCGGTAACGCAACCGGTCAACGTCCCAATAAGCCTGCTTGCTCGGGGGGTGTTTACCTGAACTTCCGTTCAGATCTCGCCATTAACCTCTGGAAGGGGAGCGGTCCCGTAAGTTGAAGACACACAGGGACTAGAGCCGACCGCAACAAAGGTCGGGGAGGCAGGCGATCATGACCACCATTTCCGTTCAACAGTTCTGCAACCATGCTGTCTCGGCCGGCACGATCAGCGACGAGGACCTGCTCGTCCTGAAGCGCGAGGTTCTCCCGGACGGCCTGATGAGCCGCGAGGAGGCCGACCTGCTGATCGCCCTCGAGCGGGCGGTGATCGGCTCCGACGCCTTCGCCGACTTCCTCGTCGCCTCGGTCGTCGACTTCGCGGTGTGGGGCTCGCGCCCGACCGGCTACATCGACCGCGACGTCGCCGCGTGGCTCGCCGCCTCGCTCAGCGGCCGCGACGGCCCGAGCGCGGTGGGCGCCCGGATCGCCATGGAAGTCGTCCGCGAGGCCGAGAGCAGCGCCGAATCACTGGTCGCCTTCGCGCTGGAGGCCAACCGTCGCGCCCGCGACACGGCCGAGGCCCCGCGCATGACCTTCGCCCTGGCCGCCTGAGCCTCAGACCAAGGCGCAGCTTCCGTCCGCGGCGCAACTGATCTATCGGGACAGTCAAGCCGGTGCGCAATCCGGCGATCTCGAAAGCAGTGCGCCAGCGATGTTCGACAAGATCCTGATTGCCAACCGGGGCGAGATCGCCTGCCGGGTGATCAAGACGGCCCGGAGGATGGGCATCAAGACCGTAGCGGTCTACTCGGATGCCGATCGCGACGCCGTGCACGTCGCCATGGCCGACGAGGCCGTGCATATCGGGCCCGCTGCCGCGTCCGAATCGTACCTCGTGATCGAGAAGATCGTCGAGGCCTGCAAGAAGACGGGCGCCCAGGCCGTGCATCCCGGCTACGGCTTCCTCTCCGAGCGCGAGGCCTTCCCAAAGGCGCTCGAGGCCGCCGGCATCGTGTTCATCGGCCCCAACCCGGGGGCCATCGCCGCCATGGGCGACAAGATCGAGTCGAAGAAGGCGGCGGCCGCCGCCGAGGTCTCGACCGTTCCGGGCTTCCTCGGCGTGATCGAATCACCCGAGCACGCCCGGAAGATCGCCGACGAGATCGGCTACCCGGTGATGATCAAGGCGTCCGCGGGCGGCGGCGGCAAGGGCATGCGCATCGCCTACTCGGGCGACGAGGTGGCGGAGGGCTTCGCCCGCGCCAAGTCGGAGGCGGCCTCCTCGTTCGGCGACGACCGCGTCTTCATCGAGAAGTTCATCACCGACCCGCGCCACATCGAGATCCAGCTGATCGGCGACAAGCACGGCAACGTCGTCTACCTCGGCGAGCGCGAGTGCTCGATCCAGCGCCGTAACCAGAAAGTGATCGAGGAGGCACCGTCGCCGCTCCTCGACAAGAAGACCCGCCGCAAGATGGGCGAGCAGGCCGTCGCGCTCGCCAAGGCGGTGAACTACGATTCGGCCGGCACGGTCGAGTTCGTCGCCGGGCAGGACAAGTCCTTCTATTTCCTAGAGATGAACACCCGCCTGCAGGTTGAGCATCCGGTCACCGAGATGATCACCAGCCTCGACCTCGTCGAGCTGATGATCCGGGTCGCGGCCGGCGAGAAGCTGCCGATCACCCAGGACGACGTGAAGCTGAACGGCTGGGCGGTGGAGAGCCGCGTCTACGCCGAGGACCCGACCCGCAACTTCCTGCCCTCGATCGGCCGGCTGACCACCTACCGTCCGCCCGAGGAGGGCCAGCAGGGCACGGCGATCATCCGCAACGATACCGGCGTGGAGGAGGGCGGCGAGATCGCCATCCACTACGACCCGATGATTGCCAAACTGGTCTCCTGGGCGCCGACCCGGGCCGAGGCGATCGCCGCGCAGGGCGAGGCCCTCGACGCCTTCGCGATCGACGGCATCCGCCACAACATCCCGTTCCTCTCGGCGCTGATGGCCCATCCGCGCTGGCAGGAGGGGCGGCTGTCCACAGGCTTCATCGCCGAGGAGTTCCCCGAGGGCTTCACGGCGCCGGAGCCCGCCGGCCCGGTGGCGATCCGCATGATGGCGGCGGCCGCGGCGATCGACCACAAGCTCAACCAGCGCAAGCGCGGCATCTCCGGGCAGATGCGCGCGCCCGGCCTCTTCGCCTTCGAGCGTGAGCGGGTGGTGATCCTGGCCGGCCAGTCCTTCCCGGTGACGGTCGAGCCGGAGGGCGAGGACATCCTCGTCACCCGCGACGACGGCACGGCGCTCACGGTGGCGAGCGCGTGGCGCCCGGGCGAGCCGGTCTGGATCGGCACGATCGGCTCGGAGCGCGTGGCGATCCAGGTGCGCAGCCTGCTCAACGGCGTGTTCCTGCAGCACGCCGGCGCGGCCGCCGAGGCCCGGGTCTACACCCGCCGCGAGGCGGAGCTCGCAGCCCTGATGCCGGTGAAGGAGCAGGCGGGCTCGGGCAAGCAGGTGCTCTGCCCGATGCCCGGCCTCGTGAAGCAGATCCTCGTCGCCGAGGGTCAGGAGGTGAAGAACGGCGAGGCGATCGCGGTCGTCGAGGCGATGAAGATGGAGAACGTGCTCCGCGCCGAGCGCGACGCGACGGTGGGTAAGATCCACGCCAAGGAGGGCGACAGCCTCGCCGTCGACGCGGTGATCCTGGAATTCGCCTGATCGCGGGGCGCGCGTCGCGCTCGCGGCCGTGACTGCGGTTCACAACGAGCAGACCAAGCTGCTGGCGACGGCCCTGAACAACATCGCCGTCGCCTACGTCGTCATCGGCTTCGTCACGCCGATGACGGCCGCGAGCTTCGGCGTGCCGAGTGCACCGGCTCTGCGCGTCGAGAACGCGATCTTCACGCTCGTTTGGCTGGGGACCGGCTGCGCACTACATTACGGTGCGAGGCGTGCCCTCCGGAGCCTGAAGCCGTGAACTACGACTGGATCTTCGTAACGTTCGGCATTCCGGCGATCACGTTGGCGATCGCCTACGCGGCCGTGCGCGCGAACGAGCGTGCCGCGCGGCGCCTGGATCCCCCCGCGGGCGAGTAGGCTCTCACAGCTCCGGCATGCCCCTCTATTTCGCCTACGGCGCCAACATGGATGCCGCCGCGATGGCGCTGCGCTGCCCGGTTTCGCGGCTGATCGGCGGCGGACACCTGCCGAACCACCGCTTCATCATCATGCGCGAGGGCTACGCGTCGGTCGTGCCCGATCCGCGGCGCACCGTCTGGGGCATCCTGTGGGAGCTGGCTCCCGACGACATCCCGGCGCTCGACCGCTACGAGGGCGTCGCCGGGGGCCTCTACACAAAGGCGGCGCTCCCGGTCCGCACGGGGGAGGGCGTCAAGCGCGCCCTGATCTATCGCGGGTGCTCGACCGCGCCCGGACGCCCGCGGCCCGGATACCTCGAGGCGGTCGTCGCGGCGGCGCGCGCGGCGCAGCTGCCGCCGGCCTATCTCCGGGAACTCGGCACCTGGGCCCGCGGCCGGCCGGCCTGAACGCCGCGCAGTTGGTACGCGACATGCTTGCCCACGATCGAGCTGGAGGGCGAACGGCAGCACCGCGCCCGGCCAGCCATCCGCGATTGCGCGGCGCGCCCGTCGGTCAACGACGATCGGCGTGCGCCCGCGAGGGAGAGTTGTGCATGTCGTATCTGGCGCCCGCCGATTTCGTGAAGAAGGCCGTCGATGCCGGTGAGGCAAAGGTCTTCATGGCCACCAAGGACACGTTCATCCGCGCCTACATGGCCGGCGCGATCCTGGCGCTCGCCGCCGCCTTCGCGGTGACCATCACCCAGACGACCGGCCAGCCGCTGGTCGCGGCGCTGCTGTTCCCGGTCGGCTTCTCGATGCTGTACCTGCTCGGCTACGACCTGTTCACCGGCGTCTGCGTGCTCACCCCGCTCGCCCTCATCGACAAGCGCCCCGGCGTCACCGTGGCCGGCGTCGCGCGCAACTGGGTGCTGGTCTTCTTCGGCAACTTCGCGGGTGCCCTGACCACCGCGGTGATGATGTCGATCGTCTTCACCTTCGGCTTCGCCACCGAGCCGAACGCCGTCGGCAAGCTCATCGCCGGCATCGGCGAGGCCCGCACCCTCGGCTACGAGAAGTACGGCGCCTCCGGCATGCTGACGCTCTTCGTCCGCGCCATGCTGTGCAACTGGATGGTCTCGACCGGCGTCATCGGCGCCATGCTGTCAACCTCGGTGCCCGGCAAGGTCATCGCCATGTGGATGCCGATCACGGTGTTCTTCTTCATGACCTTCGAGCACTCGGTGGTGAACATGTTCCTGTTCCCGTCGGCGATCCTCATGGGCGGCCACCTGACGGTGATGGACTACCTGATCTGGAACGAGATCCCGACGCTGATCGGAAACATCGTGGGCGGCATCGCCTTCACCGGCCTGATGCTCTACTCCACACACGTCCGCACCGGCGCGACGCGGAGCCAGGCCCTGGGCGCCGGCGTCCGTCGCCCGATCGCGGCCGAGTGAGGCCAGCCCGGCCCGCGCCGCCCGGCGCGGGCCCCGTCAGACGAGACCGCGCCCGCATGAGTGAGACCCGGACGATCTCCGTCATCGTCACCGGTCGCGTCCAGGGCGTGTCCTACCGGGCCTGGACGCAGTCCGAGGCCCGCGCCCGCGGCCTCACCGGCTCCGTGCGCAACCGCGACGACGGCTCAGTCGAGGCGGTCTTCAGCGGCGCGCCGGAGGCCGTGGCGGAGATGGAGGCCCTGTGCCGGTCGGGTCCGCCCGGCGCGCGCGTGGCCGACGTGGCCGCGCGGGACGGCGGCGACGTGCCGACCGGCGGCGCGTTCCAGATCCTGCACGACTGACAGCGGCCGCGCGGGTTCAGCGCGCGCCCGCGGACTGGTATGGCGGATCGCCCCTTCACGTATCCGCCATCCGGAGACCATGACCGACCTGTCCGCCGGCAGCGCCGCCTTCTCGCACCTCGATCTCGCGGCGCTGCTCTACTTCATCCTCGCCTGGATCGCCTACGGCCTGTCGGTGGGTCGGCTGCGCGGCAGGATGGTCTCCCTCAGCCAGATCATGAACGGGCACCGGGCCAACTGGGCGCGCCAGGTCATCGGCCGCGACAACCGGGTGGTCGACACGCAGATCAACGCCTCGCTGCAGAACGGCACGGCCTTCTTCGCCTCGACCTCGCTCATCGCCCTGGGCTCGGTCCTGACCCTGTCGCGCTCCGGGGACGATGTCCTGAACCTGTTCGCCACGCTGCCCTTCGGGACGGTGGCCAACCGCCTGACCTGGGAGCTGAAGGTCGCCGGCCTCGCGCTGATCTTCGTCTACGCGTTCTTCAAATTCGCCTGGGCCTACAGGCTGTTCAATTACACGGCGATCCTGCTCGGCGCCGTGCCGCACAAGGGATCCGGCACGAGCGAGACCGAGATGCTGCGGGCGGTGCGGCGGCTCGCGGCCATGAACGTCAGCGCCGGGCGACACTTCGCCCGCGGTCAGCGGGCGTTCTTCTTCGCGCTCGCCTATCTCGGCTGGTTCATCAGCCCGTACGTGCTGTTCGTCTCGACGACCGCCGTCGTGATCATCATGTGGCGCCGCCAATTCGCCTCGGAGATCCGCAAGGCGCTCCTGGAAGCCGGGGAGGGACCTCACGAGGGGCCGCTCGACGCCCCACTCCTGTCGCCCGCCGAGGAGGCCCGCACATGACCGACCCGAGACCCGACGATGCCGCCATCGAGACCACGATGCTGCGCCTCGTGGCCGAGCGCGGTGCCGACAAGACCGTCTGCCCATCGGAGGTCGCCCGCGCCCTCGGCGGCCCGCACCCGGACGGCTGGGGCCCGCTGATGCAGCCGGTGCGCCGGGTCGCGGTGCGGCTCGCCCACGCGGGGCGGATCGCGATCCTGCGCAAGGGGAAGCCCGTCGACCCGGACGATTTCCGCGGCATCTACCGCTTGTCGCTGCCGGCCTCCGGTGCGGCCTCGGAAGCTCCCCCGGAATCCGGGCCCGGCAGCCAGTCGGGCGTGTAGCCGGACAGGCGATAGGCGACGAGGCCGATCCACTCCTTCACGGCCAGGTCGAACTGGAGCAGCCCGTCCGACGCGAAGCCGTGGAAATGCGCGACGTCGCTCCAGCCGCGGGTCCGGTAATCGACCGGGAAGGCGTCCACCGTGAACCCGGCCTGGCGGAAGCAGCCGACCGCCCGGGGCATGTGCCAGGCCGAGGTCACCAGCAGCCAGCGCTCGCCGGGCTTCGGCTGGACCAGGGCCGCCGAGAAGGCGGCGTTCTCGTGGGTGTTGCGCGAGCGGTTCTCCAGGATCAGGCGCGTCCGCGGCACGCCGATCACGTCGGCCTGCCGGCTCACGATGTCGGCTTCGGCCAGGCCGCCCGCGATGAAGCCGCTGCCGCCGGAGAAGACCAGCCGCGCCGCCGGGTAGCGCCGGGCGAGGTCGCCGAGATAGATCGGTCGCTCGCTGGCATCGTTGACGACGATCTGGCGACGCGCCTCCGAGAGGCCCGTCTCGATGCCGCCGCCCAGCACGATGATCCCGGCCGGGGCCGGACCGTCATCCGGGTAGGCGGGGAAGCGCTGCTCGAGGGGGAGCAGGGCCATGTCCGAGAGGGGCGCCAGGCCGGCCGCACCGAGCGAGAGGGTGCCGAGCAGCGCGAGACCGAGGCCGGTCCTCCGCCGCCGCGTCACCGCCGCGAGAGCGATCCCGAGCAGGATCGCGAAGATGCAGAGATTCGACGGGGTGATCAGGAAGAAGATCACCTTCGAGACGGGGAAGAACACGGTGCTCAGGCCGGCTTCGTCTCGGCCTCGAACCGGGCGAGCGCCGCGGCGTCCGGCGGCAGGAGGCTCGCGAGGTCGGCGCCGCGCTCGACCTCGCGCTGGATCCAGAGATCGAGGCGCTGCTGCTCCACGGCCTCCAGGGCGACCCGCTCGGCGAGTGCCGCCGGCACCGCGACGAGGCCGGTCGTGTCGCCGACCAGGATATCGCCGGGATGGATGGCGGCACCGCCGCAGGCGACGCGCTCCTGCGTGCCGACCAGGGCCAGGGTCCCGGTGGCCGCGGCCGTCCGGCACCAGGCGGGGAGGCCGATCTCGTCCGGCAGGGCCGCGTCCGTGACCAGACCCGCGGCGCCACGCTGGGCGAGGCGCGCCGCCAGGATCGCCGCGAAGGGAAGGACCAGGCCGGAGGACGCGGCGTCGATGACCACCACGGCCCCTTCGGGCACGGCGTCGATGGCGGCGGCGAGATCGCCCGCAGCGTCGTCGCGAGCCGGGATCATCCGCATCGTGTAGGCGGGCCCGACCACGGTTCCGCTCCCCCGCGCCGAGAGCCCGTGCGGGGTGCAGGCCTTAACCCCGGCCCGCGCTAAGGCGCGGGCGAGGCTCACCGGAGTCACGGCGGAGAGCGCGTCGCGCAGGGTCGGGTCGATCGCCATCGGGGGGCTCCGTGAAAGGCCGGTCCCGGTCCGGGCGGCGCGGTCGGGGAAGGTGGATCGCGCGGGCGCGCCGGCAAGGCTCGGGGTGCCCGCGGCGGCCGTCAGGCGATGGGCTCGCCGAGCGCCCGCGCGGCGCCGGGCCGGGCCGCGACCCGCTCGTACCAGCGACGCAGCGCCGGGCGCTCGATCCGCTCGGCCGGGAGATTCAGCCAGCGATGCGCCGCGCAGCCTAGGGCGATGTCGGCGATGCCGAAGCTGTCGCCGACCGCGTAGGTCCGGTCCGCGAGATGGCGGTCGAGGATCTCCGCCATGGCCTCGCTCTTCTTCAGCGATGCGGCGATCAGGGCGCGGTCCGGATCGGCCGCGCGGTAGAGCTGCCAGAAGGCGTCGCGCATGGCCGGCGTGAAGCTCGTGGCCTGCCAGTCGACCCATTGCTCCACGTGGGCGCGCGCCCGCGGGTCCGCCGGCAGGGCCAGGGCCGGGCTCACCGCCGCGAGGTAGCGGAGGATCGCGTTGGATTCCCACAGGACGAAGCCGTCCTCCTCCAGGGTCGGGACGAGGCCGTTCGGGTTCATCGCGCGGTAGCCGGGGTCGTCGACGACCCCGTGGGCGCCGCCGGCCTCGACCCGCTCGTACGGCAGGCCCGTCTCGTCGAGCCCCCACACCGCCTTCTGCACGTTCACCGAGGTGAGGCGGCCCCAAAGCCTGCGCATAATCGAAGAGTCTCCGTCACGCCTTCGGCGGGTAGGCGTGGTCCTGCCCACCCGGATCTGTCACGCGCACCCCGTCGGGGGTGTCGCGCAGGTAGCCCGGTCCGATCGGCACCTTGCCGTGGCCGCCGGGAATGTCGAGCACGTAGGTCGGCTGGGCGAGGCCGGAGAGGCGGCCGCGCAGGGCGCGCATCAGCGCCTGCCCCTCGGGCACGTCCGTGCGCAGGTGGGCCGTCCCGGGGGCCAGGTCGCCGTGGTGGAGGTAGTAAGGCTTGATCCGGTTCTCGACGAGGATCCGCATCAGCGCCTCGAGGGTCGCGGCCTCGTCGTTGACGCCGCGCAGGAGAACCGACTGGCTGACCAGGGGAATGCCGGCATCGACCAGCCGGGCGCAGGCGGCGCTGGCGGCGGCGGTGAATTCCCGCGGATGATTGGCGTGGACGGCGACGAACACCGCCCGCCCGAACCGCCTGAGCGCCCGGACGAGGGCGTCGGAGACGAGATCGGGCTTCACCACGGGCACGCGCGTGTGGACCCGCATGACCCGGACGTGGGGAATGACCGCGAGGCGCTCCGCGATGTCGCCGAGCCGGCGCGGCGACAGCGCGAACGGGTCGCCGCCGGTGAGCACCACCTCCCAGATCCGCGGATCCCGCGCGATGTAGGCGAGGGCGGCGTCGAGCTCGGCGTCGGTGAGCGTCCCGAGCCCGTCGGGCCCGACCATCTCCCGGCGGAAGCAGAAGCGGCAGTAGACCGGGCAGACATGGAGCGGTTTCAGCAGCACGCGGTCCGGGTAGCGGTGCACGATCCCGGTCACCGGGGCGTGGGCGGCGTCGCCGATCGGGTCGGCGCGCTCCTCCGGCGTCGCGACGGCTTCCGCGGCGCGGGGCACGAACTGGCGGCCGATCGGATCGTCGGGGTCCTGCGGGTCGATCAGCTCGGCCATGTCGGGCGTCACCGAGACCGCGTAGCGCGCGAGGACGGCGCCGAGGGCCTCGGCCTCCGCCCCGGAGATCAGGCCGGCGGAGAGGAGGTCGTCCGCGCTCCGAAGGACCCGGTTCATGGCCGCGTCTCCGCCACGGGTGTCCAGATCACGTCCTCGATCCGGGTGGCCCCGCAGGCCAGCATCGCCAGGCGGTCGAAGCCCAGGGCGATCCCGGACGCGTCCGGCATCGCGGCGAGCGCCGCGAGGAACTCGTCGTCGATCGGGTAGCGCTCGCCGTAGACGCGCTGCTTCTCGGCCATCTCCGCCTCGAACCGGCGGCGCTGCTCCGCCGGGTCGGTCAGCTCGCCGAACGCGTTGGCCAGCTCGACGCCGCAAGCGTAGAGCTCGAAGCGCTCGGCCACGCGCGGGTCGTGCGGCGCCGGCCGGGCGAGGGCGGCCTCGCTGATCGGGTACTCGCACAGGATCGTCGGGCGGCCGAGGCCGAGATGCGGCTCGATCCGCGCGACGAGAACGCGGGAGAACAGGTCGGCCCAGGTATCGTCCGGGGCGACCCGGAGCCCGGTCGCCGCGACGGCGGCTGCCAGGGATCCGCGGTCGGTCTCGCCGCCCGGCGCGACGCTCGCCAGGAGGTCGATCCCGGCGAAGCGGTCGAAGGCCTCGGCCAGGCTCAGGCGCTCCGGCTCGGCGAAGGGGTCGGTCTCCCGGTCTCGGAAGGTGAAGCGGCGGGCGCCGGCGACCTCGGCCGCGCCGGCGAGCAGCGCGGCGCAATCCGCCATCAGCGCCGTGTAGGGGGCGCCGGCCCGGTACCACTCGAGCATCGTGAATTCGGGATGGTGCAGCGGCCCGCGCTCGCGGTTGCGGAAGACCCGGGCGACGGTGAACAGCCGCGTCTCACCCGCGGCCAGGAGCTTCTTGCAGGCGAATTCCGGCGAGGTGTGCAGGTAGAGCGGCGTGCGGGCGCCGCTCGCGCCGACGGCTTCCGTGGCGAAGGCCGACAGGTGCGCCTCGTTGCCGGGCGAGACCTGCAGGCAGGCGGCCTCGGCCTCGACGAAGTCCCGGTCCGCGAACCACCCGCGGAACGCCGCGAGGATGCGGTTGCGCAGGAGCAGCGCCGGGCGCCGGTCGGCGTGGCGACCGGCCGACCACCAGGGGGAGCCGGATCCGGTCACCGCCGGCCTCCGCGTCGGGGCTGGACCGGCCTGCACCGACAGGGACGCGTCGCGTTCTGGAGCACTCTCATCCTCGGCCCTGACTGGCTCCGGACCGCGGAGACGCGGCGCGGCCGACGCCGGCTGCCATCGACGGTTCATGCCCGCCCGCTGGCAACCGCGGCGCAGATGCGATAGTGGCGGGGTCCGAGATGCAGCGCCCGCGCTTGGCGCGTGCCGGCCCCCATGTCAATGCAGGACGCAATTCCGTGAAGGTGATCGCCTCAACGCTCCGTAAGGGCAACGTCGTCGAGAAGGACGGCAAGCTCTACGTGATCCTGTTCGCCGAGAACATCCACCCCGGCAAGGGCACTCCGGTGACCCAGCTCGACATGCGCCGGATCACGGACGGCGTGAAGGTGTCCGAGCGCTACCGGACTACCGAGCAGGTCGAGCGCGCCTTCGTGGAGGATCGCGAGCACACCTTCCTCTACAGCGACGGCGAGGGGTTCCACTTCATGAACCCCGAGAACTACGAGCAGATCGCGGTGCCGCAGGACGTGGTCGGCGACGCAGCCCCGTATCTCCAAGAGGGCATGGCGGTGATGCTCTCGAGCCATAACGGCGTCCCGCTGACCATCGAGCTGCCCCAGCGCGTGACTCTGGAAGTCGCCGAGACCGAGCCGGTGCTGAAGGGCCAGACTGCCTCGTCGTCCTACAAGCCCGCGACCCTGTCGAACGGCGTGCGCACGACCGTGCCGCCCCACATCGCCGCCGGCACCCGCGTCGTCGTCATGACGGCCGACGGAGCCTACGTCGAGCGCGCCAAGGACTGATCCGGTCCGCGCCTCTGGCCGGCCTCGGGAGGTCGGGTGCCGGCAGTCATCGCGCGGATCGCGCGGCGGCCTCCAGGGTGGCGTAACAGCCCTGCGAGATCGCCTGCGCGCGCAGGCGCTCCGTCCCGCTGAAGGGTCGGCCGTCCTCCCGGAAGAGGTCCTCGCGGAGCAGCGCCTCCGAGGTGCAGCGGGCCGCGATGCGGCAGAGCGGCGGCTCGCCGCCGGTGCGCGCGCAGATCGTCACGTAATCGGCGCGGAACGCCCGCAGCCCCGCGCGCGGATTGGCGCCCACAACGGTGACGACCCCTGTCAGCAGCGCCAGCAGCAGCGGCTGGTGGATGAGGTAGATCGCGAGGCTGTGGCGGCCCGCGAAGGTGGCGGCGCGGCCGAGCCGCGTGCGCGGCGCCCAGGCCCCCAGTCGCGACCGGGCGAGCCGCGGCAGCGCCAGCCGACCCAGGACGATCCCGGTCAGCACCAGCCCGAACCACGGGAAGAGCGGCACGTAATCGTTCGTCCGCGGCGGGACCGAGCCGAGGCCGAGGAAGAACAGGGCCGGCGCGTCGAGGATCGGCGCGTGCACGACGTGCGGCGCGGCGAGCACGGCCGCGGCCGCGAGGGCGGTGACCGGAACCGGCAGGAACAGGAACGGCAGCCCGAGCAGGCTCGAGACGGCGATGCAGTGGAGCACGCCGAAGAACACGAAGGCGTCGGGGAACATGACCCAGGTGCCGAGGGTCACGAGCAGCGCGGCCCCGCCGATCCGCGCGAACCGCAGGAAGATCGGCCGAGGCCGGACTCCGCGACCGTTCATCAGCACGAGGCCGACGCCGACCAGGACCAGGAAGCTGCCGGCGATCATCTCGGCGGCGTGCCGTCCCGTGGATGTCAGCGCGTAATTCTCCGCGGTCAGCCGCAGATGGCCGAGATCCCAGAGCGTGTGGTAGCTCGCCATCGCCAGCAGGGCGGTAGCCCGAGCGGCATCGATGATCGGCAGGCGGCCCTGCGGGGAGGGCTTCGCGGCCTGCGGCGAGGGGGTGGGGCGGTCGAGGGTGATGTCAACGGACATGATGGTGCACCCAAACCATGTCGGGGCCGCCCTTTCCATCGCGGCCTGCGACGGGCGGCTCAGCCGTCCGGGGCGCGGGTGCCGCGGCTCTCAAAAACGTGAACTCCGCCGAGGCCCGTCCGCGCCGCCGAGGCGGGGGTCGCCCGATCCGGAAAACCCCTCGACGGCCCCGGCGCTTAAACACCGCTCACGCCGAAGCCTGCGACCGATCGACTGTTGCGGCCCCGCCTCCGTGCGCCAAGATTGCAACTTGGCGTCACTGTTCTGCCGGCCAAATGGGCTTCCCGGACATCAGGACTTCGTTAATCTTGCTGGGAGAGCGCGCGGCGTGATTCGGTGTAGGTTGCTCGGCCATGTCTGACGAACGCGGATCCGGGCCGGAGAACCCCGAGCGGGGGATGATCGCCCGAACCGGCGAAGCGGGACAGCACGAGGATGAGGCGCTCGACCTCGTCGAGGTGGCCGGCCGCATCAAGTGGTTCGACGTTTCGAAGGGCTTCGGGTTCATCGTGCCCGACGACGGCGCGCCCGATATCCTGCTCCACGTCACCTGCCTGCGGCGCGACGGCTACCAGGCCGCCAGCGAGGGCGCCCGCATCGTCGTGGAGGCCGTGGAGCGACCCCGCGGCTGGCAGGCGTTCCGGGTGATCTCCCTCGATCAGGCGACGGCGGTGCATCCCTCCGAGCTGCCGATGCCGCGCACGCACGTCACCGTGACGCCGACCAGCGGGCTCGAGACGGCCGTGGTGAAGTGGTTCAACCGCCTCCGCGGTTTCGGCTTCCTGACCCGCGGCGACGGGACGCCGGACATCTTCGTGCACATGGAGACGCTGCGGCGCTACGGGATCGCCGAGCTGAAGCCCGGCGAGTCCGTTCTTGTCCGCTACGGCGACGGCTCGAAGGGCGTGATGGCGGCCGAGGTGCGGCTGATCGACGGGGCGATGCCCGCGTCCCACTGAGGCCGCGTTGCTCCAGCCAAGGATAGCACGCCCTATCTCTTTGGCGGGGCACGGAAAATCCGGAACCGGATTCCCCTCGCGCGCGTCCTGGTCTATCACCGGGCGGCGGACCCTGCGGTCCGCGCGCCGTCCCACGAGAGGCACGAGCCTGTGAGATCCCTTTTCCGCACCGCCCGGGCGGCCGCCATCGCCTGCCTCGCCCTGACCGCGATCGCGCCGGTCCCCGCCGTCGTGGCGCAGGCGGCCGCCCGGGCCGCCACGGCCAAGTCGGAGCCGCTGACGATCGTTACGAAGGCCGGGCCGAAGCGCTTCGACGTCGAGGTGATGCGCGACGACGCCGCCCGCGCCCGCGGCCTGATGTTCCGTCGGCACATGGCGGCCGACCACGGCATGCTGTTCGATTTCGAGCAGGATCAGCCCGTCACCATGTGGATGAAGAACACCTACCTGCCGCTCGACATGGTGTTCATCCGGCCCGACGGGACGATCAGCCGGATCGCCGCCGACACCGAGCCGCTGTCCACGGCGATCATCCCCTCGGGCGGCCCGGTCGTGGCGGTGCTGGAGCTCAACGCCGGTACCGCCGCGAAGCTCGGCATCGCGCCGGGCGACCGGATCGAGCACGGCATGTTCAAGGCCCGCTGAGTCCGACCCCGGCGATTTGCGAACGCACCGGGAACAAGCGCCTTGACCCCCACGGAATTCCGCGCCAGTGTTCCGGCAATGTTCCGGCGCGCCGGAAGGCTGGTTCAGGGCGGAGGACCCGATGGGCAACGCGGCTGAGGTCGAACTGTTCGGCAACGATGACTGGTCGGTGCAGGCGGACGGGATCGAGCACCGCGAGACCGGCTACTTCATCGCCCGCACGGCGCTGGCGATGCGCCGGTCCGAGGGCTTGTGGGACTGGCCGCTGCAGATGGCCGAGAAGCGCTGGTGCCGGCCGAGCCTGTTCCGCGAGGCGTTTCTGGCCGCCCTCGATCGGTTCGGCATCCCGCGGGACGCCGAGCTGATCCGCTCCTTCGCGCTGGGCTACGGCATCCGCGCCGTGGTCGTGCCGGCCGCCGAGACCTTCGTCAGCCTGGGCGACGTGCTGAAGCCGCGCGAGATCGCCGCGCCGGCGCGCGCCCCGGCGCCGCGGACGGTCCGGGCCCTGGCGGCGGCCGGGGCCTGAGGGCCCCGTCGACGGCGGGCGATTTGACCCGGACCGTCGCGCGCGGATAGCCCTCATCCTCGGAACGAGGGAGAGAGCACCATGGCGGATCACGACCGGGCCGGACTCGACGGGCTGATCACGCCGCCCCTGTCGCGGCGGGGCTTCGTGATGACCAGCCTGATGAGCGGCCTGACGCTCGCGACCACCCGCGTCGAGGCGCAGGTGATCCACACGAACAGTGCGGGCATCGAGGCCGGCGAGGTGAAGATCCCGGCCGCGGACGGCCCTATGCCGGCCTACCGGGCGGTTCCCGAGGGCGCGGGCCCGTTCCCGATCGTCCTGGTGGTCGAGGAGATCTTCGGCGTTCACGAGTACATCAAGGACATCTGTCGCCGGCTCGCGAAGGCCGGCTACTGCGCGGTGGCGCCCGAGCTCTACGCCCGCCAGGGCGATCTCTCGACCATGTCGGATCCCAAGCAGATCATCCGGGACGTCATCGCGAAGACGCCGGACGCGCAGTGGATCGGCGATCTCGACGCGACGGTGGTATGGGCGGCCTCCGCGGCGAAGGGCGACCCGAACCGCCTGGGCGTCATGGGCTGGTGCCGCGGCGGGCGCGACGCGTGGCTCTACGCGGCGCATCGTCGCGACCTGAAGGCGGCCGTGGCTTGGTACGGACCGATCGGCGGCGAGCGGACCGACATCCAGCCGCGCACCGCCGGCGACGTGGCGGCCGAGATCCACGCGCCGCTCCTCGCGCTCTACGGCGAGGCCGATGCGGGGATTCCCGTCGCGGCGGTCGAGGAGGCGCGGGACCGCGCGAAGGCGGCGGGCAAGAGCGTCGAGCTCGTGATTTACCCGGAGGCGCCGCACGGCTTCCACGCGGATTACCGCCCGAGCTACCGCCGCGAGGCCGCGGAGGATGGCTGGAAGCGCGCGCTGGCCTTCCTGAAATCGCACGGTGTCGGCTGAATAGACGAGGCAGGACGCCCGATCGGGCGCGTTCCGGGGTGGCTGTGTTACCCAAGACACGGCCACAACTTCACAATCGTGCAAGGATCCAAGGAGGATCTGTGCCCGCGCGGGTCTGGCCCTTCGCGGCGCTCGGGCGTTGAACCGATCGAAGCGACCGTCGTTCAGCCCCTGTAGAGTGTCCTGGTCCATGAGCGATTCGGTACAGCCTGGCCAGAAGCCCGTGATCCTCGTCGTGGAGGACCAGCCCGACGAGCGCTTCCTCGCGGCCACGCTGCTGGAGGATACCGGCTTCACGGTGATCGAGGCCGAGACCGCCGATCGCGCCCTGGCGATTCTCAACGATCGCGGGGACGAAGTCAGCGTCGTCTTCTCGGACGTCCGGACGCCCGGCCCGATCGGCGGGTTCGAGCTCGCGCGGATCATCGGCGTGACTTGGCCGCGCGTGCGGGTCCTGCTGACCTCGGGCGACGCGGGCGACCAGCCGAGTGACCTGCGCGTCTCCGCCACCTTCATCCCGAAGCCCTGGCGCGCCGAGGACATCCTCGCCTGGGTGGAGCAGGCCGCGGGGAGGCCATCCACCGGCTCGGGACCGTCCGTTATCGGACCGGGCGGCAAAATAATCCCGTCCGGGTTGGAAACCTGACGCGGTCCCACAGTTGTACGCCACTCCGGAGCGCGCCGCGCCCGGACTTGCGCAGTACAATTGATCCACGACGCCGCCATGAAGATTGTCTCAGCCAACTATGCCGATTCTCTCCGCCGGCCCGGCGCGCGCGATACGGTGGAATCCGCCGTTCTCGACACCGTCCGTGAGGGTCTGCTCATTGTCTACGGCGACGCGGATCGCGACGTGCCGGCGGAGTTGGCGGCCCTGGCGCGGCGGCTCGACCGTCCGGGTCCCGCGGGTTGCAGCCACGCCTAGATTTCTCCGTCGAGCTTGACGGGAGACTGGGCCGGCGGGTCGCCAAGACGAGAGAATCTGCTATTCAGCGCATTCTGACCTGCCGACGCTGTGCGTCTCTCAGTCGAGTCCCGGATGCGTCTCACAGTACTTCGCGGTTCGCTCACCGCCGCCGCGATCATGACCCTGGCCGGTCTCGCGTCCGTTCAGGCGGCGACGCCGCCGGCCCAGCCCGCCGACGGCGCGGGCGGTGTCGGTGACCGCAAGGCGGCGGTGACCAAGCGGCTTCTCGGACGCGGCACGGCCTCGACCTACGCGTTCTACGCCGCGGGCGCGGCACCCGAGGCGGGACGACCGGTCGCGATCTTTCTGCACGGGTGGGGTGCGGTCAATCCGCAGAGCTACGGCGGCTGGATCGATCACCTCGCCCGCCAGGGCTGGCTCGTCCTCTACCCCCGATTCCAGGAGGTGAACCGGACCCGGCCGGCCGACGCGCCCGCCATCGCCGAGTCCCTGGTCAAGGCGGCCCTCGCCGAGATCGCGACGGACGGCGAGGCGAAGCCCGACCTCGCCCGCGTCGCGATGATCGGCCACCTGGCCGGGGCGCCGCTCGCCATGGATCTCGCGGCCGCCGCCAGGGCGCAGGGCCTGCCGGTGCCGAAGCTGATCTTCGGGGTCACGCCCGGCGGCATCGCCAGCGGCCCGAAATCCCGCGGCATCGCCCTCACCGACCTGTCGGCGATCGATCCCGCCACGTTGATCGTGACCATGGTCGGCGACAAGGATACCCGGGCGGCCGATCTCGCGGCCAAGCGCCTCCTGCGCGAGGCGAGCGCCGTGCCGCTGGAGCGCAAGCTCTTCGTGCGGGCCCTCTCGGACGACCACGGCTTCCCGGCCCTGACGGCGACCCTGGCGGCCCCGGCGGGGTTGGACACGGCCTACGACGGCGGCGCCATCAAGCCGGGTCCTGAACCCAAGGACGCGCCCAAGGACGCCGCGAAGCCGCCGCCGTTCCGCTGGTCCGCCGACATGGCGCTGAGCGGTGAGCAGCAGACCCTGGTCTCGCAGATCAATCTCGCCCGGGTCGATGCCCTGGACTATCTCGGCTTCTGGAAGACCTTCGACCTCGCCGCCGCCGCGGCCTTCGCCGGGTCCGACGCGACGGCGCTGAAGAACAACCCGCGCCTCGCCGACATGGAGCGCTGGAGCGACGGCTGGCCGGTGAAGCGGCTCGCGGTCGAGACGCCGCGGCCCACGCCGGCCGCGCAGGCCGGGACGCCGGCGCCCGCACCTGCCGGCCGCAAGCGCTGAGGTCGGCGATCTCGCCAGCTTGGCCTTGGCGCGAGGCTTGCTAATCTCTCCCCGTTCGACACGGGAGGGAGATCATGCCCGAGTTCGTCGCCAGCCTGCTCGCCGCCGCGGCCTTCTGCCTGACGTTGCTCGCGCTGAACGCGCTGACACGGCTACTGATCCAGGCGCATATCGCCCCCTCGGATCTCGGCGAGACCGGCTTCCTGCAGGTCGGCGGCGCGCTCCTGATGGCCCGGGCAGCCTACCGGCGGGCGCCCCAGCGCCGACCGGGCTGACGCTCAGCGCAGGAACGCGCCGAACGAGCGCGGGCCGTTACCCGTCGGGATGGTCGCCAGCACCTTGAGCGTCCTCGAGTCGAGGACGCTCAGCGTGTTGTCGCCCCAGTTGGCGACGTAGAGGCGTCCGTCGGGATCCGCGGCGATCCCTTCTGGGTGATCGCCGACATCGACGTCGGCGATCGGCTTGAGCGTGGCGAGGTCGAACGCCGTGACGCTGCCGGCATACTGGTCCGTGACGAAGCCGCGCCCCCCGGCGAGGGCGATGACGTAGGGCCGGCGGCCGGTCGGGATGCGGCCGATCTCGCGCGCCGTCTCGAGGTCCAGGACCGAGACGTCGTCGCCGGTCACGTTGGCCGTGTAGGCGCGCCCCGCCGCGGCATCGAGCGTGATGCCGAACGGGTGCTGCCCCACCGGGATGACCTTGGTCTCCCGCCGGCTCGCGGCGTCCACGACCGAGACGGTGTCGGCCTCGCGGTTGGCGACGTAGAGCGTCGCCCCGTCGGGACTGACGGCGATGCCCGAGGGCGAGGCGCCCACCGCGATCTCGCCGTCCGGCACCAGGGTGCCGTCGCGCTCGGTCAGCACGAACAGGCGGTTCCCGTACCAGTCGGCCACGTAGATCGTGCCGCCGCGCGGGTCGGCCGCGACGCCGAGGGGGCCCCCGGGCAGCGGCACCTCGGACAGGACCGTGCCGGCGTCGAGGTCGAGGATGGCGAGACCGTGCCCCTCCGGGCGCGTGACGTAGGCGCGCCGGCGATCGGGCGACAGGGCGATCCCGGCCGGGGCCCCGTCGACGGGGATGCGGCGCACCACCTTCCCGGCGGCCAGATCGACGATCTCGACCGCGCCGCCGAGCTGGGCTGTGACGATGGCCTCCCGGGCCGGTTCGGCGCGGGAGGCGGTGGCCACGAGGACGAGGCCGGCGGCGAGGGCCGCGCGGCCCCGAGCCGGGTTCAAGAGCCCTTCTCGACCTTGGCCTTCAGGTTGGCGAGGCTCGCCTTGATCCAGTCGCCGACGCCCTTCTCGGAGGCCTCGTCGTTCAGATCCGGCGGCGGATCGTTGTTCATGTAGCCGCGATAGAAGGCGGCCTTCCACTCGACCTTCGACTTGGCGTTGCCCTCGGGCTCGACCGTGATCGTCGCTGAATAGTCGTTCGCCGGAAGATCCTTCACGTCGACCTTGTCAATATAGTAGGAGAACAGCTTGTCCTCCGGCTTGTACTTGTTGCTGGTCTCGGAGATCTGATTGCCGTTCTTGAGCGTCAGCAGGCGCTTGAACTTGCCGGCCGGATCGCCCGTCAGCTCGGTCTTGGTCACGTTCTGCATCCAGTCGGCATTCTTCAGGTCGCCGACCACGGCCCAGACCTTGTCGGCGGGGGCATTGATCTCGATCGACTCGGTGATCTTGCGCCGGGTCGGGCCGTGGGCCTGCGCGGTCGCCGCCACCAGGGCCGCCGTGGCCGCCAGGGCCAGGGTGATTTTCTTCATCTTGTCCTTCTCCTCCCGCCCTCAGCGGTCGTCGCGATCCAGGACGCGCGCCTCGGGGCCGAGCGCCACCGCGACCTTGTCCTCGATCCAACCCCAGGCCTCGCGCTCGCGCGGTCCGGCGGTCTTGCCGATGGCGATGGCGAGGTAGGCCATCTCCGTCAACACCTTCTCGGGCTCGAGCATGTGGAGCCGGGTCGAAAGAATGGCGGCCTCGAGGACCGCCGCCTGCGCGCGGTTGAAGCCGATGAACGGCGCGTGCGCGGCGCTGTGGACCATCCGGCCGCGGAAGCGCGGCCGGCTCTCGTGGGCCTCGACGGAGGCGACCGCGAACTCCGCGTGGCCGAAACTGTCGGCGAGGCGGCGGCCCTCGATCGCTGCGCACGGCAGCGTCGGCCACTCGCGCCGGCCCGTCACCGCGCCGGCGATCACCCGGATGTCGCGCGGGCTCGAGGCCGCGAAGCAGGGATTGGCCTCAAGGTTGACGATCGTCGGCGACGGCCGGAACGGCGCGAGGACGTAGCCCTCATCCTCGCCGATCAGCCCGAACGGGACGAGGTGCAGTTCGCCCGCCGGGGACAGGGTCGTGACGATGGTCTCGAGGATCAGCGGCATCGGCTCACGCCTTGTCGGCGGGGACGAGACGCCCGCAGACCAGCTTCGCCGGCGGGTCCTGCGGGCGCTCGGGTGCGACGGCGGCGCGGGCCTCGGCGTCCAGGACCGTCTCGGGCGGGCTCGCGCCGGCCTCGGGCCCGGCAAGACGGGCGTCGCGGGTCCCGGGCGGCGGCGCGTCGGGTCCGGAATGGCGGGTGTGGCCCGCCTTCTTGAAGGCGGTGGCATCCTCGACGTCGGCGTCGGCCGCGCAGCCCCAGTCGAGCGCTTCGTCCTGGACGTAGCGCTTGCCGAGCCGCCACGCCGTCTCCGCCTTGGCGAGTTCGGCGCCGAGATAGAAGGCGTGGGCGCCGTCGCTGGCCACGTCGAGGTCGGGGAAGAAGGCCATCGCGTCGGTGCCGACCCTGTGGATGTCGCGGTTGTAGAGGTGGATCCCGTCCTCGGCGATCACGATCCGGTAATTCGGGTCGCGCACCTCGGCGGCGGCCTGGGCGATCTCGTCGGCGGTCTGCACGAAGGGGCGCTTGTCGTGCAGGGCGAGCAGCGCCCGGCCATAGCCCTTCGGCAGCGCCGAGTCGGCCTTGGCCGCGTACATGACCCGCCGGGCGGCGTCGTGCTCCTCGACGGTGCGGCGGGTGTGGTTGGAGACCTGCACGATCAGCGCGTTGCGGATCGACAGTTCCGAGCACATGCCGACGAGCAGCGCGGTCACGCCGAGGGAATCGGCCTCGGTCAGCTCGGTCAGATTGCCGGTGCCCATCATCATGTCGATCTCAGGCCAGCGGGCACGGGTGTCGCGGTAGCGCGCGATCGAGTCGACGAAGCCGTGGTGGATCGGCTCGAGGATCGGGTCGGCCAGGAACGGCCGCCCCGCCTTGAGCATGCGCTCGATCGCCCGATCGAGGGAGGGCAGGTCGTCCGGCCGCATCGGCACGAGGATCGGCACCGCGTCGGTCGCGAAGGCGAGATCGAGGGTCTCCTCGTTCAGGCTCAGCAGGAAGTCGGCGCCGGCACCGGCGCCCCGGACCAGCTCCTCGCGGGAGAAGGAATCGACGCTGACCTTCAGGCCGGCGCCCTTCAGCGCCCGCACGGACTCTTCGAGATGCGGGAACGGGGTATCGGGCAGGCCGCCGAGATCGATGACGTCCGCGCCGCGCCCGGCGAGATCGAGCCCCTTCGCGAGGATCTGATCGACGCTCATCTTCGACGCGTCCACGATCTCCGAGAAGATCCGGAGGTCGTGCCGGGACAGGTCGACCTTGCGGGCGGTCAGGCCGAGCCATGCCGGCAGGTCGACCACCTCGTCGGGTCCGCGCTCCACGGGAACGCCGAAATGCGCCGCGAGATGCTCGGGATTGGCCCGGCACCGGCCCGGCAGGATGACCCGCGTCGCGCCCTCGGGCAGGACGACGCGTCGGCGGATGATCTCCTCGGTCATCAGCGCCGCGACCTTCACCCCCGCATCCGCGATGCTCCAGTGCAGGGTCTGCGGGAGCCCCGCCGCGACCTTCTCGAGCCGCGCCCGGGCGAGACGACCGGTGACGAAGACGGTGTGCTCGGCGGTGCTCACGCGGCGGCCCTCGTCTCGACCGCGACGCGGCGGCGCGGTCCCCAGATCTCGATCGGCTCCTCGAAACCGGCCGCGAAGCCCGGGAAGGCCGCGTCCACGATCCCGTCCCGCGCCAGCGCGGCGGGATCCAGGCCCTGCGGCGCGTCGACGGATTTCACCAGGACGCAGCGCTCCGCCCGAACCCGCGCGGCGAGCCAGACGGCGAGGCTGTCCGAGGTGACGTCCCACGTCTCGGGGATGTCCGGGTGGCCGGCCCGGAGGGCGCGCGGGTTCCATACCCGGATCCGCGCGGGCGCGGTCTCCGCCCAGGGCTCCAGGCTCTGCACCAGCCGCGGCTCGATCCCGCGGAAGATGCCGGCCGCGTCGCTCATGGCGTCGAGCGCTCGGCGATGGGCCTCGGCGTCGCCGAAGCGCTCCCGCGCCTGCGCGGCCCGGACAGCGTCCGCGAAGGCGCCGCCGCCCGGCACCACGAGGCAGCGACCGTGCGCGCCGTCGCCGATCGCCTCCAGCAGCGCGCGGCGGCGATGCGGATCCGCCTCGAGGCTGCCGCCGATCTTGATGACGGTGGTCACGCCGCGTCCTGCCGGCTCGGCCGCAGGGCGCGCAGCGCCTCGGCCACGCGCAGGGGGTCGATGCCGTTGCGCCGGTCGAAATCCCGGCACAGGCCGCCGCGAAAACCGAGGTAGTCCGGCCGGTGCGCGCAGAGCCCCGGAATGTCGATGACCCGCAGCGACCCGGCGAGGCCGCTCATCAGGCCGTGAGCCCGGCAGGCGGCGGTGAAGGCCGAGAGATCGGAGGGCGCGGCGAGGTCCGGCAGGCGGGCGCCGATCTTCCCGGCGGTGTCGATCATGGCGCCGGCGAAGCCGGCCGCTGCCAGGGCGGGCACGTGCGGGGCCGCCGGCCCGTGCTCGGCGAACAGCACGGCGATGAGCC
The DNA here is from genome assembly GCF_028583545.1 of Methylobacterium sp. NMS14P. Taxonomy (NCBI): domain Bacteria; kingdom Pseudomonadati; phylum Pseudomonadota; class Alphaproteobacteria; order Hyphomicrobiales; family Methylobacteriaceae; genus Methylobacterium; species Methylobacterium sp. NMS14P. The sequence continues at coordinate 3,071,199 of NZ_CP087106.1, read as the reverse complement.
GGCCCGGCGCCGCCGCGACGCGCTCCGCCAGGGCCGCCCCGTCCCGGAGCTCGGCCGGAGCGAGGCCGACCTTCACCCAGTCGACGCCGGTCCGCGCCAGGGCGGCGACGGACTCGGCCGCCGGATCGGCCACCGCGCTCGTCGCGGCACCGCCGGACACGCGGGCGACGATCTCCCGGACGACGTCCTCATCCAGGGCGCCGAGCGCCCCGCGCTCCGGATCCTTGGCGTCGATCAGGTCGGCGCCCGCGAGGCGGGCGGCCTCGGCCTCGGCCGGGTCGCGGACGCTGACGAGGAGCCGGGGCACGGGGTGTTGCGGAATGGGGGACGCGGGCACGAAACACTCGGACTTGAACGGGCGGTCTCACGACTTCCCGGGCAGCGGCTCGGCGAGCAGGCGGTTCTTCACCACCCAACGCATCGCGTGCGCCCAGGTATCGTCGGTGTCGGCCCGGATCGTCACCTGCCCGCCGCGCACCACCTTGCCGGTATCGGCCTCGGCGATCGAGACGCTCAGGTTGAAGATCTGACCGGACCCCTTCTCCACATAACCGGTCACGACGAGGTCCGCACCCAGGCTCTTGGCGATGTCCGCCGCGCACCCGTTGCATTTGTAGAGCGGACCCTCCTTGGCCACGACGTCGGCCTTGGGCGCGGTGTCGACGATCTCCAGCCCGGCCTTGTCGCGCAGGGCGTTGCGCAGCTCATCGGTGACGAGGGTGAGTTTCCGGGCGTCCACCGGCCGTGTCCGGGTTCCGTAAGAAGCGCCGGGATCGAACAGTTCGACCGGGAACACGGCGGCCTTCTCGCCGGCGCTCGCCGCGCCGGGCAGGGCGGCCCACAGGGCGACGACGCTGCAGGCGAGCGCGGCGCGAAGAGACGTGTGGCGCATCGGCGGGAGCTTCCTCTCGAGGCGTTCGACCGCCCGAGGCGGCGGCATCGTTCCCGCCATAGGTCGGGCGAAGGGACAATTTGGCAATGTACTTCCGCGCCCGCCTATCCCACGACGGTAACGTGAACGTCGGGACGACACGCCGCGGTTGAGCGGCCCGAGCGGAAGCTGGTAGAGGCCGCCCACATGCACGATCCTGCACCCGACATGGCCTGCCGACGCAAGACGCGCCCGTCCTGGCTGCGCGCGGCCGCCGTCGCCCTCGCCCTCGCCCCGGCGGCGGCGCGGGCGGAGGACCCGGCGCCGGCCGCGGCGGCGCAGCCGGCCCAGCCCGCCGCCCCGCAGGCGCTCGAGACCCATATCGGCCTGATCTACCGGCCGCAGCCAGCCCCCTCCTCGTACGATGCCGAGGCGGCGCCGGAAGACGAGGGCCTGGCCGGCGCCAAGATGGGCATCGCCGACAACAACACCACCGGCCGCTTCACCAAGCAGACCTACGTCCTCGACGAGGTCGCCCTGACCGACGACAAGCCGGACGCCGTGGCGGCCGCCAAGGATCTGATCGGCCAGGGCGTGCGCTACCTGGTCCTGGCGCTCCCCGCTGACGCCGTCCTGGCAGTGGCCGACGCCGTCAAGGACACGGGCGCGGTCGTCCTCAACGCGGGAGCGCCCGACGACCGCCTGCGCGGCGCCGAGTGCCGCGCCAACGTGTTCCATATCCTGCCGTCGCGGGCGATGCTGACGGACGCCCTGGCGCAGTACCTCACGGTGATGCGCTGGCGGAAGCTCTTCCTGATCGTCGGCCCGACCGACGCCGACAAATCGTACGCCGACGCGATGCGCAACTCGGCGCGGAAGTTCGCGCTGAAGATCACCGCCGAGAAGCCCTGGACCTTCGGGCCGCTTGCCAAGGCGCGCGGTGACACGCCGACCCGGGCGGAGGCGATGGTCTTCACCCGAGGCCTCGACTACGACATGGCCATCGTGGCCGACGAGGAGGGTGACTGGGGCGACTACGTTCCCTACCGCACCGTCGATCCGCGGCCCGTCGGCGGCACGCAGGCGCTGACGCCGACGACTTGGTCCCCCGTGCTGGAGACCTGGGGCGCCGCGCAGGCCCAGAACCGGTTCCGGCGGCTCGCCTCGCGGCTGATGCGCCCGCTGGACTACCAGGTCTGGGCGGCGGTGCGGACGGTGGGCGAGGCCGTGACGGCCAAGAAGACCAACGACTCGGCCGTGATCGCCCCGTACCTCGTCGAGCCCGCCTTCACGCTGCCGGCCTACAAGGGCGTGCCCCTGAGCTTCCGGCCCTGGGACCACCAGCTCCGCCAGGCGATCATCGTGGTGCAGCCCAAGGCGCTGGTCTCCGTCGCGCCCGAGCAGGGGTTCCTGCATCAGCGCACGCCCCTCGACACGCTGGGCGTCGACCTCCCGGAGACCACCTGCAAGTTCAAGTAAACCCGTGGCCTGCGGCGATGGCGAGCGGCCAAGGCCCTCGCAACGCGCGGGAATCGCACTACAAACGTCTCCCGAGAACGTCCGTCCAGGACGCCGGGCCCTCGCAAGGGAAGGAAACCGTATGAGCCGCCGCGTCGAGGCATGTCTGAGTGGGGTCGCCCTCGGTGCGTGGTTCGCCCTGTGCGGGCCGGCCGCCGCCTTCACCGCCTATGTCACGAACGAGAAGGGCAACTCGGTCAGCGTCATCGACACCAGCACGATGGCCGTGACGGCGACGTGGAAGGTCGGGCGGCGCCCGCGTGGGGTGACCGTCTCGAAGGACGGCAAGGAGCTGTTCGTCTGCGCGAGCGACGACGACCGGATCGACGTGCTCGACACGAGCAGCGGCAAGGTGGTGCGTTCGCTGCGCTCCGGGCCGGATCCGGAGCAGTTCATCCTCGACGCCTCCGGAAACCCGCTCTACGTGGCGAACGAGGACGACAGCCAAGTCACGATCATCGACATCGAGAAGAACAAGGTGCTCGCCGAGGTGCCGGTGGGCGTCGAGCCGGAGGGGATGGGCCTGTCGCCGGACGGGAAGATCCTGGTCAACACCTCCGAGACGACCAACATGGCCCACTTCATCGACACGAAGACCTTCCAGGTCATCGACAACGTGCTGGTCGATGCCCGGCCGCGCTTCGCGGAGTTCACCGCCGACGGCAAGTTCCTGTGGGTGTCGGCGGAGGTCGGCGGCACGGTGAGCGTGATCGACGTCGCCCAGCGGAGGGTGATCAAGAAGATAACCTTCAAGATCCCGAGCGTGAACGACGAGGCGATCCAGCCGGTGGGCATCCGGATCACCAAGGACGGATCCAAGGCCTTCGTGGCCCTCGGCCCGGCGAACCGCGTCGCCGTGATCGACGCCAAGACCTACGAGGTCGAGAAGTACCTGCCGGTCGGCCAGCGCGTCTGGCAGCTCGCCTTCACGCCGGACCAGAAGCAGCTGTTCACCACGAACGGCACTTCCAACGACGTCTCGGTGATCGACGTGGCCGCCGAGAAGGTGGTGAAGAGCATCCCGGTCGGGCTCCTGCCCTGGGGCGTGGCGATCTCGCCGAACTGATCCGCGCGACCTCCGGGCGCCGAGCGAGGACGGCCGCGCGCGACGCGGCCCAAGGGTGGAACACGACATGACGCGCATGTTTCGAACGGCGGCCCTCGGCCTGGCAGGGCTGCTCGCCGCGGCACCGGCCAGTGCCCTCGACCTGACCAAGAAGCGGGAGAACTTGCCCGACCTCGTCCTGGGCGACGATCAGGGCAACGATTTCGTCGTCGAGAACAAGGACATCACGCTGGAATCCGGCAAGGCCTACCGGCTGCGGATCGTCGCCAAGGGGCGCCAGGAATACAAGTTCTACGCGCCGGAGTTCTTCCGCTACATCTGGTTCAATCAGATCGTGATCGAGCACAAGGAGATCCACGGCGGCGGGCCGCCCGATCACCTCGAGTTCGACGATCCCGGCGAGATCGCCATCGAGTTCGTCGCGATCAAGCCCGGCACCTACACTTGGTCGGTGCACGGCCTGGAATCCAAGGGCATGACCGGCACGCTGACGGTGAAGTGATGCGCATCCTCCTGCTCTCCGCCTGCCTGCTCGCCGCCGGTCCGGCCCTCGCGGCCGACGACGCCTCGTCCTGCGCCGAGGGCATCACGATGATCCGCGACGCGCTCGCCCTGAACCCGCCCGAGACGGCGGTGCCGAAGCTCAGGAAGGCCCTGCGGGTCGCCGAGCGGGAGGAGAAGGAGGGCGAGTTCGACGAGTGCCTCGACGCCGTGGCCGACGCCCGGAAGGTGCTGGGCCGATGAGCGCGCCCGAGCCGGCGGCCCTCCTGATCGAGCATGTCGGCCATAAGTTCGGCGCCCGCGCCGCGCTGGACGACGTCTCGATCACGGTGGAGCGCGGGCACTTCGCCGCGCTTCTGGGACCGAACGGCGCCGGCAAGACGACGCTGTTCTCGGTCATCACCCGGCTCTACAACAACCAGAACGGACGGGTCTCGATCTTCGGCCACGCGCTCGATCGCGAACCGTCCCGGGCGCTGGCGCGGCTCGGCGTCGTGTTCCAGGCCCGGACCCTCGACACCGATCTCACTGTCGAGCAGAACCTCCTCTATCACGCGAGCCTGCACGGCATCGCCCGCGCCGCCGCCAAGGCGCGCGTCGGCGAACTGCTCGACCGCGTCGGTCTGGCGGACCGGCGCCACGACAAGGTGCGCACGCTCTCGGGCGGCCAGTCGCGCCGGATCGAGATCGCCCGCTCGCTGATCCACCGCCCCGACCTGCTGCTCCTCGACGAGCCCACTGTCGGCCTCGATCTCGAATCCCGGGCCGACATCGTGGCGATCGTCCGCGCCCTGGTGCGGGAGGAGGGGTTGTCGGTGCTCTGGGCGACCCACATCTTCGAGGAGATCGCGGACGACGACGACGCCGTGGTGCTCCACCGGGGCCGGATCGTCGCCCGAGGCCGGGCCGGCGGGATCGGTCGGCCCGACGAGGCCCTCGCCGACGCGTTCCGCCGCCTGGTCGCCGAGCCGGGGAGGGCGGCTGCATGACCAATCCGACACTCCTCGCCACCCGGGTCGGCGGCGCCCCGCCGCGCGGCCAGGCCGAGCGGATCGGCCGCCTCGACGCGGTCGGCTACCTGATCTGCCTCGGCGGCATCGTCCGCCGCGAGCTGCTGCGCTTCTTCAATCAGAAAGAGCGATTCTTCTCGGCGCTGGTCAGGCCGCTGGTCTGGCTGTTCATCTTCGCGGCGGGCTTCCGCAACACGCTCGGCGTCTCCATCGAGCCGCCCTACCAGACCTACGTGCTGTACGAGGTCTACGTGGTGCCGGGCCTCGCCGTGATGATCCAGCTGTTCAACGGCATGCAGTCGTCGCTGTCGATGGTCTACGACCGCGAGGTCGGCTCGATGAAGGTGCTGCTCACCTCGCCCTATCCGCGGTGGCTGCTCCTGCTCGCCAAGCTCATCGCCGGCGTGGCGGTCTCGATCGTGCAGGCCTACGCGTTCCTGGCCGTGGCGTATTTCTGGGAGAGCGACATCCCGTGGCTCGGCTACCTGACAGCCCTCCCGGCTTTCCTGGCGACCGGCCTCATGCTCGGGGCGATCGGGCTTTTCCTCTCCTCGCTGGTCCGCCAGCTCGAGAACTTCGCCAGCGTGATGAACTTCGTGATCTTCCCGATGTTCTTCGCCTCGTCGGCCCTCTACCCCCTGTGGCGCATCCGGGAATCCTCAGAGACCCTGTACTGGATCTGCGAGCTGAACCCGTTCAGCCACGCGGTCCAGCTCGTGCGCTACGCCCTCTACCTCCAGTTCGAGCCGGTCGCCTGCGCCGTGGTGGTGGGTGTGGGGCTCGCCTTCTTCGGCATGGCGGTGGTCGCCTACGACCCGGGCCGCGGCATCATGGCCCGGCGCGGCGGCCCGGCCGGCGACAACACCTGATGGAGTCCGCCCAATGAACGTCCTCCTGACCCGCGTCATCGGCCCGGCGCTGGGCCTCGCGGTCCTCGCCGGTCCCGTCCTGGCCCAGCCGAAGCCGGATCCGGACTGGCCCTGCGTCCAGCGCAAGGTCGCGACCCTCAGCCCCGGCCAGTTCTGGACCGGCCCCGACGTGGAGGCCGCCGGCGACTGGGGCAGTGACAACGACGCCGCCGTCCTGGCGCAGAAGATCGCGTCCCGCCGCACGGACCTCTCGCAGGTCGGACCGTTCCTCGACACGTTCGCCGAGAAGTTCGGCTCCGACAAAGACGCGAAGGACAAGGCCCTGACGCGCGTCTACGCGGGCGTGTTCGAGGTGCTGAACGGCGAGCGCAACAAGGTGGTGAGCGGCATCGCGCGGTACGCGCAGGGCCAGCGCCGGATGGCCGAGCGGATCCGCGACGAGGCCGACAAGATCAGCCAGGTCAAGGACGCGCCGAGCGCCTCCGACGCCACCGAGCTGCCCAAGGACCAGAACGAGCTGGAAACGAAGTTCGCTTGGGACCGTCGGATCTTCCAGGAGCGGAGCCAGTCGCTGACCTATGTCTGTGAGGTTCCGCAGCTGCTCGAGCAGCGGCTCGGTGAGATCGCGCGCATGATTCAGGCGCGGCTCTGACGGCGCCCGGGCGGCTATTGCCAAATTGTCCCGGGCCAGTTGCCGAAATATCCCTAAGTGCCTGAAATCTTTACCGAAACTGTTGCTGTTTAACCACGTATCGCGGGCTTCGGTTGACTGGGACCGGAAATGGAGCCGAAACGCGTCTCACGTGTTCTTGAGCCAATTGTGCCCGATCCCGGCACCCGCCAAGAGAGACCCAAGCTCGGCAGTCACGAGCATGTGTTTGGGTTTGAGGGGGTTGGGGATGTCACTTCGGGCGCTTCGGAGCAGCCTGGTCGCGTCGGCGTGGGTTCTCGCCGGGACGGTTCTCCCCGCGGCGGTGCAGGCGCAGCAATCGGTCACGCTCGGCGAGATCAGCGTCGTCTCGACGTCGCCGGTCGGATCCGGCGGCGGCAATTCGAGCCAAGCGCAGATCTTCAACGGGCCCGGCCCGGTGCCGCCGGCCGGCTCTGTGGGACCGAGCGCCGGGGTGCGGCTGCGCGGCTCCGAGCAGCCCCTCTACAAGATCCCCAGCACCGTCGAATCGGTCACGGCGAGCGATCTCACGATCGATCGCGCCAGCGATAACCTGACCACGACGCTGGCCCGGCGCACCCCCGGCATCAACGTGTCTGACTCGCAGGGTAACAACAACCGCGTCGACATCACCTATCGCGGCTTCACGGCCTCGCCCGTGCAGGGCGTGCCGCAGGGCCTCGCCGTCTACCAGAACGGCGTGCGCATCAACGAGGCCTTCGGCGACATCGTCAACTTCGACCTGATCCCCCCGCAGGCGATCCAGCGCATCGACGTCGTCACCGGCAACCCGGTCTTCGGCCTCAACGCGCTCGGCGGCGCGGTCAACATCCAGATGAAGAACGGCTTCACTTGGCAGGGCACCGAGATCTCGGCCTGGGGCGGCTCGGACGCGCGCACCGCCGGCTACCTCGAGTACGGCAAGGTGTCCGGCCCCTGGAGCGTCTACTTCACCGGCGACGGCCTGAACGACCGCGGCTGGCGCTACGAGAGCCCGAGCACGATCGGCCGCCTCTACGGTGACATCGGCTACCGCTCGCAGGACTCGGAGTTCCACCTGATTGGGCTCGCCGCCCGCAGCTTCTTCGGCGCGGCCGCGGCCACGCCGGTGGACTTCACCCACCGCGACCCGCGGGCGATCTTCACCTTCCCGCAGACCACCACCACCGAGGTCGGCACGCTCCAGCTGACTGGCCGGGTCGACATCTCGCCGACCTGGGATCTCGCCGGCAACGCCTATTTCCGCCGCTTCAGCCAGACCTACGTCGACGGCAACGACGGCAACTTCGAGAACTGCAGCACGCGGTCCAGCTTCCGCGGCAACCTCTGCTTCGAGGATGACGGGTTCAGCCCGGCGGCCGGACAGTCGCAGCTCGCCTTCCGCAACCAGTTCCTGATCCTGGGGCAGCAGAACCAGCGCATCCCGTTCCGGGCGGGCATCCCGTACGGCACGCTGGACACGACCCGTACGGAAGCCACCGGCTTCGGCGGCTCGCTCCAGGCCGCCAACCGCGACCGGATCTTCGGCCTGTCCAACACCTTCGTGGTCGGCGGCAGCATCGACGCGGCCAATTACGGGTTCAAGTCGTCCAGCACCCTGGGCGTGATCAACCCGGATCTGTCGATCACCACCAACCCGAGCAACCCGTTCTACGGCAACGTCCCGGGCCTCGGCACGCCGCAGCTGCGGACCGCCGGCGCGCTCGGCATCGCGCCGAGTTCGGTCAACGGCTCAAACCTCTACATGGGCCTCTACACCCTCGACACGCTCGACGTGACCGACCGGCTGGCGCTGACCGCCGGTGCCCGGCTCAACTTCGCGCGCATCCAGAGCGAGGACCTGACCGGCTTCTCGCCGGACGTGACCGGCACGCACTACTTCAACAAGATCAACCCGGTCGCCGGCCTGACCTACCGATTCTTCGACGCGCTGAACCTCTACGGCAGCTACTCGGAGTCGAACCGCGCACCGACCCCGCTGGAGCTGGCCTGCGCCAACCCGGACCGGCCGTGCCTGCTGCCGAACTCGCTGGTGGCGGACCCGCCGCTCAAGCAGGTCACCGGGCGGACCTACGAGGTCGGCTTCCGCGGCCAGCTGCCGAACACCTATGACGGCGGCATCATCACCTACAAGATCGGTGCCTTCCGCACCGATCTCGCCAACGACATCCTGTCGCTGGCCACCCCCGGCAACACCGCCCGCGCCTACTTCGTGAACGTGCCGTCGACGCAGCGGCAAGGCATCGAGGTCGGCGGCGAGTACACGGCCGATTACCTGCGGGTCTACGCCAACTACGCGCTGGTCGACGCGACCTTCCAGTTCAACGGCACCCTGTCGTCGCCCAACAACCCGCTCGCGGACGACGGCGCGATCCAGGTCCGCAAGGGCAACGTCGTGCCGCTGGTGCCGACCCACCAGATCAAGGCCGGGTTCGACTACTTCGTCACGCCCAACTGGCAGTTCGGCCTCTACCTCCAGGCCTTCTCCTCGTCGTACTTCCGCGGCGACGAGTCGAACCTGAACCGCAAGCTGCCGCCCTACTACGTTCTGAACTTCCAGACGAAGTATCAGGTGACGAAGAACCTCGAGGTCTTCGGCCTCATCACCAACCTGACCAACAACCGCTACACCACGTTCGGCACCTACGCCGAGCCGGGCGCGGTGGCCGGCAACCTGCGGATCAGCGATCCGCGGACCACCACCCTGGCGCAGCCCTTCTCGGTCTACGCCGGCATCCGCTACGCCTTCGGCGCCGATCCGGTCCCGATGGCGCCGGAGCCGATCATCCGGAAGTACTGATCCGTCCGCAATGTCGAGAAGCGGGCGTCCCGCGCGGCCTGAGGGCCGCGCGGGGCGCCCGTCGCGTTTCGGGTCTGCCGCATGCGGCCTCCTGTCTCGGGAACGGGCCCGTTCGCCCGGCGTCTCCCCGGTAGCTGCACCGACGCATCACCGCCCGCTCACGCACGACGGGTCGGCGCCGGCCGCACTCCGACACCGTGGAGCCTCGTCCCGATGATCATCCGTTTCGCCGTTGCAGCCCTGGCCCTGGCGGCCGCGACGCCAGCCCTGGCGACCCCGTGTGCCGACGAGGTCGATACGCTGCAGCGGCGGCTCGACAGCGCCGGCGCCGCCTCGGTGACCGGCACGACGCCGCCCGGCGGCACCACGTCGTCCAACTCGCCCAAGGCGCTCGACACGCCGCCGGCGCTCACCAAGTCGGACGCCGCCGTGAAGCCCACTGCCGCAGGCGTCGAGGAAGCCAAGAAGCTGGTCGCCCAGGCGCGCCAGCAGGACAAGTCCGGCGACGCCCAGGGCTGCCGCGACACGATCCTGAAGGCCAAGGAGAAGGCCGGCGCCCTGCCGTAGTGGCGCCATCGGCCGGCACCGCTCCGGTGCCGGCCCCTCCGCTCAGTAGGCGTTCTCGGTCTTGAACAGCGCGAACGGGGTGGTCAGCAGGATCTGCAGGTCGAGCAGCACCGACCAGTTCTCTATGTAATAGAGGTCGTGCTCGACACGCCGCTGCAGCTTCTCGGAAGTGTCCGTCTCGCCCCGCCAGCCGTTGACCTGCGCCCAGCCGGTGATGCCGGGCTTGACCTTGTGGCGGGCGAAGTAGCCGTCGACCACCTGGTCGTACAGGGTGTTGGCGGCTTTGGCCTGCAGCGCGTGCGGGCGCGGGCCCACCAGCGACAGGTCGCCCTTGAGCACGTTGAACAGCTGCGGCAGCTCGTCGAGCGAGGTCTTGCGGATGAAGCGGCCGACCGGGGTCACGCGGGGATCGCCCCGGGTCACCATCCTGGCCGCGCCGGCGTCGCACTGATCGACGTACATCGAGCGGAACTTGTAGACCTCGATCAGCTCGTTGTTGAATCCGTGGCGCTTCTGCCGGAACAGCACCGGCCCGCGGGATGTCAATCGCACCGCCAGGGCGATCGCCAGCATGAGCGGCGACAGCGCCAGCAGCATCATCAGGCCGACGCAGCGGTCGAACAGCGCCTTCACCACGACGTCCCAATCGGCGATCGGACGGTCGAACACGTCCAGCACCGGGACCGAGCCGAGATACGAGTAGCTGCGCGGGCGCAGACGCAGCTTGGCGGCGTGCGCCGAGAGCCGGATGTCGATCGGCAGGACCCAGAGCTTGGCGAGCATCTGGAGGATCCGCGCCTCCGCGGTGATCGGGATCGTGAACACGATCAGGTCGAGCCGGGCATGGCGCGCGTAGGCGACCAAGTCGTCGACGTTGCCGAGCTTGGGGTGCCCCGCCACCACGTCCGAGGACCGATCGGCGTTGCGGTCGTCGAACACGCCGACGATGCGGATGCCGCTCTCGCTCTGCGTCTCCAGGGCGGCGATCAGGTCCTCCGCGGGCTGGCCGCCGCCCACGATGGCGGTGCGCCGGTCGAACCGTCCCGCCCGGGTCTGGACGTCGATGATGCGGAAGAGGACGAAGCGCCCGACCAGCAGGGCCGCGAGCCCGCCGCCGAAGAAGGTCGCGAGCCAGAGGCGCGAGTAATGGTCGGCCACTTTGGCCAGCACGAGCCCGGCGGCGACCATCAGGAAGGTCATCGACCACGCCGCGATGAGCCGGATGGCGGTCTTGAAGAAGCTCCGGAAGGCGGCGACCCGGTAGCCGCCCGACGCCTGGATCAGCGTCACGGTGATCACCGCGATCGCGCCGATCGCGCCCGCGTAGGTCAGCCCGAACGGGACGCGGCCGCGCAGCATCAGCACGTGCAGCAATGCGCCCAGGCCGAAAATGAGCGTGCATTCCAGCGCGCGCACCAGCCCGGCCACCACGACGGGCGAGATCGCCGTCGGTCCCGGCGCCGCGGTCTCGGCGAGGGGCACGCTGACGGCGGCCTGGACCGAGGACGCCTCCATGGGGACGGCGGCCTCAAGAAGATCGCGAATGTCGAACGCGCTCATCGATCGGCTCCCCCCGAGCCTTGCGGTCGCTGCCTCGGCGCGAGCTTGGCACGGGGCGCTGTTGGAACATTTAAGAGCGAGGGTGGCGCCGCCTTTTCCACCGCGGCGCACAGGCCCACGATCCTCGTCCTGCCGGTCTCGCCGTCAGGCGGTCCGGGCGCCGGCGATCGCCCGCGGCGCGGGATCGCGGCGCTCCGCGCGGGCTTCGAAGGCCGCGGCGTAGCCGGAGATCACCTCGCTGCCCATGCGTTCCAGGGAGAAGCGCTGACGGATCGAGGCGCTCAGGCCCTGCGTCCGCGCGGCCAGGGCCTCCGGCGCGGCGTCGAGGACGCCGCGGATCCCCTCGGCGAGCGCCGCCGGGTCCCGCGACGGGACGAGGTCGCGAGCGGCCGCGCCGAAGATCTCCGGGATGCCGCCGACCCGGGTTGCGACCAGCGGCTGCGCCGCCGCGGCGGCTTCCAGCACGACGTAGGGCAGCGACTCCGCGAGCGACGGGACGACGAGGATCCGGCCGCGGGCCAGCACGGCGCGGATCGCCTGCGGCGGCTCGAACGCCACCGCGTCGGCCAGGCCGAGACGCACCACGGTCTCCCGCAGGATCTCGGCATCCGGCCCGGATCCGACCAGGAGCAGGCGCAGCGCCCGCCCCTCGGCCCGCAGCCGGACCAGCGCCTCGAGCAGGTAGGGCAGGCCCTTGGCCTCCCGCAGCTCGCCGACATAGAGCAGGTCGAAGGGCTCGGCGACGCGGTCCAGCGGCGCGAACTCCGCCTCGGCGATGCCGTTGTGCACGATCCGCGTCACGCGCTCGGGACCGCCGACGAAGCTCCAGTGGCGGCCGGCGACGTACTCGCTCTCGAACAGGAACGCGTCCGTGCGGCGCGCCAGCACCGCTTCGGCCCCCATGTAGAGGCGGTGCAGCGGGCTGCCCGGCCGGTAATTGTAGCTGCCCCCGTGCGGCGTGTAGGCGCGGATCGCCGGACCCGCCGCGGCGAGCCGCGCGTAGGCGCCGCCCTTGGCACCGTGTCCGTGCAGGACGTCCGCGTTGACCTCCGCGGCCCTCCGCGCCACGGCGCTGAGACAGGACCAGTCCGACGGATGCGGATTCCGGCGCATCGGGATCCGGACGAGGCCGAGATCCAGGCAGGGCGTCAGGTCCGCCAGGGCGCCCGCGGCGCGGTCGCCGCCCGTGCTAGAATCGCAGACGACACCGACATGGTGTCCCGCGGCCGCCTGGAGGCGGGCGAGATCCATCACGTGCCGGAACAATCCGCCCACGGGCGCCCTGAACACGTGCAGGATCCGGTAGCGCTGAGCGATGCCAGAGTCGTTCGTCTTCGGGACCACGGTCCAGCTCCCGGGAATATCAGTCCCCAGGTTGTGGTGCACCCGTGGTCGCGGGAAACTTAAAGCAGGTCACCGTCACTCGACCTTTCCATCGGAACGGTAACCGGAGTTTTACGCGCGAAATCACAATCGACTCCAACGCTAGGTGATCGGCGAGCCGTTCAGGCTGGCCCAGATCGTCCCGTAGTGGCAGGCCGTCGCGGCGAGGACGAAGCCGTGCCAGATCGCGTTCTGGAAGGGCAGGGTCCGCCAGATGTGGAACACGACGCCGATCGAGTAGAGCGCCCCGCCGATTCCCAGCAGCCACAGAGCGGTGGGCTGAAGCGCCGCGATCACCGACTCGTAGGCGAACAGCCCGCTCCAGCCGAGCATCAGGTAGAGCCCGATCGACAGGCGGTCGAACCGGCCCGGCAGGAAGAGCTTCACCGCGATCCCGATCAGCGCCACCAGCCAGATCATCGCCAAGAGGGCGTAGGCACGCGGCCCCGATCCCACGAGGGCGACCAGCGGCGTGTAGGTCCCGGCGATCATCAGGTAGATCAGGGCGTGGTCGGCGCGGCGCAGGAGCCATTTGCGCGGGCTGACGGGGTGGAGATTGTAGAGGGCGGAGACGCCGAGCATCAGCACGAGCGCCGTGGCGTACACGACCACCGCCGCCCGCTCGCCGAGCCCGAGATGGGCCGTGACCGCGGTCGCCACCAGGGCCACGGCACCGGCGAGGCCGAGCACCACGCCGAGACCGTGGATCACGCCATCCGCCATGATCTCCCGCGGCGTGTAGTGCCAGGTGAGGGAGAGCGGTCGACCATCCTCCGCGAGAGACATCTTGAAGCCTCCTGCAACGCGTGCAGCTTAAAGCTTGAGAAGTCTTAGTCGTTCCATGTGCAGATTGCTGATGGGGAGTTATCCCAAGGTTCCACTGAAAGCGGTAAAAGTCTCGTGCGGTGCAGCGCGACCGCTGCACCGCACGAGAGCCTAGATCCGGCCTCCGACGAGCCCCTCGAACCCCAGCGGCGGCTCGGCGGCGGCGGGCTCGACCAGGCCGGATCCGCGGCTGAGCCGGGCATGGACGGTGGCCATCGTCAGCACCGCCATGGCGAGCACCTGATGCGCGAGTGCCGCCCAGAGCGGAACGGCGAGGAGCAGCGTCGCGATCCCGAGCGCCATCTGGGCGAGGACGAGGATCACGACGCCCGTGGCCCGACCGCCCGCGCTCTTCGGGCCGGTGAGCCGGGCGTCGACGGCGTGCAGGACCGCCACGACGAACACGAGGTACGCCGTCACCCGGTGGTCGAATTGAACAAGGGCGTGGTTGTCGACGAAGTTCTCGATCCAGGGCCGGATCGCGAACAGGCTGTCCAGCGGCGGGACGAGTTGGCCGTCCATGGTCGGCCACGTGTTGTAGACGAGGCCGGCATGCGAGCCGGCGACGAGGCCGCCGAGGAAGATCTGCACCAGGACCAGGATCGGCAGCAGCAGGGCGGTCGCCCGCAGCCGTGCCGTGGCCGGCGCCAGGACGCCGCGGCGCTCGCCCGCAGCCAGCCAGACCAGCCCGGCCAGGATCAGGCTCGCGGTGGTGAGGTGCAGGGCGAGCTTGAGCGGCGCCACCGCCGTCATGCCGGGCTGAAGGCCCGAGGCGACCATGATCCAGCCGATGGCGCCCTGGAGGCCGCCGAGCAGGCCGAGACCGAGCAGGCCGAGCCCGAGGCGCCGGCTGATCCGGCCCTGCCACCAGAACACGATCAGCGGCAGGAAGAACACGAAGCCGATCACGCGGCCGAGCAGGCGATGGCCCCATTCCCAGCCGTACAGAACCTTGAAGGCCGACAATCCCATCCCCTGGTTGAGGATGTTGTATTGCGGCGTGTCCCGGTACTTGGCGAACTCGGCCGCCCAGTCGGCCTCGGTGAGCGGCGGGATCGCGCCCGTGACAGGGCGCCACTCGGTGATCGACAGGCCGGACCCGGTCAGCCGCGTCGCGCCGCCGACCGCCACCATGGCGACCACCAGGGCCGCGACCACGTAGAGCCAGGTTCGCACCGCCCCCGACCGCCGGTCGCCCGCGCCACTCATGTCCATGCACGTCCCTTCCGCGGATCCGGGAAAACCCCGGCCTGACGCGGGTTAGGGGATGTCCGGCCGACCAGCAACGGCGCCGGCGCCGCAGCCCGCGTCAGCGAGCGCGTTGCCAACCGGATCCCGGAACGGTAGCCGTCGCCCATCCGCGCCCGCAGCGCCGGCCGCCCAGCCGGCGGCACAGTCCGAAGGCACGACCCAGGAACTCAGCAATGCGTCGCCGCACCCGGACCCTGATCGGGACCCTCGCCATCCTGGTCTTCGTCTGCCTCTACGGCCCGCTGGCGATGACCCTGGCCGACAGCCGCATCTCGGAGACACCGGCGGCGGTACAGGCCGTGATCTACTCGGTTCTCGGCATCGCGTGGATCTTCCCGCTGATGCCGCTGATCCGGTGGATGGAGCGGCCCGATCGGTGAGGCGAACCCTCGATTTCGCCGCACTCGGGGATCACAAGCCTGCCGTCACCGCTCGAGACCCCCTCCGTGCACCGCCCGATTCACTGCCTCAAGCCGCTGGCTGCCCTCGTCGTGCTGCTCGCGCCCCTTCCGGCCCTGGCGCAGGGGACACCGCGCTCCATCGGTGAATGCGAGCGCCTCAAGAACGACCTCGCCTACAACCAGTGTCTCGCGATGTTCGGCCCGGCGGCGAAGAACGTCGCCGGCGGCTACGCCTCGGCCGACACGACGGTCGCGGCGGCGGCCACGCCCGCGGCCGCCATGGCCGAGCCGATCCCGCAGGTGGAGGAGACGGTCGAGGCCAGCACCAGCCGCCGGCGACGCTACCGGTCCGTCCGCGGCCGGCAATACGCCTCGTTCTCGACCGGCTACCGCCACCGGCGTCGGCGCTAGCGCCGGCTTTCGAGGCCTCCGGCCCTAGCCACGATCCGGAGCTTTGAGCGCTTCGAGGACCCGCGCACCCGGCACCGAGCCGTCACCGGGCCAGACGTTCCAGTCGGCGACCTGATCGAGGGCGTCGGCGAGGCGGCGCTTGTAGACGTGCCGCGGCACCTCCTCGGCGCCGAACTGCGTCAGGTGGTCGGTGACGAACTGGGTGTCGGCGAGCCGGTAGCGCCCGGCGCGCAGGCGCCCCATCAGGTGGACGAGGGCGACCTTCGACGCGTCGCGGACCTCGTGGAACATGCTCTCGCCGAAGAAGGCCGCCCCGAGCGAGACGCCGTAGAGGCCGCCGACGAGCCGGCCATCCGCGCCCGCGTAGACCTCGACCGTGTGGACGTGGCCGATGTCGAACAGGGCGCCGTAGAGCTCGCGGATCCGCCCGTTAATCCAGGTGCGCTCGCTGTCCCGTCGGGGCGCGGCGCAACCGTCGATCACGCCGTTGAAATCGGTGTCGCAGCGAACCACGAACTGGTCGGACCGCACGGTCCGGGCAAGGCGCCGGGACACGCGGAACGCGTCGAGGGGCAGCACGCCGCGCGCCTTGGGCTCGACCCAGTAGAGCGTCGGGTCGTCGGCATCCTCCGCCATCGGGAAGATACCGGCCGCGTAGGCCTTCAGCAGGATCTCGGGGGTGATGTCCACGCGGGCGGTGTCGTGCATGCCGTGAATGTCGCGCACGGCCGGTGCGATGACCAGATCCCCCGCGCGCCGCTCTCGCCGCAGCCTCGCCCGGTTCCGATCAGGCTTTCATGCCGCCGTCTTCCAGGAAATGCTCCAGCCAGTGAATGTCGTAAAGACCGTTCTGCACGTCCGGGTTGCGAACCAGCGTCCGGAACAGCGGCAGCGTCGTGTCGATCCCGTCGATGACGAACTCGTCCAGGGCCCGGCGCAGGCGCATGAGGCACTCGTTGCGGGTCCGGCCGTGGACGATCAGCTTGCCGATCAGCGAATCGTAGTTCGGCGGGATGCGGTAGCCCTGGAACGCCGCCGAATCGACGCGGACGCCGAGGCCGCCGGGCGTGTGATAATGGGTGATCTCACCCGGGGACGGCCGGAAGGTTTCCGGGTGCTCGGCGTTAATCCGGCACTCGATGGCGTGGCCCTCGACCTTAATGTCCGCCTGGCTCACCGAGAGCGGGCCGCCCGAGGCGACCTGGATCTGCTCGATGACGAGGTCGATCCCGGTGATCATCTCGGTCACCGGATGCTCGACCTGGATGCGGGTGTTCATCTCGATGAAGTAGAACCGCCCGTCCTCGTAGAGAAACTCGACCGTCCCGGCGCCGAGATAGCCGAGTTCCTTCATGGCGTTGGCGCAGATGCCGCCGATCTCGGCGCGCATCGACTCGTTGAGCGCCGGCGAGCCGCCTTCCTCCCAAACCTTCTGGTGGCGGCGCTGGAGCGAGCAGTCGCGCTCGGCGAGGTGGACGGCACCGCCGCGGCCGTCGCCGAGCACCTGGACCTCGATGTGGCGGGGCTTCTCCAGGTACTTCTCGAGGTAGACCGCGTCGTCACCGAAGGCGGCCTTGGCCTCGGACTTGGCCATGCCGATCGCCTGCTCGAGCTCGGCCTCGGAGCGCGCGACCTTCATGCCGCGGCCGCCGCCGCCCGCCGCCGCCTTCACGAGAACGGGGTAGCCGATCTCGGCGGCCACGCGCTTGGCGGTGTCGGCGTCCTCGACGCCACCCTCGGACCCCGGCACGCACGGGATGCCGAGCTTCAGCGCCGTGCGCTTGGCCTCGATCTTGTCGCCCATGGTGCGGATGTGCTGCGCCTTGGGGCCGATGAAGCCGATCTGGTGATGGGCCAGAACCTCGGCGAAGCGGGCATTCTCCGACAGGAAGCCGTAGCCGGGATGCACGGCATCGGCCCCTGTGATCTCGCAGGCCGCGATGATCGACGGGATGTTGAGGTAGCTGTCGCGGGCGGCCGGCGGCCCGATGCAGACGCTCTCGTCGGCGAGGCGCACGTGCATGGCGTCGGCGTCGGCGGTGGAGTGGACCGCCACGGTGGCGATCCCGAGCTCCTTCGCCGCCCGCAGGATGCGCAGGGCGATCTCGCCGCGGTTCGCGATCAGGATCTTGTCGAACATCGGACCCGTTAGGGCATCCTGGCGATCCCGGACCGCGCAGGATGCTCTATCCTCTCGTGTTGCGGCGTCGTCCGGGACTGGGCGACGAGCGCCCGGCGGACGTCCTAGGTGATGACGAGCAGGGCCTCGCCGAACTCGACCGGCTGACCGTCCTCGACGAAGATGGCGCTGATCGTGCCGGCGCGGGGCGCCACGATCTCGTTGAAGGTCTTCATCGCCTCGATGAGCAGCAGCTTGTCGCCGACCTCGACCTTGGAGCCGACGTCCACGAACGCCTTGGCGTCGGGCGAGGGCCGGAGATAGGCGGTCCCGACCATCGGCGAGGGCACGGTGCCGGGCTGCGCGCGCGCCGGCTCGGCCGGGGCGAGGGGGGACGACGCGGCGGGCGCCGCCGCCGGCGGGGCGACGGCTGCGAGGGGGGTCGGCGCAGCGACCTGCACGCTCACGGGTTCGAGGCGCCGCGCGACGCGGATGCGCAGGTCGCCCTTCTCGACCTCGATCTCGGACAGGCCGGTCTCGGTCACGAGGTTGGCGAGCTCGCGCACGAGTTCGGGATCGATGGCGTCGTTCTTTGGCATCCGGCCTACTTCGTCTCGCGGCACGTCGGTGCGTCTATCCGGGCTCGGCCCTGGACCCCCACCGCGGCCCTGCGGCTGGCGGCTCTTAGACGAAGGCGCCCCGGCGCGACAAGGCTGCGCGGACCGCCTTCGGGGTTCCTCGGCCCGATCCGTCAGCTCAGCAGGAGGCGTGGCCGCACTGGCGCACGTCGGCGATGGTCTTGCGCATCGGCTCGACGCCGACGGCGCCCGGGATCACCTCGTCGCCGATGATGAAGGCCGGCGTGCCCGAGAGGCCCAGGCGGTCGCCGAGACCGCGATTCTCGCTGAGCGCGGCCTTCACCTCGGGGGACGCCATGTCCTTCTGCAGCTTGGCGGTGTCGACGCCCATATCCTTGGCGACCTGGATCGCCCGGGCGCCGTTCACCCGGCCCTTGGTCTCCAGGAGCTTCTGATGAAACTCGAACAGCTTGTCGCCCTTCAGCTGCTGGCGCACCGCGACGGCGACCTGGCTGGCCTCCAGCGATTCCGGGCCGAGCACCGGGAAGTCCTTGATGACGACCCGCAGCTTCGGGTCTGACTTGATCAGCGCCTGGAGGTCGCCCAGCGCCTTGCGGCAGTAGCCGCAATTGTAGTCGAAGAACTCGACCAGCGTGACGTCGCCCGACGGGTTGCCCGCGACGACGTCGTGGGGACCGTTGATGAGAGCCTCGCGCGACTCCTTGAGGGCGGCGGCCTGGGCGAGGCGCTGCGTCTCGGCCTGCTGCTTCTCCGCCTCCGCGAGAGCCTCCTGAAGCACCTCGGGATGCTTGATCAGGTAGTCCTTGACGATCGCCTCGATGCCGGCGCGCTGCGCGTCCGTGAACGGCGCGGCGGGGGGCGTCGCGGTCTGCCCGAGGGCGGGGACAGCGACGAGGCCGAGCGCCAGGACCAGCGCGGGCAGGGGACGGAAGAAGGGCATAGATCCTCGCTTGCGCGGCGGGCCGGCCCGCGCGTGGCGCGAGCGGTAGGGGCTGGGTTAGGCGTTTTCGCGGCGTCCGGTCAAATCCCGCCGTGACCGCGGCGAGCGGCGCGGCAGCGTTCCCCGACCGTGGCACCGCGCCGCCTGTCGAGCCGACCCAGGAACGCCCTCGCGGATCGACGGCCCCACTGTCGCGGGGACGGGCGGCCGAGCCCGGCTCCGGCTTGAGGCAGGGACCGCGAGCGTCTAACCCCCGGGGCGCCAGCTTCGTTTGGCGCAGAGCAGACCCTCATGATCCCGATCTCTCGGCGCGCCGCCGCCGTCCAGCCGTTCCTCGCGATGGATGTCATGGCCGCCGCCGCCGCCAAGGCGCGGGCGGGCAGCGACGTGGTTCGGATGGAGGTCGGCCAGCCTTCGGCGCCGGCGCCACGGGCTGTGATCGCGGCCGCGCAGACGGCGCTCGCCGCGGGCCGCGTCCCCTACACCGAGGCCCTGGGCCTGCCGTCCCTGCGCGCCCGCATCGCACAGGACTACGCGGAGCGGCACGGCGTCGCGGTGAGCCCGGAACGGGTGGTGATCACCACCGGATCCTCGGCCGGCTTCGTGCTCGCCTTCATGAGCCTGTTCGATTCTGGTGCCCGGGTCGCCGTGCCGCAGCCGGGCTATCCGGCCTATCGCAGCATCCTGGCCGCCCTCGACCTCGTGCCGGCGCCCATGGTGCTGCGCGCCGAGGACCGCTTCGCGCCGACCGCCGCGCTCCTGCGCGAGACCCACGCCCGCGCGCCGGTCGCCGGGGCGCTGGTGATGAGCCCGGCCAATCCGTCCGGCACGGTGATCACGGCGGGCACCCTACGGGATCTCTGCGCGGCGGCGCGCGGCCTCGGCCTGCCGCTGATCTCCGACGAGATCTATCACGGCCTCAGCTACGGCGAGCCCACGGTCACGGCCCTGCGCTTCGACCCCGACGCCGTCGTGATCAACTCGTTCTCGAAGTATCACTGCATGACCGGCTGGCGCGTCGGCTGGATGGTCGTGCCGGAGGCGCTGGTCCGCCCGATCGAGCGGCTGGCGCAGAACCTCTACATCTCGGCGCCGTACCTGTCGCAGCTCGGCGCGCTGGCGGCCTTCGACGCCACCGAGGAGCTCGACGCCGTCCGCGACGGCTACGCCCGCAACCGCGCGATCCTGCTGGACGCGCTGCCGGGCCTCGGCCTCGGCCGCGTGCACCCGGCCGACGGCGCCTTCTACCTCTACGCGGACGTCTCGAACCTGACCAACGACGCATCGGATTTCTGCCGGCGCATGCTCGACGAGGCGCACGTCGCGGCGACGCCCGGCCTCGACTTCGACCCGGACGTGGGCAACCACCACGTCCGCTTCTCCTTCGCGGGCTCGGAGACCGAGTGCCGCGAGGCGGCGGCGCGGCTGAAGGCGTGGCTGCGCTGAGAGGTCAGGCCGCCGGCACGAGCGCGCCGACCGCCTCGGCCAGCTCCGAGAAGTGCTCGATCACCCGATCGGGCCCGAGCTCGGCCACCGGCCGGTCGGTGTAGCCGAAGGTGACCGCCACCACCGGGATGCCGGCAGCCTTGGCGGTGTCGATGTCGGTCCGGGAATCGCCCACCATGACGGCGCGGGCCGGATCGCCGCCGGCGCGCTCGATCGTGCCGGTCAGGTGGCGAGGGTCGGGCTTGGATTGCGGGAAGGTGTCCCGGCCGCAGATCGCCGCGAAGCGGTGGCCGATCCCCAGGAGGCGCAGCAGCTCGACCGACTGCCCCTCGTACTTGTTGGTGCAGACCGCCAGCTGGAAGCCCGCCGCCTCGAGGGCGTCGAGCGCCTCGACCACGCCCGGGAAGAGGTGGGAGGTGTCGGCGAGATGCGCCCCGTAATGGTCGATGAAGGCGTCGAACAGGCGGTCGTGGTCCTCCGGCGAGAGCGGCCGCCCCTCGACCTCGAAGCCCCGCCGGATGAGCGCCCGGGCGCCGGCGCCGATCAGCCCGCGCGCCTGCGAGAGGGGCAGCTCGGCCAGCCCCTCGCGCTTCATCAGCACGTTGAGGGTGCCGATGAGGTCGCCCGCGGTCTCCGCCAGCGTCCCGTCCAGGTCGAACACGGCGATCGGGGGCTTGCGCGTCGGTTCGGTGGACATGCGTCGGGGGCTCCGTGCTCGGCGGGATCGCGAATGGCGTCGCTATCGGGGCCGACGACCCGGGGCAAGCCGACCGGCGCGGCACGGCGGACGCGCGGATCGTCTCACCGGGCGCCCCAGACTCGCCCGAAAGCGCAGCGAAACGCAGCGCGTACCAGCCCCGGGACCCGCGATGAAACTCTCCCTGCCCCTCCTGGCCGCCTGCGCCGCGCTGCAAGCCCTGCCGGCGGCCGCGACCTCCTTCGAGTTCGTCCCCGCTCCGCAAACCGACCTGAATCGGATGTACAGGGTCGACAAGGTGACCGGGGAGGTGACCTCCTGCCAGTACGGGCTCCAGGAGACGGCGGGCGGCATCGGCCAGACGGTCTGCTTCGGGCCGGGGGAGGGCGCAGGGCCGCAGACCCCGTCGGAATACGGACTGGTCGCGAGCCGACACACCCGCGAGGCCGGCGTCTTCCGGGTGAACTACCGGACCGGCGAGATGAGCATCTGCTTCGTGCTGGTGAAGAAGGAGCAGGTCGTCTGCACCCAGCAGGGCAAACCGGGCGCCGAGGGCGCGTCCGACGCGCCGCTCACCGGTCCGGCCCCCGGTCGCGCCGGCGCCAGCGCCACCCCGACACAGGGCGGCCGTCCGTGACGCGGCCGTGCGGGCGCGGGCGTTCCGGTCGGCCCGGTCCCGTGCTACGGGCCGCCCGACGCTCACGGAAAGACCGGCTGCCCATGACCCGCGCTCCCTCGCTCCCCCTCGCCGACCGGGCGGTGTCCCGGTGAGCGGGCCGGACCTGCGGCGGGCCGCGGCCGCCCGCGCCCTCGACCTCGTCGAGCCGGGCATGCGACTCGGCCTCGGCACCGGCTCCACGGCGGCGGCCTTCGTGTCGCTCCTCGGCGAGCGCGTCCGCGCCGGCCTCGACATCGTCGGCGTCCCGACTTCCGAGGCCACGCGCGCGCAGGCCGAGAGCCTGGGTATCCGCCTCGCGACCCTGGACGAGCAGTCCGAGCTCGACCTGACGATCGACGGCGCCGACGAGGTCGACGACCGTCTGCGCCTGATCAAGGGCGGCGGCGCGGCGCTCCTGCGCGAGAAGATCGTCGCCTGCGCGAGCCGCCGCATGGTGGTGATCGCCGACGCGGCCAAGCACGTGGCACGGCTCGGCGCCTTCCCGCTCCCGATCGAGGTCAATCCCTTCGGACTCAAGGCCACGCACCGGGCCGTCGAGGCGGCGGTCGCGGGGGCCGGCTGCTCCGGTGACGTCCGGCTGCGCGCCTGGACCGATGGCAAGCCCCTGGTCACCGACGGGGGCCATTACATCCTCGACGCGCGCCTCGGCGCGATTCCCGATCCGGAGGCCCTCAGCGGCGCCCTCTGGGCCGTGCCCGGCGTCGTCGAGCACGGCCTGTTCCTCGGCATCGCCGACGCCGCGATCCTGGCGGCGGCGCGGGACGGGCAGGCCGAGGTCACCGTTCTCGGCAGCCTCGCCTGAGGCGCCGCCCTCCATCGCCGGCCATCCTCGCAAGAAAGTCCAGCATGTCCCGTCGCCTCACCGCCGTGCCAGGCCTCGCGCTCAGCCTCGCGCTCGGCCTCGCGCTCCTGGCGCTCCCCCACGCGGCGGCCGCGCAGCCGCAGAAGGCCGGGTCGGCCAAGCCGGCGGCGCAGCCGAGCGCCCCGGCCCCTGGCACCCCCGCGGCCAACGGCCCGGCCGCGGCCACCTACACGCCGGCCCACCTCGCCCTGGCCCGCGAGGTGATGCTCAGCTCCGGCATCGCCCGGTCGTTCGACTCGGTGCTGCCCGCCTTCGCCGACCAGATCCGCAAGCAGGCCGTCACCCGCCCCGAGCTGTCCAAGGATCTCGACGAGGTCCTGGCCTCGCTGCAGCCGGAGATGGAGCTGCAAAAGCAGCGCATGATCGACATCGCGGCGCGCACCTACGCGTCGAAGTTCTCCGAGACCGAGCTGAAGGAGATCGCGACCTTCTTCCGCTCGCCCGCCGGCAAGCACTACGTCGAGGCGCAGCCGCAGCTCCTCGACGAGATGGTGCAGGAGATGCAGGACTGGACGCAGGACGTCTCGGAGTACGTCATGGTCCGCGTCCGCGCCGAGATGGGCAAGCGCGGGCACCAGCTGCAGTGAGGGCGGCCGCTCTTGCGGGCCGATGGCCGTGAGAGTTCGTCCGTGAGCGCGGCCGGCCGCATGTACGCGGCGGGCGGCGCGCTCCTCGCGGCCATGCCACTCGCCATGGTGCTCGCCAACCGGTCGAGCCCGCTGGTCGTCGGGCTGGCAGCACTCGCCTTCCTGGCCGGGCGCTGGGCGGAGAACGCGTCCGCCCTGCGCGGCGCGCTGCTGAGGCCGCTGCGGACGCCGCTCGCCGTTGCGGCGCTCGCCTTCCTGGCCTGGACGCTGATCTCCCTGGCCTGGAGCCCGTTCCCCGACGCCTCCCTGCGGGTGCTGGGCGAGTTCCTCCCGACGCTGCTCGCCGCGTACCTGCTGGCCTGCCTGGCGCCCGGCCGGATCCCGGCCTTCGCGCCGCGGCTCGGCGCGATCGCGATCGGGCTCGCAGGCCTCGTGATCGCGGTGGATCTCGCCTCCGGTCTCGCCCTGGAGCGCGCGCTCGGGCGCCGGGTCGCCGCCTTCGTGCACAACCGGCCCGCCCTGACACTCGACCTCGTGGCCGGCCCGCTGGCCCTCGTCCTCTGGAAAGGCCGCGCGCGCGGCCTCGCCGCCGCGACCCTCGCCTTGGCGGGCCTCGGCGTGCTCCGCTCGATCAGCGGCGCCGCCCAGCTCGGCCTCTTGGCGGGCGCCGCGATGGCCACCCTGGCGCGGCTGCTGCCGCCGCGGGTCGGCCTGGGCCTCGCCGGCCTCGGTCTCGGTCTCGCGGTGGCGCTGGCCCCGGTCGAGGGCGACCTCCTCGCCCGCGCCATGCCGGAGGCCGCCCACGAGCGCCTCGTCCAGTCATCGTCCCGGGCCCGGGTCGCGATCGCGCGCAGCTTCGGGGCCGCGGTGGCGGCCGATCCCTGGCGCGGCGCGGGCGCCGGCACCAGCGCGCGCTTCGCCGAGACGCCCGTGGCGCGGACGGTGCCGCCCGAGATGCGCGTCCTCCTCGGGGTCGGGCACGCGCACAACAGCTTCCTGCAGGTCTGGGCCGAGCTCGGCCTGCCCGGCGCGATCCTCGCGGCCCTGACGCTGCTGCTGCTGCTCGCCCGGATCGCGCCCCTGCCGCGGCCGGACCGCGCCGCGGCCCTCGGCCTCGTGGCCTGCGCGGCGGCGATCGCCTTCGTCGAGCACAACGGCTGGGCCGCGTGGTGGACGGCGGGGCTCGGCGCTGCCATCACCTGGATGCGCGCGGCCTCCGCGGCCGGCGCGCCCGAGAGATCCGAGCGGGACGGTCCGGCATGAGCGTGTTCGACGTCGACCTCTTCGTCATCGGCGGCGGGTCCGGTGGTGTCCGCGCGGCGCGGATCGCGGCCGGGTACGGCGCGCGGGTGATGCTGGCCGAGGAGTACCGGGTGGGCGGCACCTGCGTGATCCGCGGCTGCGTCCCCAAGAAGCTGATGGTCTATGCCGGCCGCTTCGCCGACGAGTTCGAGGACGCCGCGGGCTTCGGCTGGACCTTGGAGAAGCCCCGCTTCGACTGGGGTACCCTCAAGACGCGGCGCGACGCGGAGGTGACCCGGCTCGAGGGAATCTACGACGCCAACCTGATCCGCGCCGGCGTCGAGATCGTGCCCGAGCGGGCGGTGATCGAGGATCCCCACACGGTCCGCCTCGTCGCGTCCGGCCGCGCGGTCCGCGCCGAGCGGATCCTGGTGGCGGTCGGCGCGCATCCCGTGAAGGAGCCGGCGGTACCGGGAATCGACCTGGCGATCACCTCTAACGAGGTGTTCGAGCTGGAGAGCCTCCCGGAGCGGATCCTGGTGATCGGCGGCGGCTACATCGCGGTGGAGTTCGCGGGCGTCTTCGCCGCGCTGGGCAGCCGCACGACGCTGCTGCACCGGGGCGACAGGTTGCTGCGCGGGTTCGACGACGAGATCCGCGACGCCCTGGCCGAGGCCTACGGCCAGCGGATGGACCTGCGGCTCGGGCGCACGCTGCGGCGCGTCGAGCGCCGGGACGACGGGCTGTGCGCGCAGCTCGACGACGGCAGCGAGATCCCGGTGGATCAGGTGCTCGTCGCCACGGGCCGGCGGCCGAACGTCGAGGGCCTCGGCCTCGACCGGGTCGGCATCGCGACCGACGCCGCCGGCGCGATCCCGGTCGATGCCTACTCGCAGACCCAGGTCCCGTCGATCTACGCGGTGGGCGACGTGACCAACCGCGCCAACCTGACGCCGGTGGCGATCCGGGAGGGCCACGCCTTCGCCGACACGGTCTACGGCGGCAGGCCCGCCTGCGTCGATCATCGCCTGATCCCGACCGCGGTGTTCTCGACCCCCGAGATCGGGGTCGTCGGCCACAACGAGGCGGCCGCCCGCGCGATCTACGGCAGGATCGACGTCTACAAGGCGCGCTTCCGCCCGATGAAGGCGACCCTGTCCGGCCGCGAGGAGCGGATCCTCATGAAGGTGCTGGTCGACTGCGCCAGCGACCGGGTAGTGGGCGTCCACATCTTCGGCCACGATGCCGGGGAAGTGATCCAGGCGGTGGGGATCGCGGTCACCATGGGCGCCACCAAGGCGGATTTCGACCGGACCATCGCGGTCCACCCGACCGCCGCCGAGGAACTCGTGACCATGCGGGTCCCGGAAGTCACCAAGCACCCGGTCGGCGTCGGCTGAGACCTCCGCGCGGCCGGGGCTCGACGCGGTGCTTGACCGAGCCATATCAGGGGCATGGGCAAGCAGGGCACCGGCAAGGGACGACGCGAGGACGACGCGCACGCGCGGCGGCAGGCAATCATCGACGGCCTGCTGGAGGACGCCCTGCGGCCGGCCTTCCACCGGCCGCCGAGCCACGAGGCCCTCTCGCCGGACATCCGGCAGGCGATCGACCGCCTCCTCGCCAAGGCGGAGGCGCAGCGCAGCCGCAACCTGACCTACGACGACTTGGAGGAGGCGCTGCCGCCCCGGGACGTCTCAGCCGAGGATCTGGAGGCGATCTTCTGGATCCTGGCCGAGCACGGGATCGAGGTCGAGGACGGCGAGGCCTGACGCGAAACTTGGCGCGAGACCTGACTTCGGGACGCGCCTGCCCCCCGTCGCGCGGCACTCGCATGTCCGCGGGAACCTCTCTATAAGCCGCGCTTCGCGCGTAGGGCGCGATCGCACGAAGGGGTGCGCGGAGAGAGGTCATGGGCGAGCGTTGGACACCGAAGAGCTGGAGGCATCTGCCGATCGAGCAGGTCCCGGCCTATCCGGACGCCACCGCCCTGGGTGCCGTCGAGTCGCAGATCGCGAGCTTTCCGCCGCTCGTTTTTGCCGGTGAGGCCCGCAAGCTGAAGGCGTCGCTCGCGCGCGTCGCCGCGGGCCAGGCCTTCCTGCTCCAGGGTGGCGACTGCGCGGAGAGCTTCGACGAGCACTCCGCCGACAACATCCGCGACTTCTTCCGGGTGTTCCTGCAGATGGCGATGGTGCTGACCTTCGCGGGCGGCTCGCCGGTGGTGAAGGTCGGGCGCATCGCCGGACAGTTCGCCAAGCCGCGCTCGTCGCCGACCGAGACCCTCGACGGCGTGAGCCTGCCCAGCTACCGCGGCGACATCGTCAACGGCATCGGCTTCTCGGAAGAGGCGCGGGTTCCCGATCCCCGCCGGCAGCTCGAGGCCTACCGGCAGTCGGCCGCGACGCTGAACCTGCTGCGCGCCTTCGCCACCGGCGGCTACGCGAACCTCGAGAACGCGCATCGCTGGATGTTGGGCTTCGTGAAGGACTCGCCGCAATCCTCGCGCTACCAGGACGTGGCCGGCCGTATGACCGACGCGCTCGACTTCATGCGGGCGATCGGCATCAACCCGGAGACCCATCCGGAGGTGCGGACCACCGACTTCTACACCAGCCACGAGGCCCTGCTGCTCGGCTACGAGGAGGCGCTGACCCGCGTCGATTCGACGACCGGCGACTGGTACGCGACCTCCGGCCACATGCTGTGGATCGGCGACCGGACCCGGCAGCCGGACCACGCCCACATCGAGTACGCCCGCGGCATCAAGAACCCGATCGGCCTGAAGTGCGGCCCGTCCATGAAGGCGGACGGCCTGATCCGGCTCATCGACCTGCTCAACCCGGAGAACGAGCCGGGGCGCCTCAGCCTGATCTGCCGCTTCGGCGCCGACAAGGTCGGCGACCACCTGCCGGCGCTGATCCGGGCGGTCGAGCGTGAAGGCCGCTCGGTCGTGTGGATCTGCGATCCGATGCACGGCAACACGATCCCGGCCGGCCGCTACAAGACCCGGCCGTTCGAGCGGGTCATGCAGGAGATCGAGGGCTTCTTCGGCGTCCACCGGGCCGAGGGCACCTTCGCGGGCGGCATCCACCTGGAGATGACCGGCAAGGACGTGACCGAGTGCACGGGCGGCGCCCGGGCGCTGACGGCCGACGACCTGCAGGACCGCTACCACACCTACTGCGACCCGCGCCTCAACGCGGAGCAGGCGCTGGAGGTGGCGTTCCGCACGGCCGAGCTGGTGAAGGCCGAGCGCAGCCACGTGGAGCGTCCGCGCCTCGACGCCGCCGAGTAGGGCCGATCTCCGGACTGGGCATCCGACCGGCTATCGACGCGCGCTGCCCCTGCGCGGGGGCGGCGCGCACCGCCGGACGCCGCGGCGTTCAGGCGATCGCCCGGAGCGCGCCGTTCCAGCGACGGATGACCGAGGCGACCTCCGACACGGGGACGGCGCGGCTGAACAGGTAGCCCTGGACCTCGTCGCAGCCCTCGGCGCGCAGGTGCGCGAGCTGCGCCTCCGTCTCGACGCCCTCGGCGGTCGTCGTCATGCCGAGGCTGGCGCCGAGGCCGATCACCGCCCGCACGATGAAGTCGGTCCCGTCCTTCACGCACAGGTCGCGCACGAAGGACTGGTCGATCTTGATCTTGTCGAACGGGAACGAGCGCAGGTAGCTGAGCGACGAGTAGCCGGTGCCGAAATCGTCCATCGCCACGCGCACGCCGAGCGCGCGCAGGCTGTGCAGGATCGCCGTCGTGGCTCCGGGATTGGCCACCAGCACCGTCTCGGTGATCTCCAGTTCCAGACGCCGGCCCGGCAAGCCGGTGCGCCGCAGCGCCTCGCGCACGGCGGTGACGAGGCTCGCCGAGGTGAACTGCACCGCCGAGACGTTGACGGCGACCTTGAGTTCGTCCGGCCAGCGGGCGGCCTCCTCGCAGGCCCTTCGCAGAACCCACTCGCCGAGCGGCACGATGAGCCCGAGTTCCTCGGCGATCGGGATGAACTCGGCCGGCGAGACGAAGCCGCGGACCGGGTGGTTCCAGCGCAGCAGCGCCTCGAAGCCGCAGATCCGGTCCGTCTCGAGGCTGTAGATCGGCTGGTAGTAGACCTCGAACGCCTCCCGGGCGAGGGCGTCGCGCAGGTCGCGCTCCATGATCCGCCGGGCCATGAGGCGGGCATCCATGGCCGGCTCGAAGAAGCGGAACGCCCCGCGCGCCTCGGCCTTGCCCCGATCGAGGGCGACCTCGGCGTTCTTCAGCAGCTTGTCCGCGTCCGACCCGTCGCTCGGCGCGAGGGTGATGCCTATGGTGAGCCCGACGCTGATCGTGTGGTGGGTGAGGCTGTAGGGCGCGGCGACGACCTCGATGATGCGGCGCGCGAGGACGGCGGCATCCTCGGGCCGGTCGACGCCGCGCTGAACCACGATGAACTCGTCGGCCCCCAGGCGGGCGACGCAGTCGATTTCGCGCACGCAGGCGGTGAGCCGGTTGGCGACCGCGACGAGCAGCTCGTCGCCGATCCCGTGGCCCAAGGTCTCGTTGACCGGCCGGAAATCGTCGAGGTCGATGGCGAAGACCGCGAAGCCCTGGTCGCGCCCGGCCTGCGCCGCGGCCACGTCAATCTGCTGACCCACCGCCACCCGGTTGGGCAGGCCGGTCAGCATGTCGTGATGCGCCATGAAGGCGATGCGGGCCTCGGCCCGGCGGCGCTCGGTGACGTCCTCGTAGGTGGCGACGAAGCCGCCATCGGCGGCCTCGCGCCGGTCGATGGCGACGATGCGGCCGTTGCTCAGTTCCTGGAAATGCGTCTGCCAGGCGCCGTTGCTGAAGGCGTCCCGCTGCTGCCGCAGCAGGGCCTCGAGATCGCAGCCGGGATGGTTGCCGGCCGCGAGGCTGGCGCTCAGGACATCGAGCGCCGTCATGCCGGGCACGACCGCGCCGGGCGGCAGGCCGTAGATCTCGCTGTAGCGCCGGTTGACCACCATCAGCCGGCTCTGCGCGTCGTAGAGGCAGAGCCCCTGGGACATGGTGTCGAGGGCCGCGTCGAGGCGCAGGTTGGTCTGCGTCAGGCGGTGCTCCTGCTCCTTGAGCACGCTGATGTCGCTGCACACCGCGATGAAACCGCCCTGCCGGGTGGCGCTGCGGCTCACCCGCAGCCAGCGGCCGTCGGCCAATCGAATGTCGCCGTCCCGGGCCAGGGCCTGGAAGCAATCCTCCAGGACCTTCCAGCGCGGGTCCCGCGGCGCGTCCGCACGCCGCGTCGGGGACAGACCGGCCTCGATGGCGGCGTCGAGGCCTTCGAAGAAGCGCAGGGCCTGCGCGTTGGCCAGGGCGATCCGGCCTTCGGCATCGACCACCACCACGCCTTCCCGCGACGTCTGCAGCGCGTCCGTCACCAGCGACTCGGCGCCCCGTCGCTGGCTCACCTCGCGCAGCGTCAGCGCCCGGATGGTCGACCGCATCCCCGCGACGGCGTCCAGCAGCCTGCTCAGGCCGTCGCGACCGCCGGTGGGGATCCGATCGTCGAACTGACCGCCCGCGATCCGTTCGGCCGCCTCCGCGGCCGCGCTCACCGATCCGCCGATGCGGCGGGTGAGCAGCCAGGCGATCAGCCCGCAGGCGATGATCACGAGGGCCGCCGCGGCGGCGTGCCACCGGATCACGCCCAGCACGCGCTGCCGCGCCGCCTGCCGGAAGGTGAATCCGTCGCCGGCCACGACGTTGATCAGGAGATCGATCTGGCCTTCGACGGCGTCGGCCTGTCGTTCAAGGGCCGCCGTTTGCTCCGGCCGCACCGTCACGGGGCCGAGTTCGCGGCGCAGGCTCTCCCAGGACGCCACGCCGGCCTGGACGGCCTCGACCGTCCGCGCCGCCCGCTCGGACCGGGCCCGCTCGGCCGCGATGATGAGGTCCTCGGTCAGAACCGCCGAGAGATCGGTGATGTCCGAATCCCGCTTCGCCACCTCGGCACCGTCGCGGGACTGCATCCGCCGGATGAGGGCCGTGCGCATCTTGGCGAAGTCGGCTGCCGCCGCGCGGGCGAAGCTGATCGACGTCAGGGATTCGTCGTAGGTCCGGGTAACGAGCCCGCCGACTTGCGCGATCGCCAGACCCGCCGAGAGCGCGAGCGCGCCCAGGAGGAGGCCGACACAGAGGAACGCGACGCCGACCGCGGCTCGGATCGTCGTGACCCGGCCCGTCAGCATCACGGCCGCGCGAGAACGCCCTACTCGGTCTCCGCAATCCGTCGGCGTCTCGGGGTCTCGCATCGCACCGGTCGCTGGGTCACACGTTCGGCCAGCGATAAATGGCACATGTTAAGAGGCAATTAGTCGGCAGCCTTGCGGTTTCAGACCAGTCGCGCACGACTGGCGCGCAGCAATCGGCAGATCCCGTCCGGTCGACCGGACGATCTCGAAGATCTCCGGCACCGCGTTTCTGCCGGCGGGCAGATCCTGACGGCCGAGCCTGCGTTTTCATCTCGACCGGCGCGCATTTCAGCACCGGACGCGGACGGGCCGCGCGGGCGGGATGCTCGTGTCCCCATCGCGAAACCGGCGTCTCGACCGGTATCCGACGCTCCAGGGGCCGTATCCGCAGACGCGTACGCGCGGATCAGCCGGCAATCACCGCTGGGCCGAGCGGAGCGGTCCGGGCGGGGGCGGTGATGTCAGCGGCTCGACCGACTGGCCGTCGCGCAGATCCGGCGCGGGGCTGTAGATGATCCGGGTGTCGGCCGGCAGGCCCGATTCCAGCTCCAGCGTGCGCCCGAGATCGCGCCGCACGCGGATCGTCCGCCACGTCACCCGGTCGTCGTCGCTCAGGGTGGCGACCCTGAGGTCGTTGCCGCGGAACACCGTCGCCTCGGCGGGAATCGTCACGCCGGGCTCGGTCCGGGGGATTTTGAGGGTGACGTAGGCGTAGAGCCCGGCCCGCAGCGACCGGTCGGCGTTCGGGACATCCACCTGCGTGGTCAGCGTGCGCGACGCCGCGTTCAGCGCGACGGAGCTGCGCTCCACGAAGCCGTCGAAGCGCCGCCCCGGCATCTGCGGCACGGTGATCTCGGCCCGCACGCCGGGTTTGACGCCGACGGCGTCCTTCTGCGGCACGTTGACGGTGATGCGCAGCAGGCTGTCCTGATCCATGCTCAGGAGTGGCGTGCCGCCGTTGTCGGCGCGCACGAGATCGCCGACATCGACGTTGCGCACCGTCACGACCCCGTCGAACGGCGCCACGACCCGCTCGAAGGCGGTGAGCGCCTTCAGGCGGTCGACCGCGGCCTCCTGCGCCTTGATGTTGGCGGTGGCGACCTTCACGCCCGCCTCGGCGGCGGCGAGCGCGGCGGCCTGGCTGAGCACGCCCGCCTGGGTGTTGTCGGCGTTCTGCCGCGAGGCCCAACCCTGGACGGCCAGGGTGCTGGTGCGATTGTTGGTAAGGTTGGCGAGGTTGACGTTGGCGCGGGCCTGCTCGACCTGCGCTTGCGCCTGGAGCAGCTGCGCCTTGAGCTGGCCGACCTGCGCCTCGGCCTGGGCGAGTTGCTGGTCGAGATCCGGCGCGGCGATGCGCAGGAGGAGGTCGCCCGCCTTGACCCGGGATCCGATATCGACCCGGCGTTCGGCGATGTAGCCGGTGGCGCGCGCGGCGATCGCCGCCGTGGTGAAGGCCTGCATCTCGCCGGGGAGCACGAGATCGAGGAGGCCCTCGGCCCGCTCGGCCGCCACGGTGCGCACCTGCGGCACGAGGGTCTTGATCCGCTCCAGCGTCGCGGCCGCCTCCACGTCGCGCTGCCAGTGGCCGTAGGCACCCCAGGCGAGCAGGCCGAGTCCGGCGAGGCCGACTAGCAGGAACGGGGCCTTGCCGGGCGGCGGAGGGACGTCCGCGCCCGCGTCGTGCGCCTTCATCGATCGGCTCTCCGCCCCGGACGTACGGCCGGGTCACCGCGAAGGTAGCGGCCGGCGGCTCGGCCCGCCAGCGCGTGCATTGGCCGCATCGGCGCGCCGGCCTAGCGCCCCGGCCCGGCCACCAGCAGGCGCCGGCTGAGTCGCTTGTGCAGGTGGACCATCAGGGCGATCCCGAACAGGGGCGTCAGCAGGTTGAGGATCGGGACGATCATCAGGCCGGCCAGCAGGCACCCGGCGCCGAGCGTCCGGACCGAGAAGGCGCGGCGCATCTCGGCGGCCTCGGGCAGGGAGCGGAACCGGGCCGCCGCCATCTCGAAATACTCGCGGGACAGCAGGTACGCGTTGGCCGCGAAGAAGGCCGCGATCCCGATCACCGGGACGAAGAAGATCACCAAGGCCGCGAGGTTCACCAGCAGCGTCACGCCGGCGAAGCGCAGGGCGTAGAGCATGGCGGTTCCGAACGGCATGGCGCGGCCGGGCGGCTCGTTCGGGAAATCGGTGCGCTCGACGATCTCGGCCGCGTCGTCCAGGAAGAAGCCCGCCACCAGGATCGAGACCGCCGGCATCAGGTAGGCGAGGGCCACGACCAGACCGAAACCCGCCAGGTAGTAGGCGAGGCTGTCGAGGATCGGGTACTGGGCGGAGATGTGATGGCTCGCCTGGAACGCCTGGATCAGCCGGGTCAGGCCGAGCCAGATCAGGAGCAGGAGCCCGACCGTCAGGCCGAGGGATTTCCACAGGATCGCGCGCAGCGGCGGCGAGAAGGTCTGGCGCAACGCCGCCGCGGCGGACTCGACGAGCATCGGGCGAGAATTCCGGCCTGCGCCGGAAGCGGCGCTGGCGCGTTGTGGAGCGGTGCGGCGGCCGGTGCAAGGTCGGGATCCGTCGCGTTGGCGTCGGGGTGCGGGGAGCACGCGTGCAGGACACGACAGGACAGGTCACGGCGCCCCGGGCGTCCGATCGCCGGTGGGTCGACCCGGTCGTCCGGCCCGCCTACAGGCCGCGCCTCGCGCCGCTCCCCGAGCGGCCGGAGGTGCTGGTGATCGGTGCGGGCGCCGCGGGCATCGGCGCGGCCCGGACCCTGGCGGCCCGGGGCGTGTCCGTCGCGGTGCTGGAGGCGCGGGACCGCGTCGGCGGCCGCGCCGTGACGGTGGCCCTGCGCGGGCACGCCCTGGATCTCGGCGCCCACTGGCTCCACGCCGGACCGATCAACCCCCTCGTGGCGCTCGGCCGTGCGCGCGGCGAGCGACTCCGCCGGGCCGCGCAGGAGAGCCACGTCTGGGTCGGGGGCCGGCCGGGTCGCGCCGACGACGTCCGGGCCAACGGGCGCGCCTTCGATCGCGCGGACCGCGCCATGACCCGCGGCGCGGCGCAGCCCGGCCCCGACCGGCCGGCCGCCAGCGCCCTGCCGCCCGGGCTCGGCGCCTGGGGCGACCGGGTCGCGCAGGTCCACGGCCTCGTCTCGGGCCGGCCGCTGGGGGAGGTCTCGCTCCACGACTTCCCCAGCATGGAATACGGCGACAACTACTTCCTGGCCGACGGCTACGGCAGCTACCTCGCCCGATTGGCGGACGGCCTGCCGGTGGCGCTCGCGACCCCGGTGACGCGGATCGACTGGTCGGACGGCCGCGTCCGCGCGACCGGCGCGGACGGCACCGTGTACGCCGCCCGCGCGGTGATCGTGACGGTGCCGATGATGGTGCTGCGGGACGGGCCGGCCTTCACGCCGCCGCTGCCGAACGCGGTCCGCGCCGCCATCGACGGCTTCACCACCGGCATCTACGAGCACGCGGTGCTGCACTGGCCCTCGAGCCCGTTCCGCGGCCGCGATCGGCTGGCGGCGATCCACGGCGGGCGGCGCGCGCCGCCGGGCCTCCTCACCCGCATCGACGACACGCCGTTCCACTATTACGAGCTCGACGTGCACGAGGCCGCGGCGATCGACGCCGCCGGGTCCGGCGCGGACGGCGTGCGCCGCCACGTCCGCGCGGTCCTGACCGAGCATTTCGGCCGGGCGCGGCTGCGCGACCTGACGATCCCGGCAGTGAGCGCGTGGCGCCACGACCGGTGGTCGCGCGGCTCGTGGGCCGTGGTCCCGCCGGGCCACGCGCCGGCGCGGCAGGCCCTCCGCGCCGCCGTCGCCGACACGGTCTGGTTCGCCGGCGAGGCCCTGTCCCGGGAGCAGTGGGGGACGGTCGGCGGCGCCTACGAGGAGGGCGTCCGGGCGGCCGAGGCCGTGTCCGCCATCGTACCGGACGGCGCCGGGAAGCGTATCCGGGTGGGCACAGGCTGAGGCGGGCAGGCCCCGGAGACGGCCGGGGCGCTTGCCGCAGCCGGACAAGACGGGCATCCCCCGGCCGAAACGCGACAGGGGGCGGCGATGGATTGGGTCGAGGGCATCGGCTATCTCGGGACGGCGCTGACCATCTCGGCGACGGCCATGAGCACGATGATTCCGCTGCGGATCATCTCGCTCTGCGCGAGCTGCGCCGTGATCACCTACGGCATCATGATCGGCAGCATGCCGGTCGTGCTCACCGAGCTGATCCAGATGCCGTTCAACGCCTACCGGCTCTGGCAGATGCTGCGCCTCGTCCGCGACGTGGAGACGGCGGCCGAGAACGATCTGTCCCTCGAATGGCTGCGGCCCTTTGGCTCCCGACGCCCGTTCGGCATCGGCGAGGTCGTGTTCCGCAAGGGGGATCTCGCCAACGAGATGTACTACATCGAGAGCGGCGTCTTCCGGATCCCGGAAGTCGACCTCGAGGTGCGCCAGGGCGGCATCGTCGGCGAGCTGGGGCTCCTGTCGCCGGGCAACGCCCGCACCGCCTCCCTGGTCTGCGTCGAGGCGGGACACGCGCTGTGCGTGTCCTACTCGGACGTGAAGCAGCTCTACTACCAGAACCCGGAATTCGGGTTCTACTTCCTCAAGCTGACGAGCGAGCGGCTCTTCCAGGGCGTGCAGGGCATGTCCAAGCCCAAGGCGGTGACCGGCGACGCGCTGTGAGTCGCCGCCGCCCGCGGCTCAGAGCATGCTCGGCAGGATGCGGTCCGGCGGCCGGTGGCCGTCCATGAACGTCTTGATGTTGATGATGACCTTCTCGCCCATGTCGGTGCGGCTCTCGTAGGTCGCCGAGCCCATGTGGGGCAGGAGGACGACCTTGCCCTGGCGGGCGAGCTTGACGAGCCGCGGGCTGACGGCGGGCTCCTGCTCGAACACGTCGAGGCCGGCCGCCGAGATCTCCCCGCCCTCGATCAGGCGCGCCAGGGCGTTCTCGTCGATCACCTCGCCGCGGGCGGTGTTGACCACGACCGCCTCGGGCTTGAGCAGCTTGAGGCGCCGCGCTGAGAGCAGATGGTACGTCGCGGGCGTGTGCGGGCAGTTCACCGACACGATGTCGACGCGCGCCAGCATTTGGTCGAGGGATTCCCAGTAGGTCGCGTCCAGCGCGCTCTCGATGGCGGCCGGCACCCGGCGGCGGTTGTGGTAGTGCACCTGCAGGCCGAAGGCGCGGGCGCGCTTGGCCAGCGCCTGGCCGATCCGGCCCATGCCCACGATGCCGAGGCGCTTGCCGGTGATGCGCCGGCCCAGCATCCAGGTCGGCGACCATCCGGTGGTCCACTCGTCGTCCGGGATGATCCGCGCGCCCTCGGTGACCCGGCGGGCCACCGCGAGGATCAGCGCCATCGTCATGTCGGCGGTGTCCTCGGTCAGCACGCCGGGCGTGTTGGTCACCGTGATGCCGCGCTCCAGCGCCGCCGCCACGTCGATGTGATCGACGCCGTTGCCGAAATTGGCGATCAGGCGGAGATTCGGGCCGGCCTGGGCGATCAGCCCGGCATCGATCTCGTCGGTCACGGTGGGGACGAGCACGTCGGCCTCGCGCAGGGCCGACGCCACGGCGTCCGCCGCCATCGGCGCGTCCTCGGAATTGAGCCGGACGTCGAACAGCTCGCGCATCCGCGTCTCGACGGCATCCGGCAGGCGCCGCGTCACGACCACCAGCGGCTTGCGCTTCGACACGTCTCTCTCCCCGTCAGCCCCGCGGCCCTGATTGCGGCTCGCGCCCGGCGGCTCCCGCCCGGACCGCGTCCCGCAAGCGTCCGTTAACCGAACTCGGCCAGACAGGATCGGTCACGGGGCGCCGGTTCCGGAGCCTGTTCCGACCCATCGGCCTCTCTACCAGAGGTGGGCCGGAACACAATCGGATGCGGAGCGGTCCGCGCGTCGAACCGGCCCCGCTTTCGACATGTCCGGCGCCCACCAACGCCACGTCTGGATAGGGAGACGACCATGCGCGTGTCACGCCTCAGCCTCGCCGTCGCGGCGGTGCTGGCCGGCGGTCTCGCGACCGGTGCCCGCGCGGCGCCGCCCGGAGGCCCCGAGGCCGGGATCGGGCCGGTGACCAAGCTGCCGCTGCCGCGCTACGCGAGCCTGAAGACCGATCGCGTCAACCTCCGCGAAGGCCCCTCCAAGGATCATCGGACCCTCTGGGTGTTCCAGCGGGCCGGCCTCCCGGTCGAGATCGTGGGCGAGTTCGAGACCTGGCGCCGGATCCGCGATTCGGAGGGCACAGAGGGCTGGGTGCTGCACTCGCTGCTGTCCGGACGCCGCACCGCGATCGTGAATGCCGGCCCCGACAAGGGTGTCGAGAAGGCGGCCGTGTCGCTGCGGGCCAAGGCCGATGACGGCGCCGACGACGAGGCCAAACTCCAGACCGGCGTGATCGGCAGCGTCAAGAGCTGCACCGGCACGTGGTGCCGCCTGATCGTCGCGCTCCCGAACAAGCGGGACGTCGACGGCTACATCCGCCAGAATCGCCTGTGGGGCGTCTACCCGAACGAGGTCGTGGAGTAACCGGCCGAGGTCGCGCGGCGGTCCGCGTTGTCTCGATCCGCCAGAAAGCGAAGGCCCGGACATGCCGGGCCTCGCGTCGTTTCCGAGGAAAGTCGGGCCCGGGCCTCAGCCCTGGCGGCGGCCCGCCGGGCGGGTGCGGCGCAGGCGCACGATCACCTCGACCCCGGCGATCTCCATGCCCTCGGGCGCCTCGGGCAGCGAATCGACCGTGATGCCGCAATCCGGCATGTCGATCACCTGGCTCTCGTCCTCCAGGTAGAAATGGTGGTGCTCGGTCGGGTTCGTGTCGAAGTAGGCCTTCGACCCGTCGAGCGCGAGCTGGCGCAGGAGCCCGGCCTCGGTGAACTGGTGGAGGGTGTTGTAGACCGTCGCCAGCGACACCGGCACCTTGGCGCGCATCGCCTCGTCGTAGAGCATCTCGGCCGTCAGGTGGCGGTCGCCGCGACCGAAGAGCAGCCAGCCCAGGGACAGGCGCTGCCGCGTCGGCCGGAGGCCGGCCCGACGCAGGCGGTCGCGCAGGTCGGACAGCGGGCAACCGCGGCGCGGAGTCCCGTTGGCCTCCAACTGGGGGGCGGGGACCCGGCCGTTGAAGACGGCCTGGAATGGCACCGGTTCGGACATTGCTGGACTGAACGCTCGACGAGGGGCCTGAGGGAACGGATGTCTCCTCAGTATATTGAAGTGGTCGGACAGTCGCAACCCGAGCGTTGCCGCGCGCCCGCGGCCGCAGGCTTTGAAGGCGCGGCGCCCCGTGCTAACTCGCGCGCCGGCCGACGGGCCGAGTATAGTCGCCCGCGGTGCGAAGATCGCGCACATCCGAGGAAACAGCCAACGCAATGCCGCCAGACGCCGAGACACAAGCGCAGGGTGCGAACCGCCGGTCGCACTATTCCTACGAGGATCTTCTGGCCTGCGGGCGCGGCGAACTCTTCGGATCCGGGAACGCGCAGTTGCCGCTGCCGCCGATGCTGATGTTCGACCGGATCACGTCCATCGGGACCGAGGGCGGCGCCCACGGCAAGGGGCACGTGACGGCCGAGCTGGATATCCGGCCGGACCTCTGGTTCTTCCCCTGCCATTTCCAGGGCGACCCGGTGATGCCGGGCTGCCTCGGCCTCGACGCCCTCTGGCAGATGCTGGGCTTCCATCTCGGCTGGCTCGGCTCGCCGGGCCGCGGCCGCGCCCTGGGCGTGGGCGAGGTGAAGCTCGCCGGCCAGGTGCTGCCGACGATCAAGAAGGTCGTCTACAACGTCGACGTGAAGCGGGTCCGGCAGGGCAAGCTCGTGCTCGGCATCGGCGACGGCTGGCTCGAGGCGGACGGCGAGCGCGTCTATCAGGTCCAGGACATGCGGGTCGGCCTGTTCCAGAGCTGAGCCGCGCCGCCGCGCGCCCGGTTCGCGGCTTCGCCGCAACGCCGGACGTTCTCGGCGGTTGAGATTGTGTCCGCGTCACCTTAGCTGACCGTGACGCGGCCCGGGCGACCGGGACCGCGACGGAGGTAGTGTCACCATCATGCGCCGTGTCGTCATCACCGGGATGGGCATCGTCTCGTCCATCGGCAACAACACGCAGGAGGTGCTCGCCTCCCTGCGCGAGGCCCGCTCGGGCATCGCGCGCGACGCCAGCTACGCCGAGCATGGCTTCCGCAGCCAGGTCTCCGGCGCGCCCACCCTCGACCCGGAGGGCGCGGTGGACCGGCGCGCGATGCGCTTCCACGGCGGCGGCACCGCCTGGAACCACGTCGCCATGGATCAAGCGATCCAGGATGCGGGCCTGGAGCAGGGCGACATCTCGAACGAGCGCACCGGCATCATCATGGGCTCGGGCGGCCCCTCGACCCGCGTGATCGTCGAGGCCGCCGCCATCGCGCGGGACAAGGGACCCAAGCGCATCGGCCCGTTCGCCGTGCCGAAGGCGATGTCGTCGACCGCCTCGGCGACGCTGGCGACGTGGTTCAAGATCCGCGGCGTGAACTACTCGATCTCCTCCGCCTGCGCGACCTCGAACCACTGCATCGGCAACGCCGCCGAGATCATCCAGGGCGGCCGGCAGGACATCATCTTCGCGGGCGGCTGCGAGGATCTCGACTGGACCCTCTCGGTGCTGTTCGACGCCATGGGCGCCATGTCGTCGAAGTACAATGACACGCCGTCCCGGGCCTCCCGCGCCTACGACGCCAACCGCGACGGCTTCGTCATCGCGGGCGGCGCCGGCGTGCTCGTCCTCGAGGAGCTGGAACACGCCAAGGCGCGCGGCGCCCGGATCTACGGCGAGGTCGCGGGCTACGGCGCCACCTCGGACGGGCACGACATGGTCGCGCCGTCGGGCGAGGGCGCCGTGCGCTGCATGCGCCAGGCGCTGGACGGGCTGAAGGGCGCGCGGATCGACTACATCAACCCGCACGCCACCTCGACCCCGGTCGGCGACGACAAGGAGATCGAGGCGATCCGCGAGGTGTTCGGCCGCGGCGAGGATTGCCCGCCGATCTCGGCCACGAAGTCGCTGACCGGTCACTCCCTCGGCGCCACCGGCGTTCAGGAGGCGATCTACAGCCTGCTGATGATGAACAACGGCTTCATCTGCGAGAGCGCGCATATCGACACCCTGGACCCGGCCTTCGCCGACATGCCGATCCTGCAGCAGCGCCGCGACAACGCGCAGCTCGGCCACGTGTTGACCAATTCCTTCGGCTTCGGCGGCACCAACGCCACCCTGGTCCTGAAGCACGTCGACGCCTGATCGACGAGCGCGGAACCGCCGGCCTGAGGCCGGCGTTTACCCGCTGTTGAGATCTGGTGGTGGCGATGGGGACTTTCATCTTCGGAACGCTGGGCGGCCTGATGATCGCCGGTGTTGCCGCAATCTACGCGAAGCAGATCGTGTTGGAGGAAGCGGATTCCCACACGGACGGGCATTTCTGAGCCCGGCCGCGACGCCACCGATGCCCCGCCCGCCGGCGGGGCTTTTTTTTGCCCGCTGCCGGCCGACGCCGCGTTTGGAACGCGGCGCGAGCCGCGTTAAGGCAGCCTGCCGCGGTTCGCTCGTCGCGACCCGGTCCGGGCCCGCTTCGCGAGTCCGGCGTGCTCGGTCAGGATGTGAGTCGGCATGACGGGTTTGATGGCAGGCAAGCGCGGCCTGATCATGGGCGTCGCGAACGATCACTCGATCGCCTGGGGAATCGCCAAGGCCCTGCACGCCCAGGGCGCGCGACTGGCCTTCACGTATCAGGGCGAGGCCCTGGGCCGCCGGGTGGCACCGCTCGCCGCCAAACTCGATTCGGACATCGTCCTGCCCTGCGACGTCGAGGATCTCGCCTCCGTCGACACGACCTTCGAGGCCCTCGACGCACGCTTCGACGGCGGCCTCGACTTCGTGGTCCACGCCATCGGCTTCTCCGACAAGGCGCAGCTCAAGGGCCGCTACGTCGACGTGACGACCCGCGAGAACTTCGTGCGCACGATGACGATCTCGTGCTTCTCGTTCACCGAGATCGCGCAGCGCGCGGCCAAGCGGATGAACGAGGGCGGCTCGCTGCTGACCCTGACCTACGGCGGCGCGACCCGGGTCATGCCGAACTACAACGTCATGGGCGTGGCCAAGGCGGCGCTCGAGGCCTCGGTGCGCTACCTGGCGAGCGACCTGGGCCCGGACGGGATCCGGGTCAACGCGCTCTCAGCGGGCCCGATGCGGACCCTGGCGGGCGCCGGCATCGCCGACGCGCGGCTCATGTTCAACCACCAGCGGGCCCACGCGCCGCTGCGGCGCACGGTCAGCCTGGATGATGTCGGCGGTTCGGCCCTCTACCTGCTGTCGCCGCTCTCGGGCGGCGTCACCGGCGAGGTCCACTTCGTGGATGCCGGCTACAACATCATCTCGATGCCGCGCCCGGACGTGCTGCAGGCGCAGGACGCGGCCGGCGTCGTCGGCGACGCCTGAGGCGCCTCACTCCTCCGGGATGCGACCCGGCGGGAGGGGACCGGCCGGTGTGCCGCGCTCGCCGCGGACCGACCGCCGCTCCCGCGCGGCGCGTGCCTCCTCGGGCGAGGGCGGCGCCGACGGGTAGTTCGACGCGAAGGGATTGGGCGGCGCCCCGCGCCCGGAGCCGCCGAACAGCTTGTCGAGGAAGCCCTCCTCGGCGCTGGCGGGAAGGGCGACCAGGAGAAGGGCGAGGGCGAGGATCGGGCGAAGCTGCATCGTCGTCGTCTGCGTGCCGGGACCGCGCCGGGTTAGGTCCACTTTCCGGCAGATCGGAGGCCGAAGCCCCGTCGCCTGGAACCCCGGCGCGTCCGGCGGGTTCGCGCTCAACGATGATTGGGCGCGTACAGGAGGCGTGATGTCAGAGGTTACCTATCACATCGTGGAGCACGACGGCGGCTTCGCCTACAAGGTCGGCGACGTGTTCTCCGAGACCTTCCCGAGCCGCGAGGAGGCGCTGCAGGCGGCGCAGGCGGCGGCGGCGGAGCAGCAGGTCCCCGGCTCGACCGAGGGGATCCGCTACCAGGATCAGGCCGGCGGCTGGCACGACGAGACCGCGCAGGGCAGCGACCGGCCCCGCGCCCGGGTCGTGGAGTAGCCGCGGCGGGCGGGGCGGACATGCGGCATCCGGGGCAACGACGGGGACCTTCGTGGCGCGCGCGCGGCGCGTGACCCCGGCCGCGGCGCCGGCCGGCCGCGAAGTGCCCGCCCTGCCGAAGGGCGCGCGCCGGACGACCCCGTCGCCGGAAACGCTGGCGGCGCTCGGCCCGGACCGGCTGATCGCGCTGATTCTCGGCGAGACTGGGCGCAACCCGGCCTTCAAGAAGCTGGTGAGCGCCGCCCTCGCCTCGCTCCAGGGCCCCGAGGCGGTCGCGGCGATCGTCGACCGGCGGCTGACGGCCCTGGAGGGCGCTCAGGGCTACATCGACTGGCAGAAGCGCCGGACCTTCGCGGCCGACCTGAACACGACCGTGACGGTGATCCTCAACGAGCTGCGGCCCCTCGATCCGGGGGCCGCGCTCGACCGGCTCCGGCGCTTCCTCGACGGTGCCGACGCGGTCCTGAACCGCGTGGACGACAGCACCGGCGCCGTGCAGGGGGTGTTCGACCGCGCCTCCGTGGCCTTCGTGGAGATCGCCGGCGCCCTGCCGCCGGAGGACGCCGCCGGCGTGGCCGCGCGCCTCGTCGAGCCGTTCGCAGCGGATCCGTTCGGCCCCCTCGGGACCGTCCTGGGCGACATGATCCCGGGGCTGCCCGAGCCGTCCCTCGCCGAGATCGACGAGCGACTCACCGCCGCCGCAGCGGCGCTGCCGCAGGGCGGCAATCCGAGGCGCGAGGCGACGCACCACCGGCAGGCGGCCCGGATCCAGATCCTGCGCCTGCGGCAGGCCATCGCCGACCGGCGCGGCGACCCGGACGCCTTCATCGCTCTGGAACGCGCGATGCTGCCGGGGCGGGAGAACCGCGTCGCGGTCGCCCGGCGGCTCCTCGACGCCGGGCGCCCTGCCGAGGCGCTGGACTGGATCCGGCGCATGCAGGACCCGGGCCTGCGCATCGCCACCCGGGCCGACCTGATCGCCGGCTTCGACCTGCGCGGACCGGAACGGGAGCGGCAGGCGCTGGAGATCGAGATCCTCGACGCGCTCGGCCGGGGCGACGAGGCGCAGGCCCTGCGCTGGGGCCGGTTCGAGCGCGAACTCGACGCGCCGATGCTGCGCACCTTCCTCGCCAAGCTGCCCGATTTCGAGGACGAGGAGGCGCTCCATCGCGCCCTCGACCACGCCGAGGCCTTCCCGCAGCCGCATCGGGCGCTCGCCTTCCTGGCAGGCTGGCCGGATCTGCGCCGCGCGGCCGCGCTGGTCGTCGCGCGGCCTGAGACCTGGCAGGGCGACCAGTACGCGGTGCTGGCGCCAGTCGCCGAGGCGCTGGCGCAGGATCACCCCCAGGCCGCGACGCTCCTGTATCGCCGTCTCCTCGACTCCATCCTCGAGACCGGGCGCAGCGCCGCCTACCCGCACGGGGCGCGCTACCTCGCGGAACTCGATGCCCTGGCGGGACGCCTCGCGGCCGGCGACGTCGATCCGGATCCGCGGGCCTACCGCGCGGCGCTCCGGCAGGCGCACGGCCGAAAGCACGGGTTCTGGAGCCTCGTGCGCGACTGAACCGGGCGCGCGGCCGGCTCAGTCCTCCAGCACGATGGCGTCGACCCGGTCCGGGTAGAACGCCACGTGGTCGCGGATCGCCGCGACGGCCGGGTACGGGTCCCCGTAGCTCCAGA
The DNA here is from genome assembly GCF_028583545.1 of Methylobacterium sp. NMS14P. Classification (NCBI taxonomy): domain Bacteria; kingdom Pseudomonadati; phylum Pseudomonadota; class Alphaproteobacteria; order Hyphomicrobiales; family Methylobacteriaceae; genus Methylobacterium; species Methylobacterium sp. NMS14P. The sequence continues at coordinate 3,027,316 of NZ_CP087106.1, read as the reverse complement.
CCGCGTCGGGGCGCCGATCGCCGTCGACGACGAGGTCGAAATAGTGGGCGTCGCCCTTGTACGGGCAGTGGCTCGTCCGCGCCGAAGCGACGAAGCGATCGGCCCGGATATCGCTCCGCGGCACGTAGAACACCGGTGGGTACTGAGCCTCCTGCAGCCGCAGGGCGTTCCGGGTCTCGGCGACCGCGACGCCCGCCACGACGACGCGGACGCGGCGGGACTCGGGCTCGACGGTGATCGGGTGGTCCGGTCCGGGCAGCTTCATGGCGTGTTTCCTCCCTCGGGCTTCAGTTCGACGGTCCCGAGCGCGTCGGCGAGGCGCGTCTTCGCGGTCCCGGGCCGCAGGGGCTTCTGCTGGGTCTCGTGCGGCACCCAGCCCGAGAGCCACAGCACCTCGAAGGTCGCCCGCACGCGACCGTCCGGGTCCGAGAACCGCTCGGCGTAGATCTCGGCCATGCGCAGGAGCGTCGCGCGCCGGAGCGGCGTCCGCCGCCGCTCGGTGAGCACGTTGGTCATGCCCATGGTCCTCAGGTCGCGCATCAGGCCGAACGGGTCGGCGTAGCGGACCGTCAGCGTGTCGGTATCGGCCACCGGCAGCGCGAAGCCCGCCCGCTGCAGCAGGGCGCCGGCCTCGCGCACCGCCGCGAAGGGCGCCACGCGGGGGCTGACCCCGCCCTCGATCTCGCTCTCCGCCTGGGCGAAGCTCTGGCGCAGCTCGGTCAGCGTCGCGCCGCCGAGCAGGCAGCCGACGAACAGCCCGTCCGGCCGCAGGGCGCGGCGCAGCTGGATCAGCGTGCCCGGCAGGTCGTTCACGGCGTGGAGGGCCAGCAGCGACACGGCGAGGTCCAGGCTCCCCGTTGCCAGCGGCAACGCCTCGGGATCGCCGACGATCAGGTCGCCGCCCGGCTCGGGCAGGGCCGCGAGGCGGACCTGCCGTGACGCCGGATAGCGGGCGGCGAGCATCCGGGTCGCCGCGGGACGCGGCGTGGCGAGGTCGAGGACCGACACGAAGCTGCGCAGGACGGCGCCGAGCCGGTCGTCGAGATCCTCCACGAGGCGGTCGAGGAGGAAGCCCGGGTAGCCGCGGCGCGCGGCCCGAGCGAGGCGGCGGCGGGCGAGGGGCGTGTCGAACAGGGCGGCGGGAGCATCCATCGATGGGCAGATGGCATCTGCGACCGCGCCGCGCCACCGTCCCCGCGCACGGTCTCGTGAGCTGCGCTAGGATGCTGGAACGACTCGGGAGCGTCGCTGTTCCTGCTGCAACCGGCCCAACGGCCGAGTTCTCTCAGGGAGCACAGATCATGAAGCGCATGCTCGTCGGGGCCGCCGTGGCCCTCACCACCCTGGCCGCCGCGGGCGGCGCCGAGGCGAAAGGCTGCATCAAGGGCGCCATCGTCGGCGGCATCGCGGGTCACTACGCCGGCCATCACGGCCTCGTCGGCGCCGCGGCCGGCTGCGCCATCGGCCGCCACCGCGCCAATGCCCGCGACCGCCAAGTGGACCAGCAGCAGATGGCCCCGCAGGCGCGCCCCGTCTCGGCGCACTGAGGCGAGGCCCCGAGGCGGCGCGCTCCGCGCATGACGGTCCTCCAGGCCGTCGCCACGGCCCTGCGCGGCCTGCCGCGCGGGGTCCTCTCCCTGGTCTACCCGCCCACCTGCGCGGGCTGCGGCGGTGCCACCGCCGATCCGGGCGCCTTCTGCCCGTCCTGCTGGTCGAGCCTGCGCCTGATCGAGGAACCGGTGTGCCAGCGTTACGGCACGCCCTTCGCGGTCGACCTCGGGGTCGGCCCGCTCCTCTCGCCCCGCGCGATCGCGGAACCGCCGGTCTTCGGCCGCGCCCGGGCGGTCGCCCTCTACGATGCCGTCGCGCGGCGGCTCGTCCATCGTCTGAAATACGAGGACCGCCTCGATCTCGCCGGCGTCATGGCCCGGATGATGGCCGCGAGCGGCCGGACCCTGATCGCCGAGGCCGAGTGCCTCGTTCCGGTGCCGCTCCATCGCGGGCGCCTGTGGCGGCGGCGCTTCAACCAGTCCGCCCTGCTGGCGCGGGCGATCGCCGGTTCGGCGGGACGGCCGTGCGTCGCCACGGCCCTGGTACGCGTGCGCGCCACGCGGTCCCAGGTCGGCCTGAGCCGCGCGGCGCGGGCCGAGAACCTGAGCGGCGCCTTCCGGGTCGCGGTCGCCGAGCAGCACCGCGTCCGCGGACGGCGGGTTCTCCTCGTGGACGACGTCATGACCACCGGCGCCACCGGCAACGCGGCCGCACGGGCGCTCCTGCGCGGCGGGGCGACGTCCGTGGATCTCCTGACTTTCGCACTCGTCGGCGACACCGCCGGTTGAGGGTCGGCGGCCGCGGTGCCGGCAGCGGGACCCGCCTCAGCGCCCGGCCGGCATCCGCTCGGGGAAGCTCGCCGCCAGGGTGAAGTCGAACGCTTCCGCGATCCCCTCGTACCAGAGCGAGAACGGCGTCGGACGCGCGAGGTGCAGGGCGCCCTCGATCTCGCGACCCTCGTGCTGCAGGGCCGCCCCGTGCTTGGCCGCCAGCCGCAGCATCGGCCCGTTGCCCGACAGGCAGCGGACGTGGAGATCCTTGACCCCGCGATGCCGCGCCGAGCGGGCGATCCGGGCGAACAGGGCGGCACCGATCCCCTTCCGGCGGAAGGTCTGCTCGACCGCGAAGGCCGCCTCCGCGTGCGGCCCCAGGGCGTAGCGGGACGCGCCCGGCCCCATGGGCCGCAACTCGGCGAGACCGCGCAGCACGCCGCCCACGAAGGCGCCGTACATCACGCCCTCCGCGGTCAGTGACTGCGCGGCATAGGCCCGGACTCCGGCCTCGCTGACATTGCCCATGAAGCGGCTCGCCCGGGTCTCCGGATCCAGCCGCAGGAAGTAGTCGAGGACCGCCGCGCGGTCCGCCGGCCAGAGACGCCGGATGGTGTGGGCCGGCCCATCGAGGGCTTGTACCGCCATGATGAAGCTCCGGTTCGTGCGCGCTGCCGCGCGGGGTGACCCGGACGCTCCTCCCAAAAGTCCGCCGGGGTGTCGCATCTCCGTATTCATTGTGCAATGCAGCAGAGTGCTGGGCCGCCCGCGTGCCTGCCATGCGCGGGACCAATGAGACGCGTCGATGGGACGCTTCCCTGCGGCTGTTCGGCCGCGGGCTTGATTCAGGCCGAGCTTGCGCGGCACTGGAACGGGCCCCGGGTCGTTGACCGCCGACGCGGGCGCGGGGGGTGCCGAACCGGTGCCGCGATCAGCAGCGAGGAACCGGCGGCGTGAACGACAGATCCGGCAAGTCCATCGCACCGTCGCCGGCGGCGCTCGCCGGCGCGGTCTCACCCGGCCCGGTCCACGAGCGCTACGAGGCGCTGGTGGCCACCGGCGCCATCGAGCGCGATCCGGCCCAGGCGCACTTGGTGCGCGCCCTCGACCGGCTGGTCCTCGACCTTCAGCGCCGCAAGCGGGCCAGCAAGACGAGCGCCCTGGGGTGGCTGTTCCGCCGCAAGGACGAGGCCGAGGCGATCAAGGGCCTCTACATCTGGGGCTCGGTCGGGCGCGGGAAGACCATGCTGATGGACCTGTTCCACGAGTCGGCGCCGGAGCCGAAGCGGCGGGTCCATTTCCACGGCTTCCTGGCCGACGCGCACGAGCGCATCCACGCCTACCGGCAGGCGCTTAAGGCCGGCACCGTCAAGGGCGACGACCCGATCGGCCCGGTGGCCGACCAGCTCGCCGACGAGGCGACCCTGCTGTGCTTCGACGAGTTCACCGTCACCGACATCGCCGACGCGATGATCCTGGGGCGCCTGTTCAACCACCTGTTCCGGCGTGGCGTCACCGTCGTCGCGACCTCGAATGTCGAGCCCGACCGGCTCTACGAGGGCGGCCTCAACCGGGCACTGTTCCTGCCCTTCGTGGCGACTCTGAAGGAGCGCGTGGACGTCGTCCGGCTCGATTCGCGGACCGACTTCCGACTCGAGAAGCTCGGAGGCGCGGCCGTCTACCATGTGCCGGCCGACTCGGCGGCGCGCGCGGCCCTCGACGCCGCCTTCAAGGCCCTGACCGGCAAGACCCGCGGCCTCCCGACGACGGTCACGGTCCACGGCCGGGCCGTGGCGGTTCCCGAGCAGGCCACCGGCGTGGCCCGGTTCGGCTTCGACGATCTGTGCCGCCAACCCCTCGGCGCCTCCGACTACATGGCGCTCGCCCGCGCCTACCACACGGTGATCCTGGACGGGATCCCGGTGATGGGGGAGGCGGAGCGGAACGAGGCCAAGCGCTTCATCACGCTGGTCGACACGCTCTACGACCGGCACGTGAAGCTCGTGGCCTCCGCGGCGGCGGAAGCGCAGGACCTTTACACCGCACAGACCGGCCGCGAGGCCTTCGAGTTCGACCGGACCGTCTCGCGCCTGATCGAGATGCGGTCGCGGGAGTATCTCGGCCAGCCGCACGGCCGGCCCGATTCCGAGGCGTCGGGCGCCACCACCGGGCTGGTGGAGACGTGAGCGCCCCGTCGCGTGCCGGATCGATCTTCGGGCTGCGTCGGCGCAACTGGCGCGGCGCCGGCCCGCTGGGCTGGCTCCTGGGCTCCCCGGCCGCCTTCATCCTGCTGATCGTCGCCCTGGGCAGCGGCACGGCCAACTACGTGACCGGCGAGACCGACCGGGCCGCGACCGCCCGGGCGAACGCGACGATCGCCGGGATCGAGCGCCTGATCTCCGAGGTCAAGGACCTGGAGACGGGAGAACGCGGCTTCGTGCTGGTCGGCAGCGAGGATTACCTCCGCCCCTACACGGCCGCCCTCACCAAGATCGACACGGAGCTGACCGGCCTCGGCGCCGCCGCGCAGGAGCCGGTGCGGGCCGGCGGTCCGTCGCTCGCCGGGCTGATCGCGCAGAAGCGCGACTTCGCCGCCCGGGTGGTGGAGGCGCGGCGGAACCGGGGCTTCGACGCCGCCATCGACCTCGTCCGGACCGGCGAGGGCAAGCGCCTCATGGACGCGATCCGCGCCGAGGCGGCGGCCCGCCAGGACGCGACCCTGCAGCAGCTCGCCGCCCTGCAGGCGCGCGAGGGCTGGCGCGGGCTCCTGCTGTTCCTGCTCTCCGCCGCGGCGGCCCTCGGAGCGATCGTGCTGCTGGCGCGCCTCGCCCTGGTGCGACGGCAGGAATCGCTGCGCATGTCGCGCCTCCTCGACGGCGTGCTCGCCAACGCGACCGTCGGGCTCGGCTTCCTCGACCGCGACCTGAAGATCCGTCACATGAACCGGGCGCTCGCCACCATGAGCGAGCGCGGTTTCGGGGCCGATCTCGGCGCGCCGATCTGGGCCATGCTCCCGACGCTGCGCGGGGAGCTGGCCCCGAAGCTGGCCGCGGCCCTCGAGGAGGGCCTGGTCTCGCCGAACGTCCCGGTCGCGGTGCCGACCCCCTCGGCGCCGGGAGGCGTGCGGCACTTCTCGATGAGCTTCTATCCGCTCCGGGGCGAGGAGAGCGCGGCGGCCGACCGAAGCGTCGAGGGCGTCGGCCTCGTGGTGGTCGACGAGACCATCCGCCACCTCGCGGAAACCCGATTGCGGCGGAGCGAGGAGCGCTTCCGCTCGCTGATCGAGGCGAGCGCCGCCATCGTCTGGACCGCCAACCCGGAAGGCAGCCTGCACCGCCGCCAGACCGCCTGGACCCGCTTCACCGGCCAGGACGAGGCCGCCTACGCGGGGCTCGGCTTCCTCGACGCGGTTCACCCGGAGGACCGTGCGCACACTCGCGCCGCGTGGGCGAGCGCTGTGACCAGCCTGGAACCCTACGCCACCGAGCATCGGCTCCGCGCCGCCTCCGGCGCCTACCGGCACATGAGCGTGCGCGCCGTCCCGATCCTCGAACCCGACGGTGCCCTGCGCGAGTGGGTCGGGACCCACACGGACATAACCGAGCGCAAGGAGGCCGAGGCCGCCATCGAGGCCGCGCGCGCGGCCGCCGAGGCTGCCAACGCGGCCAAGAGCCAGTTCCTGGCCAATATGAGCCACGAGCTGCGCACGCCGCTCTCCGCGGTGATCGGCTATTCCGAGATGGTGCAGGAGGAGCTGGAGGATATCGGCGAGGCCGATCTCGTCACCGACATGAAGAAGATCGAGACCAATGCCCGCCACCTCCTCGGCCTGATCAACGACGTGCTCGACATCTCGAAGATCGAGGCCGACCGGGTCGAGATCTTCGCGGAGGATTTCGACGTCGCCAGCGTGGTGCAGGAAGTGGCGGTCACGGTCGAGGGGCTCGTCGCCAAGAAGGGCAACACCCTGGCGCTGGAGCTGGAGCCGGACCTGGGCAGCGCCCACACCGACGTCACCAAGCTTCGGCAGTGCCTGATCAACCTCCTGAGCAACGCCGCGAAGTTCACCGAGGACGGCCGGATCACCCTGGCGGTCGCCCGCGCCGACGGCGCCCTGCGCTTCTCCGTGACCGATACCGGCATCGGCATGACGCCGGAGCAGGTCGGCAAGCTGTTCGAGCGCTTCACCCAGGCCGACGCCTCCACGACGCGCCGGTTCGGCGGCACCGGCCTCGGCCTCGCGATCACCCGGGCCTTCGCCGAGATGCTGGGCGGCGCGATCGCGGTCGAGAGCCGGGACGGGGCCGGCACGACCTTCACGCTGACGCTGCCGGCACGCTTCGAGTCCGGCGCGGGCGAGGACGCTGAGCCGGCCGCCTCGGATGCCGGCGACCGCGGGACGATCCTGGTGGTCGACGACGACGCCGCGACCCGCGATCTGCTGGCGCGCTTCCTGGAGCGCGAGGGCTTCGCGGTGACGGTCGCCGAGGACGGGCGGCGCGGGCTCGATCTCGCCCGCAACCTGCATCCCCGGGCCGTGCTCCTCGACGTCACCATGCCGCAGATGGACGGATGGGCGGTGCTGCGGGCCATCCGGGCCGATCCCGACATCGGCGCGACGCCTATCGTGATGGTGACGGTTCTGGACGAGCAGAACCTCGCCTTCTCCCTCGGCGCCACCGACTACCTGCAGAAGCCGATCGACTGGGGGAGCCTGCGCCAGATCGTCGACCGGTTCCGCCTCGCCTCGGGCGACGGCGCGATCCTCGTGGTCGAGGACGAGGCCGACGTGCGCGATCACGTCTGCGCCTATCTCGCGCGCGAGGGCTTCCCGGTCCGCGAGGCCGAGAACGGCATGCGCGCCCTCGAATCCCTCGAGGCGGAACGTCCGTCCCTCATCCTCCTCGACCTGATGATGCCGGAGATGGACGGCTTCGCGTTCCTCCGCGCTCTCCGGGCCCGTCCGGACAGCCGCGACATTCCGGTGGTGGTGCTCACCGCCAAGGACATCACGGCCGAGGACCGGCGCCGCCTGGCCGGTCAGGCCGACCGGGTGCTCGCCAAGGGCTCGACCGGACTCAACGAACTCGCCCGCGAGCTGCGTGCCCTGGTCCCCGCGACGGACGACGCGCCCCCGGCGCCATCCGCGCTCGGCTGAGCACGCGCGCGCGGCAGGACGGCGCGGCAGTACTGGTCCCGGATCAGGGGCGGGTGCCGCGTCAGAGACCCCGGAACGCCAGCGTTAGCGCGCCGACGGCGATCCCCCAGAGGGCCAGCGTCGACCAGATCGCGCGGTAGCGCTCATTGCGGGCGAAGCGCTCCAGCCGGCGGGCGTCGTCCGTCCCGGTCTCGTCGAGGCGGACCAGGACGCGCTTCAACCGCATGGCGAGGTCCGGAATGTCACCGACGACGTCGGAGACCACCTTGAGTGCTTCAAGGCCGCTCTGCGCCCGGCCGACCGGCCCCATGTTCCTGGCGATCCAGGCGCGCACGACCGGCTCGGCTGTGGTCCACATGTCGAGACGCGGGTCGAGGGAGCGGGCGACGCCCTCCACCACCACCATGGTCTTCTGGAGCATCACCAGCTCGGTGCGGGTGCTCATGTCGAAAAGGGCCGTGATGTCGAACAGCAGCGTCAGGACCTTGGCCATCGAGATCTCGTCGGCCCGGCGCTGGTGGATCGGCTCGCCGATCGCGCGGATCGCCTGCGCGAAATCCTCCACGGAGTGGTGGGCCGGCACGTAGCCCGCCTCGAAATGAACCTTCGCCACCCGGCGGTAGTCGCGCAGGATGAAGCCCAGCAGGATCTCGGCGAGGAAGCGGCGCTCGTTCGGGCCAAGGCGGCCCATGATGCCGAAATCCACCGCCACGAGGCGGCCCTCGGCGTCGACCAGCAGGTTCCCCTGGTGCATGTCGGCGTGGAAGAAGCCGTCGCGGATCGCGTGCCGCAGGAAGCTCTGGATGATGGTCCGCCCGATGGTCTGCGGATCGTGCCCCTGGGCGGCGAGCTCCGCGGCGCTGTGCAGGCGGGTCCCCTCGATCCACTCCGCCGACAGCACCTCGCGGGCGGTCAGCTCCCATTCCGGCCTCGGCACGCGGAAGTCGGGATCGTCCTTGGTGTTCTCGGCGAGTTCGGACGCGGCCGCCGCTTCCAGGCGGAAATCCATCTCCATCAGCACCGAGCGGGCGAGGATCTCCACCACCTCGCGCGGGCGCAGCCGCTCCGCCTGCGGAGACAGGGCGTGCACCACGCGGGCCATGAAGCGCATGACCTCGAGGTCGCGCATGAAGCGCTCACGGACGCCGGGCCGCATCACCTTCACGGCGAGCGCGCGCTGCGTGCCGTCGGGATCCTGCACGATCGCCTTGTGGACCTGCGCGATCGAGGCGGCCGCGATCGGCTCGCTGAACGAGACGAACAGGGCGCTCACGGGCTTGCCGAGGGCGGCCTCGACCGTGCGGAGCGCGACCGCCTGCGGGAAGGGCGGCACCCGGTCCTGCAGCTTCTCCAGGTCGAAGGCCGCGCGCACGCCGACGATGTCGGGCCGCGTCGCCAGGAACTGGCCGAACTTCACGTAGGACGGGCCGAGGCGGGTCATGGCCGCCGACAGCCGCGCGGCCCCGTCGTCGAGGCCCGGCCGCTCCAGAGAGCGCCCGATCCGCAGCGCGAGCCGCAGGTGCGGCGGCAGCTCGGAGGGGTCGGCGAAGGCGAGGGCGCCCTCGCGGGCCAGCACGAAGCCGACCCGCGCGCCGCGGAACAGGTTGACGGCCGCGCTGATCACCGGTGCTGGCTCCCGTCGCGCGCGCCGGCGGTCAAGAGACCTTCCAGCCCGAATGGATCGCCACGATCCCGCCCGTGAGCGCCCGGTCGGTGACGTGCCGGAAGCCCGCGCGCTCGATCATCCCCGCGAAGGCGCCGCGGGTCGGGAACTTCCGGATCGATTCGACGAGGTAGCGGTACGACTCGGCATCGCCGGCCACCCGGGCGCCGATGCGCGGGATCACGTTGAACGAGTAGGCGTCGTAGATCCGGTCGAGCAGCGGGATGTCGACAGCGGAGAATTCCAGGCAGAGGAAGCGCCCGCCGGGCCTCAGCACCCGCCGCGCCTCGGCGAGCGCCGTCTCGATCCGCGGGACGTTCCGGATGCCGAAGGCGATCGTGTAGGCGTCGAAGGTCGCGTCGGGCAGCGGCAGGGCCTCGGCGTTGCCGGTCACGAAGGCGATCCGGTCGCCGGCCTCGTCGACCTTGCGCTCCCGCGCCCGCTCGGCGCCGACCCGCAGCATCGACTCGTTGATGTCGAGGACGGTGACGCGGGTGCGCGGACCGCCCGCGGCCAGCACGCGGAAGGCCACGTCGCCGGTGCCGCCGGCGACGTCGAGATGCGCGAAGGCGCGGTTCTGCGGCGGCCGCAGCATCGACACGAGCTGCGCCTTCCAGGCCCGGTGCAGGCCCGCCGACATCAGGTCGTTCATGATGTCGTAGCGGCGGGCGACCGAGTGGAAGACGCTGTCGACGCGCCCCTGCTTCTCGTCGAGCGCAACGCGCTCGTAGCCGAAATCCGCGCTCGCGCGCTCAGACGCCCCGTCTCCGGCCTTCATGACGCTCCCAATCCTCGATGGGCGCGTCATAGCGAAGGTCGCGCCCGACCGCCATGCGTCGAAACACGCGGCTGGGGATCGACCCCGGTGCTGCGACGCGCCGCAGACGTGCCTCAGCCGACCCGTGCGCGGAGCGCGTCCGCCACGGCGCTGGCCATGCCGCGCGTGCCCATCGGGTTGGAGCCCTCGCCTGCGATGTCGGCGGTGCGCGCGCCGCCCGTCAGGGCGTCCGTGATGGCGCCGTCGAGGGCGTCGGCGGCGTCGCCGAGGCCGAAGGAGTAGCGCAGGCACATGGCGAGCGAGCCGATCATGGCGATCGGGTTGGCCTTGTCCTGGCCGGCGATGTCGGGGGCCGAGCCGTGGACCGGCTCGTAGAGCGCGCGGCGCAGGCCGCTCGCGTCGACCGCGCCGAGCGAGGCCGACGGCAGCATGCCGAGGGAGCCGGTGAGCATGGCGGCGATGTCGGAGAGCACGTCTCCGAACAGGTTGTCGGTGACCAGAACGTCGAACTGCTTCGGCCGGCGCACCAGCTGCATGGCGCAATTGTCGGCCAGGATGTGCTCGAGCTGCAGGTCGGCGTAGTGCTCGGCGTGCACCTTGGTGACGACCTCCTTCCAGAGGACGCCCGACTTCATCACGTTGTGCTTCTCGGCCGAGGCGACTCGGCCCGAGCGCTTGCCCGCGAGGTCGAAGGCCACGTGGGTGATCCGCTCGATCTCGCCCGTCGTGTAGACCTGGGTGTCGACCGCCCGCTTGGAGCCGTCCTCCAGCGTGGCGATCTCCTTGGGCTCGCCGAAATAGACGCCGCCGGTGAGCTCGCGGACGATCATGATGTCGAGCCCCTCGACCAGCTCGCGCTTCAGCGCCGAGGCCTCGGCCAGCGCCGGGTAGCAGATCGCCGGGCGCAGGTTGGCGAACAGGTCGAGTTCCTTGCGCAGGCGCAGCAGGCCGGCCTCGGGGCGGTTCTCGTAGGCGACGCCGGCCCATTTGGGACCGCCGACCGCGCCGAGCAGGATCGCGTCCGCGTCCTTGGCGCGCTGCAGGGTCGCGTCCGCCAGCGGGACGCCGTGCGCGTCGAGGGCAGAGCCGCCGACCAGGTCGGTCTCGGTCTCGAAGGTCGCGAGACCGGTCTCCTTGAGGGTGTCGAGCACCACCTGCATGCCGCCGGCGACCTCCGGGCCGATCCCGTCGCCGGGGAGGAGCAGGAGCTTGTAGCTGGCCATGACGGTCTCGCGGTTCTGGTCTCGACGTGCGGGCGGGCTTTATCGAGGCTGCACCGTCATTGGCAAGCATCGGGAAGCCGCCCGCGCCCACGCGGGGCAGATCGCGACCTCGGTCAGAGGACCGCGACCCGGCCGATGGTGATGTCGGAAAAGCCGCCCACGACCTTCACCCGCTCGGCGGCGACCGCTTCCGCGAGGATGGGCCCTGTCCGCTCCGGCCGCCGGACACTGTGCCGGACGTCCTGGGCGACGGTCCCGGCGAGAGGATCCTGCGCCCGCACCTTGACGGTCAGATGCACCTTCGGGCGAATCGCGTCGAACCGCGCACGAGGCCGGGGCCGCCCGGCAGATTCGGGTCGGCGACGATCTCGCGGCGCTGGTCCTCGCGGCGCTGGTCCTCGCGGCGCTGGTCCTCGCGGCGCTGGTCCTCGCGGCGGCACCGACCGTGACCGTCCTGGCCCGCGCGTCCTGACGCCGGTCTCGCTTGTGTTCCGGCCGCCGCAGGGATACCTACGGGCGGCACCGCGCCGTGAGAACGTCCCGCGCGGGTCGCCGACAGGAGAGACGAGCCTTGGCCAGAGCCGGCTCAGCGATCGAGACCGCCCGCGCCGCCTCTACGGCGCTTCGGTCCCGTGCGCGCCGCTCCGGGCTCCTTCTTCCGCTCCTGCTTACCCGCCCCTGAGGGCCGTCCGGGCGCGCGCCTGGGCCTTCAGGGGAGTTCTTTCATTCGCGAATCCGCCCGCGAGGGCACCACGCCGCGCCGCGCCATCACGAGCCGGGCGGCCCGCGACAGGGTAATGCCATGACCACGACCAGCACCGCCTCCGCCCGCGACCGGATCCTGATCTTCGACACCACGCTGCGCGACGGCGAGCAGTGCCCCGGCGCCACCATGACCTTCGACGAGAAGCTCGCGGTCGCCGAACTCCTCGACACGATGGGCGTCGACATCATCGAGGCCGGGTTCCCGATCGCGTCGAACGGCGATTTCGAGGCGGTCTCGGAGATCGCCCGCCGGACCAAGCGCGCCACCATCGCGGGCCTCGCCCGCGCGATCCCTGCCGACATCGCCCGGGCCGGCGAGGCCGTGCGCCACGCCAAGCGCGCGCGGATCCACACCTTCGTGTCGACCTCGCCGATCCATCTCGCGCACCAGATGCGCAAGAGCCAAGACGAGGTCGTCGAGATCATCCTGAAAACCGTGGCCCAGGCCCGCGACCTCGTCGAGGACGTGGAGTGGTCGGCCATGGACGCGACCCGCACGCCGCTCGACTACCTGTGCCGCTGCGTCGAGGCGGCGATCAAGGCCGGCGCCGCGACGATCAACCTCCCCGACACGGTCGGCTACGCCACGCCGTCGGAGTACCGCGACATGTTCGCGAACGTCCGCGAGCGCGTGCCGAACGCCGACAAGGCCGTGTTCTCGGTCCACTGCCACAACGACCTGGGCCTCGCGATCGCCAATTCCCTGGCGGGCATCGAGGGCGGCGCCAGGCAGGTCGAGTGCACGATCAACGGCATCGGCGAGCGGGCCGGCAACGCCGCGCTCGAGGAGATCGTGATGGCGCTGCGCACCCGCGCGGACGTGCTGCCCTACGAGACCGGCGTCGAGTCGACCATGCTGACCCGCGCCTCGAAGCTCGTGAGCCACGCCACGAACTTCCCGGTGCAGTTCAACAAGGCGATCGTCGGCCGTAACGCCTTCGCACACGAGAGCGGCATTCACCAGGACGGCATGCTGAAGAACGCCGAGACCTACGAGATCATGACCCCGGCCTCCGTGGGGCTGACCAAAACCTCCCTGGTGATGGGCAAGCACTCCGGCCGGGCGGCGTTCCGCTCCAAGCTGGAGGATCTCGGCCTGCACCTGTCGGACAACCAGTTCCAGGACGCCTTCGACCGGTTCAAGGCCTTGGCCGACCGGAAGAAGCACGTCTACGACGAGGACATCGAGGCGCTGGTCGACGAGAACCTCGCCACCGCCCACGACCGGATCCGGCTGGTCTCCCTGTCGGTGATCGCCGGCACCCGCGGACCGCAGCGCGCCACGCTGCGCATCGCCGACGAGACCGGCACGCGGATCGAGGAGGCGGACGGCAATGGGCCGGTCGACGCGGTGTTCAACGCGATCTCGGCGCTGGTTCCGCACCAGGCGCAGCTGGAGCTCTACCAGGTGCACGCCGTGACCGGCGGGACGGACGCGCAGGCGGAGGTGTCGGTGCGCCTGCGGGACGGAGAGCGGAGCGTCACCGCGCGCGGCGCCGATCCGGACACGCTAGTGGCGTCCGCGAAGGCGTATCTCTCGGCGCTGAACAAGCTGTCGGCCCATTCCGTGCGCGTGCATGCACAGCATGCGGCGGCAGAATGAGAAAAAGAGGCGGCCGGGGGTGGACAGGCCCCGGCCGCGTTGGTATCAGCCCGCCACCCCGGACGGACTTGGTGGCCACCGGGCGGTCGCAGATGCGATCGGGCGCATAGCTCAGTTGGTAGAGCAGCTGACTCTTAATCAGCGGGTCCTAGGTTCGAACCCTAGTGCGCCCACCAAACACTCCCTAGCATCTACAGGTATTTAGCCGCTCAGCGGATCCTCCCCATTCGGGCGGATTTCCTACTCGGGCGGAACTCGGGCGGGCGCATGCGGAAAGGCCCCGCTCGGACGCCATGTCCGGCAGGGTGGTCGGCGGCGCGGGAAACCGGCTCGCGGCCGGTCCTTCAGGCGTCACGGATTGAGGCTGCCACCGCCCGCGCGTCCCGTTCCAGGCCACGCCCCGGGCAGGGGACATCAAGTGACTTGATGGCGTCCGGCTCGAAAGTGTGCCTGCCCCGTCGGCTAGGGCTTGCCGCGTTCCTGGTAGGTCTCGACGAGGAAGGTCGCGATGGCGCCGGCGGCGTTGACGGCGAGGCTGGCGTGCCGGGGCGACGGCCGGACCCGCGGCCGCTCCTCCGTCGGCGGGTCGTCGGCGTGCGCATCCGAGAACCGGTTCCGCAGCGTGCCGAGCCCGTTCACCAGGGTCATCGCCCCGCCGAGGATGGCACGGATCGGCTCCTCGCGGTGCTGGTCCGGGGCGAGCCGCAGCCCGCGGGCGACGGCGCCGTACAACTTGGGCAGGTCGTCCCGGGGCGCGTAGGCGATGCCGAGGCCGTCGAGGATGTGCTTGCATACCGCCTCCAGCAGGGTGCGCGCGACCGTGATAGCGCCCTCGGGGTCGGCAGTCCGGCGCGCCAGGGCCTTGGTCCAGACCGCATGCACGCCGTCGGCATCGAACGAAGCGAGCGCATCGTTGACCACGGCGTCGCCGGGGGACCGGTTGCGGCCCTCCAGGTGGTCCATCAGGGGCGTGAAGGATTCGCGAATGAATGCTCGCCGCTCCGCGTACCGGCCGTAGCGGTCCTTGATGTACGGCCAGAATGCATCGAGCGTGCGGGAGGTCCGGACGAACGCCGGCAGGAGCGCCTTGGCCTCGTCGTCGTGGAGCAGTTCGCGCCTGAGGATCTCGTAGGCGTGCCCGTCGGGGGAGCCCCCGGTCGCGGCCGCGACGAGGATGCCCTCCATCATCGCGACCCGCTCGATGAGCGTCTCCGGCATGTCGTCCATGGGGCCTCCTGACTACAGGCCCAGGCTACCGTCATGCCGCCGGGTGCGCACGTGCGCACCTCAGGTGCCGACGGAGCA